>NZ_CP129971.1:2834211-3166317 GCF_030503855.1 Marivirga salinae | reverse complement strand
TTCCAATTGATAGGGGACAAAGGAAAAGAAATCTATAGGTTCTTGAAATTTGAAATTCTTCAGAGGATTACCACTTATGGGAGTGATACTTAAATTCAATCCGCCTATAAAAGACCTAGCAATCATCATTTTTCCACCGATAAATTCAGGATTGATGCATAGCAAAGCATGATCGCCAGCTTTAATTTTTAATGTATTTAAAGTAGCTGATGCACTTTCTTTTATTTGGCTTTTAGAAATTTTAATGGTTTTGGGCTTTCCCGTGGAGCCTGAAGTATTTTGTAAAATGTAAGGGGTATCGGATTGCCACTCATTTATGAATTTAATAACTGTTTTAAGTAGCTTGTTTTCATCATTTTTATACATTTCAATGAAATCATGAATACTAAGTTTATCACCTTGAAAATTAATCCAATTATTTAAGTTTGATGAGGGCATGAGTTAGAATATATCATATTTGAAAATTAAAACTAACATTAATTTAAGTCAATATTGCAGTAAAGGAAGTTTGATGTTATAATTTCAATATTTATGTTATATTTTTATCCAAATGACAAAAATAAATTTGGTATAAATACATTATTATATGGTTGAAGTCAATAATATATATTAATTTTGCGTTCTAATTGAAAATACGAAATAATTAAAATGTTACCTTTCAAACTGGATAAAATTGACAAAAAAATATTGGATATTTTGCAAGTAGACGGCAGAATAACCAATGCACAATTATCGAAAGATATTGGACTATCACCTGCACCAACATTAGAGCGAGTTAAGAAACTAGAGAATGCTGGTATAATAAAAAGCTATCATGCAAAGCTTGACAATGAGAAAATTAATTTAGGAGTTAGTACCTATGTAATGGTCTCTTTAAAAGGTCACAATAGATCAAATATTGAAAAATTCATAAAGGCTATTGACGGAGTAGATGAAATTATTGAATGTAATCATGTGACAGGTTCTAGTGATTTTATTCTGAAAGTTATTGCAAAAGATATCCCTTCTTATCAAAAATTAATGTTGGAGAAAGTAAGTGAAATAGAAGTAGTGGATAGCATGCAATCCATGGTAATTTTATCTACTTTTAAGGATAGCAAAAAAATGCCAATACCTGAAAACAAATAAATTTATGCTTAACAAAAGCAGTCAAATTTTAGACCGAGAAGCTATCCGTAGTAAAATTAAACGGATAGCTTTTCAGGTTTTAGAGAACAATTATAAAGAAGAAAACCTATACATCATCGGTATTGAAGGGGGAGGAGCTATTTTAGGTCAAGAAATCAAAAGAGAATTAAAAGAAATTTCTGATTTAGACCCTACTTTTATAGAGTTAAATATCGATAAATCCAATCCTGAAAAGTCTGAGGTAAAGCTTTCAGATCCAATTGAAAACTCCGAAAAGGCAGTAATATTATTAGTTGATGATGTGTTGAATTCTGGTAAAACCATGTTTTACGCATTAAAACCATTCCTAAATATAAAGCTTAAGAAAATTGAAACTGCTTTCTTGGTAAATAGAGCCCATCGTTCTTTTCCAATTTCCGCAAATTATACTGGAATTGAGTTAGCCACCACAATTCAAGAACGAATTAATTTCACCCGTTCAGATGAAGGTTTTGGTGTTTACTTAGAATAGATTACTTTTGTAATAAATCAATATTATATTCTATAATTTCAATTAAATTTAAGTTAATGAGATTAATTATACTGATATCAATTCTTTGCTTTTCATTTGTATTGAATTCCTATTCTCAGAGAATTAAATACAAAAACGTCTTCCCTTTATTGCAAAGTAAAGACTATAAATCAGCGGAACCTCTTTTGCTGCAATTTTTAGAAGATAATGACGATGAAGCCAATGCCTATTTTTACTTGGGTGAAATCACTATTTCAAAGTTAGATACTGTTGAGATATTTCCTTCAACAGAAAAATATGATTCCATGGCCAATTTAGCAATAGAATCATATAAAAAAGCTATTTCATTAGTAGATGATCGTGAGGTCAGAAAGAATGATGATTATTATATGGCTTATAATCGAAGGGATTTAAGAACCGGTAAATTCGGGATTAAAAAATCGGACGTCCACTTGGATTATGAAAATAAAATAGCTGATGTAACTACAAAAAAAGAATTAGTTAATGAAGTACATCAAATAAAGGAGAAAACTGTAGATCAATATAATATTTTTGTAAATAAAGCAGTTGATTTCTATTCTTCTTATCCTGATGAATCATCCTTTATGTTGAGAGCAAATTCAGATGACAGAGAAGACTTACTTGAAGTAATAAAATTATTTAATGATTTTAAAACCAATTATTCAATTTTTGTTGAAAAGCTAAAATCATTAAATCAATCCCTTTATGATCCGGAATTAAAATTGACAACTATTGATAATTGGGATCAATTAGCTCCAAAGGATATTGATTTCAATAATTTTCAGATTGAAATACAAGATTATGCTACGTATTTGATTGCACTGGATAAGAGAATTGAAACAGAAGTTCAGCCAATTAAAGAATTGTTGTATAAGACTGATAATGATTTTAATAGTGCATTGAGTTTCAATGAAAAAGTAAAAGACTCTGCTAAAATTAAAGAAATGAACATTCCAGAAGAGTTGAAAAAAGGATTAGAAAATCTGGATAAACAAAATGTAGTTTATAATTTATTGCGTTATAAGCAACTTAAGAATAAAAGCAATTTAATTACGAATGTTAATTTATTCCCTGTATTGGCTGATTCTTCCAATATTTATCAAAGAACAAATGTTGTTAAAGAATATGAAAACAGGCTTGCTGATCAATTAGAGATGATCAAATTGATAGATAGTCAAATAAATGACCGAATAAAAACAGATTTTGCTGCATATTTTGATGGTTTTGAACCTTCAATAGATGCTTATATTAATACTGAAAAAACTATTTTAGAGAAAAAATACGAGTCCGTTTCTGAGAAAACTAAAGAAATGGAAATTGATATTCAATACTTTGTTACTGATCAAGACACAATTTATATCACCCCAATAAATGCTGCAGCAAATAAGGGCGATAAATATATTTTGGATTTAATTGAATCCAACTCCTCTTTATTGATGGTGGGTAGTTGGCAAAAAAAGCCGTTTGTAGCCAATGCTGGATTTGATATGAAGATTAAAAATCATTTAATAATTGAAGACACTACTTTAAATGTTAAAAAAATCCTTGATTTAAATAATAATGTTTTGGTAAATCTTAAATCGGTGGAAGAGGGAAACTCATCACAAATTCTACTCTATTTATCTTATCAAATGGAAGAATTATGGAGGCTAGAATTTGAATCAGAAAATATATTAGGTGATGCAAGAGTAGAAGCCGGAATATTTTTTCTCTACGATCAAAATGGAGAGGTTTTAAAAACTTTAAATGCAAAAGGAGAAGTAATTGGCAATTAAGCTGTAATCCATTTACACTTATTAAATCAAAAATTGCATATTTGTAATTAGGAATCATTTTCATTCAAAATCACATTTAATTAAGTAAGAATTACAACATAATATGAGTAATAAAATAAAGATTACTTTGCCTGATGGCAGTATAAAAGAATTTGACAAGGGCGTAACGGGTCATGATATCGCCATGAGTATCAGTGAAGGCTTAGCTCGAAATGTTTTATCGACAAAAGTTAACGGGCAAGTTTGGGATTCAACAAGACCGATAAATGAAGATGCTCATATTCAATTACTGACTTGGAACGATCCAGAAGGACAAAATACATTCTGGCATTCTTCTGCCCATTTGTTAGCAGAAGCTTTAGAAGAGTTATATCCTGGCATAAAATTCGGAATAGGACCTCCCATCGCCAATGGTTTTTATTATGATGTAGATTTTGGAGATCAAGAGCTACAAGGAGAGGAACTAGAGAAAATTGAGCAAAAAATGCTTGAATTAGCTCGTCAAAAAAATGAATTTCAGAGATCTGAGGTTTCAAAAAAGGATGCTCTTGATTATTATCAGAAAAAAGGAGATGAATATAAATTAGAGTTGATTGATGGCTTGAATGATGGAGAAATCACCTTCTATCAACAAGGAAACTTCACCGATTTATGTAGAGGGCCACATATCCCACATACTGGCTACATCAAAGCAGTAAAGCTATTAAATATTGCAGGTGCTTATTGGAGAGGAGATGAAAAGCGTAAGCAGTTAACTAGGATATATGGAATTACTTTCCCTAAGCAAAAAGAGTTAAAAGAATATTTAGAGCTTTTAGAAGAAGCTAAAAAACGTGATCATAGAAAGCTTGGTAAGGAAATGGAGTTGTTTGCCTTTTCTGAAAAAGTGGGCTTAGGATTGCCATTATGGCTACCTAAAGGCACTATGTTGAGAGATCGTTTGGAGAATTTCTTAAAGAAAGCACAGGTAAAAGCAGGTTATCAACCCGTTATTACTCCACATATTGGTAATAAAGAATTATATATCACTTCGGGTCATTACGAAAAATATGGAAAAGATTCTTTTCAACCTATAGCAGCACCATCTGATGATGATTCGAAGAGTGATGAGGAATATTTGCTAAAGCCAATGAATTGCCCTCACCATTGTGAAATCTATAAAACCAAACCAAGAAGTTATAAGGATCTTCCTTTACGCTTGGCTGAATTTGGAACAGTCTATAGATATGAGCAAAGCGGTGAATTACATGGTTTAACCAGAGTTAGAAGTTTCACTCAAGATGATGCACATATCTTTTGTCGCCCAGATCAGGTAAAAGAGGAGTTTATTAAAGTAATTGACCTAGTATTATTTGTTTTTAATTCTTTAGGTTTTGAAGATTTTGTAACCCAAGTATCTTTAAGAGACCCAGAAAATAAAGAGAAGTACATCGGCTCAGATGAATTATGGGACAAGGCAGAAAAATCAATTATTGAAGCAGCCGAAGAAAAAGGCTTGAAAACAGTTATTGAATTGGGAGAAGCAGCTTTCTACGGTCCAAAGCTTGATTTTATGGTGAAAGATGCCTTAGGAAGAAGCTGGCAATTAGGAACTATCCAAGTTGATTATACACTTCCAGAACGATTTAAGTTGGAATACGTTGGAGCTGACAACAGCAAGCACAGACCAGTTATGATCCATAGAGCTCCATTTGGAAGTATGGAACGTTTCGTAGCTGTTTTAATTGAGCATTGCGCTGGTAATTTCCCATTGTGGTTATCTCCGGAGCAAGTGGCAGTTTTACCTATTTCAGAAAAATATGCTGATTTTGCCAATCAAGTTTATAGCGAACTTGAAGCTAATGATATAACAGGCTTTATTGATCATAGAGATGAAAAAATTGGAAGGAAAATACGTGACGCTGAGATCAAAAAAATCCCTTATATGTTAATAGTTGGGGAACAGGAACAGGCAGAAGGTAAAGTTTCGATTAGAAAACATGGAGAAGGAGATGTTGGAAGCATGAGTTTGGAGGATTTCAAATCATTTTTCAATCAAAAAGTAATAGATAGTATAGAAAATAAATGATATTGATTACTAGATTTTGGATTGTAATTTTGTAATCCAATATTTATAACGATATTTGCACACTGTAAACTAAAAAAAGGAGGTTAATATTAGTAAAATGCGAAAAAAAGGCAGCTACAGACCTAGAGGTAGGGAGGAAGAACCCTACAAGGTTAATAGTAAAATAAGAGCTAGAGAGGTTCGTGTAGTTGGTGAAAATGTAAAAGTTGACGTCTATACCATTGGTGAGGCCCTCAGAATGGCTGAAGAGCAAAACCTAGATTTGGTTGAGATTTCTCCAAAAGCTGATCCGCCTGTTTGTAAAATTATTGATTATTCAAAATTTAAATACGAGCAGAAGAAAAAGCAAAAGGAGATAAAAGCCAAAGCACAAAAAACTGTTATTAAGGAAATAAGGTTTGGTCCGAATACCGATGATCATGATTTTGAATTTAAACTGAATCATGCTAAGAAATTCTTAACAGATGGTGCAAAAGTGAAAGCTTACGTTCATTTCGTAGGAAGGACAATTGTTTTTAAGGATAGAGGAGAACTTTTATTGTTGCGTTTTGCTTCTGAATTAGAAGATTTAGGGAAAGTTGAACAGATGCCTAAATTGGAAGGTAAAAGAATGACACTTTTCATTACTCCTAAACAAGGTAAATAAGTAACCAATTTAAATAAATAGATAAATGCCTAAAGTAAAAACAAAATCAGGCGCGAAAAAAAGGTTTAAATTGACTGGAAGCGGTAAGATTAAAAGAAAACACGCTTTTAAAAGTCATATTTTAACCAAAAAAGAAACTAAGCAGAAAAGACGCTTAACTGATATGGGACTTGTTCATAAGTCTGATATGGGTAGAGTGAAAGACATGCTTAATCTTTAATATTTCGCAAAATTAAAATGAACGAAGGTTCAATGTTAAACCGGGATATATGGTAACGTCAAGAATCAACTTTAATGTTGGTCACCAATTTCCAAAAAATTAAAATTTATGCCAAGATCAGTAAATCATGTAGCTTCAAGAGCTAGAAGAAAAAAAATCCTTAAGTATGCGAAAGGCTACTGGGGTAGAAAGAAAAACGTTTGGACAGTAGCTAAAAATGCTGTTGAAAAAGGTTGGTTGTATGCCTACAGAGATAGGAAACAAAAGAAAAGAGAATTCAGAAAATTGTGGATTCAAAGAATTAATGCAGGAACCAGAGAACACGGAATGTCTTATTCTCAGTTTATGGGTGCTGTAAATAAAAAAGGAATAGAATTAAACAGAAAAGTATTAGCTGATTTAGCTATGAATCATCCGGAAGCTTTCAAAAGCGTGGTAGATTCAGTTAAATAAAATACTTTGAATCAATATTATACAAGCCTCAATGCATAATCGCATTGGGGCTTTTTTTATTATTCTTTATAAATCCCCTATCTATTCTGATAGATGAAAATAGTATTCTATTTAGTTTGTATGACTTTATTTGATACATATTTAGTACTATTCAGAGACATCTAATTTTTTAGATTGAACCCTGCCTTATTTGCTGCGTTAATAATGAGATATATTTTTTGAACTAAAAACAAAATATTTTTAAATTATGAAACTATCAATTAAAACATTAACCGCAGCATTATTAATTTCATCAGCTTTTGCTTGTGGGTCTAACAATGACCACAATCAGGATGCAGCCCAATACGAGGAGACTGAAGAAATGAATAATGATTTCCAAAACCAAAAGGATGAATGGGAAGCAAGATTGAAAAACGAAATCGAAAAAGTAGAGGAGCGACTTGAAGAAGTAGAAGACGATTCAGAATTAGAAAATAAACTTGAAAATACTGAACGTAAGCTAGAGGATAATCTAAAGAAGCTTGAAAGATCTACTGAAGATACTTGGGATAATATTCAAAGAGAACTTCAAAGTGCTTACAATGAAGTTCAAAGCGAATTAAAGTCAATTGGTGAAAAAATTGAGAATGAAGTAGATTAATTAAAATTATCTCTATTTATTAAAACCGAAGCTTATTGGCTTCGGTTTTTCTGTTTATTACAATTTAGAATTAGTCCCTGCGAATTTAAAATGAAAGATAAGATATTAGCAATTCTGAAATTAATACCTAAATCTCTAAAGGACCTTAAAGATAAAAATCCTTTACAATTAGCCTCTTCCACTGCTTTTTTTAGTTTATTTGCTATACCTCCAATCTTAGTTATTTTAATAAATACTCTAGGACTTTTTATCAAACCAGAGTTTCTAAATGATGAAATTTTCAGTCAAATCAGTAATGTCTTAGGTAATTCAGGAACGGAAGAAATAAAGCAAATATTCAGGAATTTTCAAGAACTCCCAGATGATCTATTAACTTCCATATTGGTGTTTCTATTTTTACTATTTATAGGTACAAATTTATTTTTTCTAGTTCAATTGAATATAAACCAAGTATGGGATGTGCCTTCAAAAAGTAACCAGAAATTTACTTCTCACTTGCGTGGAAGACTTACTGCAATAGCTTTAGTTTCAATTGGAGGGGTAATCATTTTAATTGCCATACTTTCAGATATTGTAATTGCATTTATAGGAGACCATTTAACGGATCTCATACCAAATGTTAAATCCTATTTAGTTCGAATTTTTAGTATAGTATTTTCTTTACTTACTTTTTCAGCTTGGTTTACTTTATTATTTAAGATACTGCCCAATGCGAAATTACCATGGAAACCTGCAATTTTTGGGGGTGTGATGACCTCTGTATTATTTAAAATCGGACAGATTGTGATAGAGCAAATACTAGTCAATAGTAATATAAAAGGGATATTTGGCGCTTCTAGTAGCATTGTTTTGGTAATGCTCTTTATATTTTATGTATCCTTTATATTTTATTTTGTAGCAATGTTTATTAAGAATTATTCGGACTTAATTGATCAGCCAATTACGACTATTAAAAAGAGCAAAAATAGTAATTCCATCAAAAAATTAATTTAATGTATTGCTAAATTCTCCATGATTTATTTTATGAATAATTTTCTTAATCCTACGAATATAAAAATCATAAATGTGTAGGCGATAAAGAAAGGAATGATAAAATCAATCCAGCCCAGAGATAGCATAATTGCCATCAACATTAACTGAAAGCCTAAGCCATAAACTGAAATTATAGTCATAAACCAATTTGGAAGTTGACGAATCTTATAGGCTTTGCTGTCGAACTGATAGATTAACCAATCGAATGGGAGATAAAGGAATTTAAAGATTCTGAATAAAACATTGACAGTTTTTTGACTTTCAATTGGGAAAGCAACAGGTGGCTTCGTTTCAAATATCTTGCTTGTTGTATCTCCTCCAACAGAGCGATGTCTTAAAATTACGTAATAGTAATTGTATAAAGTTCCTTGGAGCTGAATGCATATATACGCAATTAATCCAAGCCATATTGGGATATTACTTTTATAGCTTATCACTAGGATAAATAAGAGATTCAAAATACTATCAAAAATTGAATCTAAATATCTTCCTGAGTAGGAGGGACTTTCATTTATTCTTGCTAGCTCCCCGTCCATAGCATCTACAATAGACTTCAATATTAAACCAAATCCAGCTAATAAGTAATAGTCTACTAAAATTGCATATACTGTTATCAAACCAATAATACCAAAGATTATGGTCACATGTATTGGCGTAATAAAGGTGTCCTTAATTAAATTGGAAGCATATATTGCAGGACTCCTCCCGTAATCCGAAAAGTCAAAGAATTTTTGTTCTTTATCTATCTTTGGCATTTAAATTTGTCTGATGCAATTCAAATTAAAACGAATGGCAGGTTATTAATAAGTTGCTTGAATATTATTAAATAATTATTTGATAATAACTATCAAATTTAAAATTTTGTTCAAAAAATTTATAGCATCCGAAATGTAAACTCATTATTAAAATATTATTACTTAAATGGGTTTCTTTTTTGTGTAAATAGTATTTAGTCTAAAATATTACAAATTTTAATTGGTGAATTAGGTTTAGGTATTTAATTTGGTATGTGCATTTATTAAATATTAGATATTATTGGCAGAAAAGTGATTTTTTCGGAAAAGCATCGCTGCTTTTTCGATATGCAGCTTACTGTTTCAATGCCATATATCTAATCATATTTTTAGATTACAATAATATATCAATTGAAATATGGCATTATTGCACGTTTTCTTTAGCTGTATTTCTACCCTATCTTCTATTTCTCTATTACGTCAGTCATGATAATGATAAAGGAATAGGTATTAGGCAAAATATGGTAGATTTCTTCGTTGTTGGTTGGTTTGTTGGCCTTCTCCAATTACTTTATATTCCAAGCTTCATTTTCATTCTTGGCTTAGTGAGTAATTATATTGCATCCAGAGGTTTTCATAAATTCTACAGAATACTGCTTATTCCTCTTGGCTATCTTTTCACATTGCCCATTTACGGTTTCCAGCTAAATACAGACCTTCCAGACTTGATGCTTCATTTAGTGTTAGCATATGCGCTCATCCATTTTATTTCAATTGCTTATATTAGTTACGAGTTCTCTAAAAATGTGCAATTAACAAATCGTAAAGTTACCCTACAACAAAAAGAAATTTTAACCCAATCAGAAGAGTTACAATCCTTAAATGAATCTTTGAAAGCTTTAAATAATCACCTGGAGGATGCAGTGATGGAGCGAACGAAAGAGCTTCAACTTAAAAATGAAAAACTGGCTGAATACACTTTCATTAATGGTCATCAATTGAGGGCACCAGTGGCTACTATGCTGGGTTTGTGTAATTTATTAGATTATTCAGAAGAAATAAAGGAAAAAGAAGAGATAATTAACAAGGTTAAAGGTGAGGTGAAAATTTTGGATATAACGATAAAAGAGATTCGTTTGAAATTAGAAACAGATCAAACCATCAATAAGAAGGTGAAAGAAGTAGAAACTGAACATTCTCAATTTGAAAAATTAAAAGATAAAATTCTAAAAACTTAAAATGCTCAGTTTCTTTATACTATTGATTTAAGATATATTTCTTTGATTAAGATACACTGATAATAAAACTAAATGCTCATTTCAACTATTTCTTTAGCCATTTCAGGCCCTACTTTTTGTGTTTCTCCTAATCCCATCCATTTCCGTTCTGTAAATCTTTCATAAACTGTTTGAGCGGTTTTTTCATAATCAGAGGTGTAATCTGACAATTTCGTATCGATGCCCATTGATTGGAAAAAGGATACAGTCATTTCAATTGCTTTTTCTGCAATTTCACTATCTGATTCTCCATTTAATCCCCAAACTCTTTTTCCATATTGAACTAGCTTCTCTTTTTTGTCCTCAAATAGCTTTTTGTATAGGTTAGGTGCAATAATAGCCAAGGTTCTAGCATGATCAATTCCGTGCAATGCCGTTAGTTCATGAGCTATCATGTGTGTTGCCCAATCAGTAGGAACTCCTAACCTTAAAATACCATTTAGAGCCATTGTTGCGGACCACATAAAGTTAGATGCAGCTTTATAATCAGATGGATCTTCCATCACCTGTGGCCCGATTTCGATTAAAGTTTGCAAAATTCCTTCAGCAATTCTATCCTGCAATATTGCATCATGCTGATAAGTTAAATATTGCTCTAACGTATGCGTATAAGCATCTACAACTCCATTAGCAATCTGTCTTTTAGGAAGTGATTGAATGACAGATGGATCGCAAATTGAAAATACTGGGAAATACTGAGGACCACCAAAGGTTCTTTTCTCCTGAGTTGAGACTTTGGTCACCACTGCACCGGAATTCATTTCGGAACCTGTTGCGGGCAATGTTAATACTGTGCCAAAAGGCAAGACCTTTTCTTGTTTTCTGGACAAGCCTTTTGATACTAAATCCCATTCATCACCTTCATAAAAGGCTGCGGCAGAAAGGAATTTACAACCATCAATTACTGAACCACCTCCAACAGCCAAAATGAAATCAATTTTTTCATCTCTTATAATTTTCACTGCTTTCATTAGTGTTTCAAAATGAGGATTAGGCTCTATACCTGAAAATTCTGTGATTTTAAAATCTTTGGTGGCAGCAATAACTTGATCATAGACACCATTTTTCTTGATGCTTCCACCACCATAAGCCAGCAAAATATAACTTCCAGCTGGAATATTATCAGCAAGTTTTTCTGTTTTGCCTTCTCCAAATATGATTTTAGTAGGATTTTTAAATTCAAATGCGTTCATATGTAAAATTTGTTTCAAAAACTAAACGCCAGAGTGGGTGCAGAGTTTTTTAAATTTTTAACTAATTTGCTTTTCGTTATATTTGAATGAATTAATAGTAAACTACTTCATGAACAATTCCATATATTTCATACTACTTCTATTGGCCGGTATTTCTTGCTCAGAACCTGAAAAGCAAAGTGATTTATCTGAAATTTATGAATCCTTATCAGAACAGAAACATTTTTATTATAATCTAAATTACACTATCAATAATTCTTCTAAACAGTTATCAACAAGTTTATATGGAATGGTAGCTCTTAATAGGAATTCAGATAGTGGGATATCTTCAGGATATTTTGGTATGAACCAAAAACAGTTTCCAAATTATTTGCATTCCATGTATTTAAATAATGAATGGATTCATGACTTATCAAGTAATATTTTTGATTTATATGATGCAGATGTTTTGACCGATAGTCTGCATAGTCCCATTTTGATTAATCCTGATTTATTATTTGATATTAAAGCAAATTCAAATAGTATAGCACAACATAAAATTAATAATGAGCATATTAAGTGGATTTTTAATCTAGAGGAGAAACATGATCAGCTAATATTGGTATGGAGTGAGAATCTTAAAAAAATAACTGAATTAGAATATAAATATGATGTTAATTCACCTAATTCCTATAGTAGAAAATGGTCTTTTGATTATCTTTCAAAAACGGAATTTAATGAGTTGGCAATGGAATATAAATATCAAAATCAAATAACTCATCAGCCGTTTTTGTAATTTTGATCTAAATTATTTGATGCTACATCTATTAAAATTGTATTCTGCAATTATTTAATGTATTTTTCCTTTTATAAAACGAAACAAAAATATGTTCACTGAAGCAGAAATAGCCGTAATCATTGAGAATCAGGAAATTGAAAAGATCACTGAAGCACTTCGAAAGGATTTTCTTGAAAAAACAGCGCCTTATTTTGAAATAAGTAATCATGATTTTTTGTCATTGATTTTATTGAGTCCTGTTGTAGGGAAGGCAATGGCGAACAATAACATTAGTTTTAAAGAAGAAATGTCTTTGCAGAAAAAAGCTAGGAAACTTTCAAAAGGAGGTTTTTTCCTATCAAAAGATCCTGTTGCTGATTGTATGAAATTTTTAATTAAAAAATTCGATCAATGGGAAGACGAGTTTTACGGCACTATAAATAAAATATTTCATATTCTTTTCGAAAAAGAAACAATTGATAAAGCTAATGACACTACAAAATCCTATCAAATTCGAGTGATGGAAGCCCCATATATTTTAGTAAGATTTATTTCCTCCATGTTCTTAGAAAGGGAAGAGGACATATTAAATCCAGGCAAAATTCGAAATATAGAATTTGATAAAATCAAATCTATAGGGATGAAAACCGGTTTATCAGAACTTACTATTTTTAACGAGTTTTTGGAAGCTTTTGAGGTTAAATAAATGTTTCAACATGCTTTAGCATAATTTTTGTACTTTTGTGCTACTAAAACTATCATTCGTTGGGGAGAAACCTATTTAATATAAAATCTTTTACAATCATCATTCTATTTCTAGGTGGAATTTTTATTTCACCTGTGATGGGACAGGTGTTTAATCCTTGGGGGCCTCCGCCTAATGATGTCGATATTGATGCTAATTTTTTGCGTAAAATCGCCAATCATTTTTCTGCTGAAGTGGCTATAGGTTATGGTTCCACGCGATACAGACAAAATCTGGATGACTATCAAATTTATAGCGGCAATTCAAATTTGTATCTATTGGCAGAAGATTCTTTAGGTAATTCGGTAGGAATTGGGAATTGGCTCAATAAGCCGTTTGTAACCGACACTTTGAATACCTCATCTGCTGTTTATTATCAAACTAGTCAAAATGAATCTGATCAAAATAGAAGCTATGTAATTGATAGCCTAGAAAAAAGACTTGTAGGAGGTGGCAACGCTATTCCAATTCATTTAAAAATTCATTTTAATTACAATAGATTCAGAGTTGGGGCAGGGGCTACATTTGAAATTAATTCTAAAGCCAAACTTAATCTAAAAGGACTACCCGATTTCATATCAGATTATGAATCTGATTTTTCAAGATTTTTCACTCGTAAATACTATTTAACAGCTGGAGTGCACTATTATGATTTTTGGGATTTTTCTTATTTTGCTGATGTTGAGTATGGTAACTTTAAATTATCCAGTAGTGTTTTTCCTGGTGGCAATGTTTCCACTAGTAATTATTGGAATTTGAGTTTCCCAATAGAAAAGAATTTTTCTGAATATTTTAGATTGGTCATGCGCCCATCAGTTGATTTAAAATCAATCAATACATTAATGCCTACAGGTCAATCAATTAATACCAAAATGTGGAATTTGCAATTTCAAGTAGGGGTAAGGATAAGTTTTCCATTATTCAAAAAATGCCCTATTAGCAATTGCGAAGCACAGAAAGAACATCATCATATTGATAAAAAATATAGAGGTCAACCCATTTATAAATGGCAAAACCCAAAAGTAGGTGAAAATCATCCATATAATTTGAATGAAAAAAGAGAAGCATTTCCGTTTTTAAAACGCAAATGAAATGATTATTTTTGTCACCGCTTAATAAAATTCTTTAAATTGCACTTTATTTATTTTTAGATAGTAAACAAATCTATGGCTGAAGGAGAAAATGAAAAAATCATCCCAATTAATATAGAGGATGAAATGAGAGGCGCCTACATTGATTATTCAATGTCGGTTATAGTTTCTAGGGCTTTGCCTGACGTTAGGGATGGCTTAAAACCCGTACACAGAAGAATACTTTTTGGGATGCAAGAATTGGGTCTTGCTCACAATAGACCTTATAAAAAATCAGCTAGAATCGTTGGTGAAGTTTTAGGTAAGTATCACCCACATGGTGATTCTGCTGTTTACGATACCATGGTACGTATGGCGCAACCTTGGTCTCTTCGTTATCAAATGGTGGATGGTCAAGGAAACTTCGGTTCTATTGATGGAGATTCTCCTGCAGCCATGCGTTATACTGAGGCGAGACTGAAGAGAATTGCAGAGGAAATGTTGACCGATATTAATAAGAATACGGTTGACTTTCAATTTAACTTTGATGACTCACTGAAAGAGCCAACCGTATTGCCTGCGAAAGTGCCTAATTTATTATTGAATGGTGCATCAGGTATTGCAGTAGGTATGGCAACCAATATGGCTCCTCATAATTTAACTGAGGTAGTGAATGGTATTAATGCCTATATTGATAATAATGATATCACAATACCAGAATTGATGGAGCATGTAACAGCTCCTGATTTTCCTACAGGTGCAGCTATTTACGGCTATCAAGGAGTAAAAGCTGCATTTGAAACAGGTCGTGGGAGAATTGTAATGCGTGCCAAGGCTGAAATTGAGGTTCTAAAATCAGGTAGGGAAAGAATAATTGTTACAGAAATTCCTTATATGGTGAACAAAGCCAATATGATTGAAAAAACAGCGGCTTTTGTTAACGAGAAGAAAATAGAGGGAATTTCTGATATTAGAGATGAATCTGATAGAAATGGTTTAAGAATAGTTTACGAAATTCGTAAAGATGCTATTCCAAATGTTGTCTTAAATAATCTTTATAAACATACACAGCTTCAAACTTCATTTAGTGTTAATAATGTGGCCCTTGTAAAAGGAAGACCTGAAACACTGAATTTGAAGGATATGATCAAGCATTATGTTAATCACCGACATGATGTAATTGTCAGAAGAACCAAATACGAATTAGATGAAGCTCAAAAAAGAGCTCACATTTTAGAAGGATACCTAATTGCCCTTGATAATCTTGATGCAGTAATTAAATTAATTCGTGAGTCAAGAGATCCTGAGATTGCTAGAAATGGATTAATAGAGAAATTTGAATTATCTGAAATTCAAGCGAAAGCTATTTTGGATATGAGACTTCAAAGATTGACGGGTCTTGAAAGAGAGAAAATCATTTCAGAATATGAAGAGATTAAGAAACTCATTGAGTATTTAGAATCTATTTTAGCTGATGAAGAGCTAAGAATGAAGATCATCAAGGATGAAATGCAAGAAATTCAGGACAGATATGGTGATGAAAGAAGAACTGAAATCATCCATAGTGCTGAAGAATTTACAGATGAAGATATGATTCCAAATGAGGATGTAGTAATTACACTCTCTCATCAAGGATATATCAAAAGAACTTTATTAAACGAATATAAGACTCAAGGAAGAGGTGGAGTAGGTTCAAAAGGGGCAGGAAGTAAGGATGATGACTTTACTGAACTGCTTTTTGTGGCCAAAACACATAACTATTTACTCATATTCACTGAGTTAGGTAAGGTATATTGGATTAAGGTTTACAGATTACCAGAAGGTTCTAAAACCTCTAAAGGTAGAGCTATTCAAAACTTAATCAATATTGAATCAGAAGATTCAGTTAGAGCTGTTATAAATGTTGAGAATCTTGATGATGCAGATTATATCAACAATAACTTCTTGGTGATGTGTACTGAAAAAGGTACTATCAAGAAAACTACGCTTGAAGCATATTCAAGACCAAGAGCTAACGGTATTAATGCTATTTCAATTAATGAAGGGGATAGATTACTAAACGTGAAATTGACCAATGGCGATAATAATATTATCATTGCTGCGCGTTCAGGAAGAGCTATTCGCTTCCACGAAAGCAATGTGAGACCAATGGGAAGAACAGCTGCCGGAGTAAGAGGAATTACATTGAAAGATGCAAAAGACATTGTAATAGAGATGGTAGCCATTACTAGAGAAAATGCTAATCTGTTAGTAGTTTCTGAAAAAGGTTATGGAAAACGTTCTGATATTGAAGACTACCGTATTACCAAAAGAGGTGGCAAAGGTGTTAAAACTTTAAATGTTACTGAAAAAACTGGTGAGCTAGTAGCTATAAAAGAAGTAATAGACTCTGATGACTTAATGATCATCAATAAATCTGGTATTACTATTCGTATGGCAGTAGAAAATCTCAGAGTTATGGGAAGAGCTACACAAGGAGTTAGATTAATCAAAGTAAATGAGGGTGATAGCATTTCTTCGGTTGAAAAAGTTGAAAAAATCGATGAAATTGAAGTAGAGGAAGAAGGAGAAGGAACTGAGGATACTCCCGATAATTCAAATGATGAAAATAATAGTGAATCCTAATTAGATTAAAATAGTATAATACATTAATAATTTTTCAAACAAAATAAGATTAAAATGAAAAAACTCGCATTTATTTTTGCCTTTCTATTAGTAGCAGGACTTTCTTTTGCGCAAAATAAAAATGTCCGAAAAGCAGATAGAGCTTTGGAAAATGGTGATTTACAAGAAGCAAAAGAGCTTATTAATGAGGCATCTGAACATGAAAAGACAAAGGATGATCCTAAAACCTGGTATACTAGAGGTACTATTTATCAGGCTATCTTAAATCAAGAAGGATATTCTAAAGATTTAGTAGTGGAAGCTTCTAATAGCTATGATAAAGTTTTTGAATTAGTAAGTGAAGGTGATAAATATTTCACTTTAACTGACTTAAAAGTTCAAGAGCTGTGGGGTGGTTTTATTAATGAAGGTTCAGAAGCTTATTCTGCTCAAAACTTTGAAGAAGCAGTAGCCGCTTTCGATAAAGCTTTGTTAGTATTACCAAAAGATACAACAGCTACATTATACGCAGGAATTGCATCACAGCAATTAAAGAATAATGAAGCTGCCTTGAAATACTACTACAGATTGATAGATTTAGATTACCATGAGCCAGATATTTATGGTAGTATAATCTCTATTGAAAGATATGCTAATGAGGATATTGAAAAAGCATTAGAAGTTATTGGTATGGCTAAAAAGCAATTTCCTGAAAATGATGAATTTAATAAGCAGGAAATTAATTTATTGATCACAGCTGAAAGAGTAGATGAGGCAAAGGATAAAATTAACGAGGCCATTGCAAAAGAGCCTGAAAATGCCAATCTATATTTCAATTTAGGTTATCTATACGAACAACTAGAGCAACCTGAAAAAGCAGAAGAGGCTTATTTGAAAGCTATAGAAATCGATCCTGAATATTTAGATGCTAATTATAATTATGCTGTTTACTATTACAACAAAGCAGCTGATTTATTTAAAGTTGCAAGGGATATGGATTTGCAGACCTATAGAAAGAAAGGGAAAAAAATTGAAGAAGAGGCAATTGGATATTTAGAAAAGGCAAGGCCATATTTTGAAAAATCTTTGGAGCTAGCTCCTGAGGAATTGGCAATTATCGAAACCCTTCAAACACTTTATTCTCAACTAGGCGAAAATAAAAAGGCAGAGGAAATGATGAATAAAGCTGATGAATTGAGAAAAAAAGATAAGACAGAAGAAGGTCAAAAATAAACTAAGTAACATTATTAATTTTAAAAGGTTATCAATCATGATAGCCTTTTTTTTGTGCTATATTTTTCAATGTTTAACATTTGCAATATAAAAATATGAATGTCGATAATTTAGAAAAAGCAACTTTTGGTGCAGGATGTTTTTGGTGTATTGATGCAGTTTTAAGAAAGCTTAAAGGAGTGGAAAGTGTTGAATCAGGCTTTGCAGGTGGTCATATTAAAAATCCTCCTTACAGAGAAGTAGTGCAAGGTAGAACTGGACACGCTGAAGTAGCCCAAGTTTCATTCAACCCTGAAATAATATCTTATCAAGACTTACTAGAAATCTTTTTTCAAGTACATGATCCAACAACTCTTAACAGACAAGGAGCAGATGTAGGGACACATTATAGATCAATTATTTTAACACATAATGAAGTGCAAGAGAAAATAGCAAATGAAATAAAGCAAAAGTTAGATGCTTCCGAGATTTTTGATGACCCTATCGTTACTGAAATAAAAGCTTTTGAAGCATTTTATCCAGCGGAAGAAGTTCATCAAGATTTCTATACTAGAAATGAAGGAATGCCTTATTGTACGTTTGTTATTAAACCTAAAGTGGATAAGTTGAAAAGGCTGTTTGCTGAAAAATTAAATTGATTTTTTTACTAAAACCCTAAAGTCATTTGTCCATTTTCGCCTACCTTTTCTTCTATTTCAAAATTAGATAAGGAACAACCTACTAATCTGACGGATTGCGATAATTCAAATGATTGCATCAGACTTTCTAAACCTTGATCAAATAGATTGGCTGATTCTATAGCTTCCTCATATGATTTGCTTCTAGTTATTTGCTTGAAATCGTCAAATTTTATTTTTAGCGTTATAGTATGGGCATTAGCATCACTTTGCTTATAGCGTTTCCAACATTTTTCGGCAATGGGCTGTAAAGCTTCCCATATTTCTGTTTTAGTTTTTAAACTAATTGCGAATGTATTTTCTGCTCCTACAGATTTCCTGATCCTGTTTGGATTTACTTTTCGAAAATCTTCTCCTCTACTTACTGAATAAAAATAGCGGCCCTGTTTACCAAAATATTTAATTAATTCTTTTATTGATTTATTTCTTAAATCAGCTCCAGTTTTGATATCCAAGGAGTGCATTTTTTCAGCTGTTTTCTTACCAACACCAAAAAATTTTTCAATGGGTAATTTTTCTATAAAAGGAATTACTTGATGAGGTTTAATGATGAAAATCCCATTAGGCTTTCGGTAATCGGAAGCAATTTTCGCTAAAAACTTATTAATGGAAACACCTGCGGAAGCAGTCAGTCCTATTTCATCTTTAATTGCTTTTTTAATTTCCAATGCAATGTCAGTAGCGGTGGAAATCCCCATTTTATTCTCGGTTACATCTAGATATGCTTCATCTAAAGAAAGTGGCTCTACTAAATCAGTATATCTAAAGAAAATCTCTCGAATTTGATGGCTCAATTCTCTATACCTTTCAAAACGAGGTTTTACAAAAACTAAATCCTTGCATTTGGAGGCGGCTATTTTTGATGGCATTGCGGAATGTATTCCAAACTTTCTGGCTTCATAGCTTGCTGCTGCTACCACACCTCTCTGTCGGTTTCCACCAACAGCCACAGGTTTTCCTTTTAGCTCAGGATAGTCCATTTGCTCAACGGATGCATAGAAAGCATCCATGTCGACATGTATTATTTTGCGTTCTGTCTCTTTTTCCAAAGCTTATCCACTTAAAGTTTTCTAATGCCGTTTATCCTTTTGTACTAGCTAAATAATGAAATTTACCGGATATTATTTTTCATAAAATAAATCAATTCATTTTTAATATTAACCAAATGAAGAGAAGAGAGTTTTTACAACTAGCAGGAATGGGTGTAGGAGGAGCATTATTAACCGTGCCATTAATTGGTAATGCGGTGGATATGGACAGACTTCTAGAAAGCCCAATAGATGTTTTAGAGAAAAAAAGATTAGCTGATATTGGATTAAATGCAGCTAAGGCAAATGGAGCTACTTATGCTGATGTTCGAATCGGAAGATATCTCAACCAATATATTTTCACTAGAGAAGATAAATTACAGAATGCGGTAAATACGGAATCTTTCGGAGTGGGAGTAAGGGTTATTGCGAATGGCACTTGGGGTTTTGCTTCCACTTTAGATGTTAGCGATGCTGGAATTCAGAAGGCAGCTGAAAAAGCTACTGCCATAGCAAAAGCAAATGGGAAAATTCAAACTGAACCCGTTCAGTTAGCTCCGGTACAATCCTATGGAGAGGTAAGTTGGAAAACACCGCTTGAAAAGAATGCGGTTGCTGTTCCTTTAAAAGAAAAAGTGGATTTACTTCTTTCTGCAAATGCTGAAGCCATAAATAATGGTGCTAATTATGTGAATAGTGCTTTATTTATGATCAATGAGCAAAAATATTTTGCTAGCACCGAAGGTTCTTACATTGATCAAGATGTTCATTGCATCTGGCCAAACTTTAATGTTACCGCTATTGATCCAGATACTGGGAAATATAAATCAAGACAAGCCTTAAGCTCGCCAATGGGAATGGGGTTTGAATATATGGATCCAAGGGCTTCAAGCAAAAAAGAAGGTCCTGGTGGCACAATGCATTATTTTGATAGATATGACATGATAGAAGATGCAGGTTTAGCTGGTAAGCAAACCAAAGAAATGCTAAAAGCTGATTCTATTAAAGCAGGGAAATATGATCTTGTTTTAGATCCTAACCATCTCGGGTTAACGATACATGAAAGTATTGGACATGCAACTGAATTAGATAGAGTTTTAGGATATGAAGCAAACTATGCTGGAACTAGCTTTGCTACTTTAGATAAATGGAAAAGCAAAGATTTTAAATATGGTAGTGATATAGTAAATGTTTTTGCTGATAAAACTCAAGAAGGCTCTTTAGGGGCAGTAGGTTATGATGATGAAGGAGTGAAGACCAAAAAATGGGATTTAATTAAAGACGGAATTTTGGTAAATTATCAAGCCATTAGAGATCAGGCTCATATCATAAATGAAGATGAATCTCACGGATGTTGCTATTCTCAAAGCTGGAATGATGTTCAATTCCAAAGAATGCCAAATGTATCATTAGAACCTGGAAAAGAGGAATACAGTCCAGATGATATGATTAAGGACGTTGAAAAAGGAATTTATATTGTAGGTCGTGGTTCATATTCTATTGATCAGCAACGTTATAATTTCCAATTTGGTGGTACTTTGTTTTTTGAAATTGAAGAGGGGAAAATTAAAGGGCCTGTGAATGATGTGGCATACCAATCCAATACCCAGGAGTTTTGGAATTCTTGTTCTAAGATTTGTGATAAAAGTGATTACAAAACTTTCGGTTCTTTCTTTGATGGAAAAGGACAACCGTCACAAATCAGTTCAGTTTCTCATGGCAGTGCCACGACTCGTTTCGATGGCGTAAATGTAATCAATACTGCAAGAAATATTTAATTCTAATTCAATGGTTTTTGGCTTTAATAAGTCTTAAACCTATTAGTCTAAAACTAAAATCTTTAACAATGGCAATATTATCTAAAGAAGAAGCAAAGCAAATATTAGAAAAGGTGATGAGCTTTTCTACTGCTGATAGCTTGGAAGCAGGCCTATCGGGGAGTGGAAGGGGCAATATCCGATATGCTAGAAATACAGTAACCACCAGTGGCTTTAATGATGACATCAGCTTAGGTGTAACAGCAAATTTTGGAAAAAGATCAGCATCCTCTACTATAAATGAATTTGACGATGAGTCATTAAGGAAAGTGGTGAAAAGAGCTGAGGAATTAGCAAAACTAGCTCCTGAGAATCCAGAATTTATGGAACCTTTAGGTCCCCAAGAATATAAGGAATCCAAAACATATTTTAAAAGTACAGCCGATATCAGTCCTGAATTTAGAGCTGAAATCGCCAAAAACAGTATCGAGCCAGCAAAAGCAAAGGATGTAACTGCAGCTGGTTATTTAGAAGATTCCTCAGGCTTTTCAAGTATAATGAATTCTAAAGGCTTATTTGCCTACTCTCAGGAATCCGAGTTAGAATTCACTGTAACCATGCGTACAAGTGATGGAACTGGTTCAGGTTGGGTTAGCAGAGACTATAACGATGTTAACCAATTTAATGGCGCAGAGGCATCTGCTGTGGCTTTGGAAAAAGCAATTATGAGTAGAGAAGCGAAGGCTATTGAACCTGGGAAATATACCGTAATAATGGAACCTGCAGCTTCCGTACAACTATTAGGGAATATGTTGTACAACATGGGAGCTAGACAAGCTGATGAAGGAAGAAGTTTTCTATCAAAAAAAGGAGGTGGAACTAAAATTGGTGAAAAACTAGTGGATGAAAGAGTCAATATATATTCAGACCCATTCAATGAACTAGTTCCTGCGAATGGATGGAATGGCGATGGTTTACCTAGAGAGCGAACTAGCTGGATTGAAAATGGGGTAGTCAAAAACATGTCTTACAGCCGTTACTGGGCTAAAAAGCAAGGGGTAGAACCAGTTCCAGGTCCTGCAAATGGAATTATGGTTGGGGGCGATGCCACAACTGAAGACTTAATTAAAAGCACAAAGAGAGGGATTTTAGTAACTCGTTTATGGTATATCCGAACTGTCGATCCTCAAACACTGCTCTATACTGGTTTAACACGTGATGGTACTTTTTATATTGAAAATGGTAAAATTAAGCATCCTATTAAGAATATGCGTTTTAATGAGAGCCCAATTATCATGTTGAATAATTTGGAGGAATTAGGACAGCAACAACGAATCAATGGAAACCTTGTTCCAGTTATGAAAATTCGTGATTTTACGTTCACGAGTTTATCAGATGCCGTTTAAGGTTTATCTTTTTTAATTATGATAGAGTTTTGGATATGTTCAAAGCTCTATTTTTTTTTTATTTTTTCACTAATACCAATAATTTAAATGTCTTTTTATTTTCTTGATTGAGATAAAATATATTATCTTACTTAAGTAATTAAGTAGTGTTAATGAATCATATATCAAAAATAAAAAGAAAAAATAAGTCATTAATATTTTCTATTGCCATAGGTGCTTTTACTGCTATAGTGTTTTCTACTACGATATTAATTAGCTACCAATATTATCAAAAACTAAAAACACAACAATTACAGTCGGAATTAAACCTTGTAACCGAAAACATTCGAAGAATAATGACCAATAGCAATTTTGCTGCCTTTGCTGTTGGTTTAACAATTGATCCTACTTCGGATACTATTAAAAATTTCAAGCATGTAGCCAAAGAAATAATGGCGCGTCATCCTTATTTATATGGCGTTCAAATACTGAGAAAAGGTGAAATTCAATATGTTTATCCTTATGATTTACATCAATCTGTAATTGGTTTTGATATTTTAAAAGATTCTGAAACAAGTATTGAAGCAAATAAAGCAATTATCAATAAGAAAATTTATTATGCTGGCCCACTTGAATTTCAGCAAGGTGGTATAGGCATAGTTGGAAGATTACCAATTTTTCATGAAAAGGAATTTTGGGGTTTCTCTGCAGTCCTGATCAAAATGGAAGATTTTCTAAAAGCTTCTGGAATTACTAATTCTGAAATTGAGAATATTAGTTTTCAATTATCAAAAATAAATCCAAATACTAAAAAAGAAGAATATTTCACTACAAATAAATCGAATGGCAGTTTATTGTTAAGCTATCAATTTGAAGAGTCAGGGTGGAAAATATCAGGATATTATCAACAAGATCCTCTTATTTATATATTATTAGCAGTAGTAATTACTTTAACAATTGCTTCATCACTTGGAAGTGGTCTACATAGCTATCAATTATTGAAAAAACCTGAAAAGTTAGAGTCGCTGTTGTCCGAGAAAACTAAGGAAATTGAAGTAAATAATGATTACCTAACTTCTATGGTTAAGGCTATTCCAGATTTAATATTTATTTATGATAAAGATGCTAATTATCTAGATTTTCATGCCTACCAGCATTCTCTATTAATTTATAAACCAAATGAATTTATAGGGAAATCTGTCTACCAATTATTTGAGAAAAAGTTTGCTGAAAATATTCATTTGGCTATTCAAAAGGCAATTAGTTCAAAAGAAATTACTGAACATTCCTATTATTTAGACTTTAAAGACGGGAGGAAATATTTTGAATCTAGATTTATTGCAATTAATTCAGAAAAAGTGTTGGCAGTGGTGAGGGAAGTAACTGAAAGTAAATTATCAGCTCAAGAACTTGAGAAAAGTGAGCAAAAATATAGAAACCTTGTATCGCAAGCTTCCGATGCAATTTTTGTAACTGATGAGAGCGGAAATTTAATAGAATTAAACGAGAAGGGATTTAAAATGACTGGTATACCGGTTGAAAAAATAACCGAATATAATCTTAATCAATTAGTCAAACTACAAAACAGGGATAGTTTGACCATTACCGATATTATTCATGAAAATGGGGCTGCATTAGAGGAAGCTATTTTATTTTCAGAAAATAAAATAGATATCCCTATTGAAATAAATTGCAAACTTACCTCTCAAGGGCAAATTCAGGGGATTATTCGAGATATTTCAGTAAGAAATAATTACATCAGATCTATTAAACAGCAGAATGAAAGATTCAAAGAAATTGCCTGGATTCAAAGTCATGAAGTGAGGGCGCCATTAGCTAGACTTTTAGGTTTGTTAGATTATCTTGAGAAATTTGAAAGCATTCATCATGATGATAAAGTAAAAGTTATTCAATCTATTAGAGACAGTTCTTTGGAACTGGATTTAATAATACGTGATGTAGTGAAACGGACTGATCATGTGGAAAATAATACTTGAAAATGCGAATCTGTCCAATTTTTAGCTATATATCCCTGCTATTCATTACCTTTGATACAAACTGCAAAGTTTCGAATTATTAAAAATAAAGAAATTGGAATTTAAAGAATTAAATTTTCATCCCACGCTGAGCGAAGGCTTGGAAATGATGGGCTTTCTAAAAGCCACACCCATACAAACAGAAGCCATTCCTAAAATATTAGATGGTAAAGACTTAATAGCCTGTGCGCAAACAGGAACCGGTAAAACTGCTGCTTTTGTACTACCTGTTTTACATAAGATTGCCATCGGTGGTGAAACCAAAGGTGTAAATACTTTAATAATAGCTCCAACTCGAGAGCTTGTACAACAAATAGATCAGCAAATAGAAGGCTTCTCATATTTCACTAATGCAAGCAGTATTGCCATTTATGGTGGTGGAGACGGTGCAGCTTGGGAACAACAAAAGAAAGCCATTAGAGCGGGTGTAGATATTTTGGTAGCTACTCCTGGAAGACTAATTGCACTTTTGAATTCAAATGAAACTCAGTTGGACAACGTTCAACATTTAGTTTTAGATGAAGCCGATAGAATGTTGGATATGGGTTTTCATGATGATATCATGAGAATCGTAAAACAACTTCCTGAAAAAAGGCAAACGCTTTTATTTTCAGCTACTATGCCTCCAAAGATCAAAAAATTGGCTGGAGCCATACTAAATAATCCTGAAGAGATAAGCTTATCAATTTCTAAGCCTGCAGCCGGCATTTCACAAAAGGCTTTTTTAACTCATGATGATCAAAAAACACCATTGTTAAAATTTATTCTAGGTTCAGGAATCTATGAAACAGCTATCGTTTTTGCAGGGAAAAAAGATAAAGTTAAATCTTTAGAGCGCGACTTAAAAGATATTGGCATGTCAGTGAAAGCTTTTTCCAGTGATTTAGATCAAAAGGAAAGAGAAATTATCATGCGTGATTTTAGAGCTAAAAAAGTTCAAGTCTTGATCGGAACTGATATTATCTCTCGTGGAATTGATGTGGAGAATATCAGCCTAGTAGTGAATTATGATGTTCCAGGTGATCCTGAAGATTATGTCCATAGAATTGGTAGAACTGCCCGTGCAGCTACTAAAGGGGAAGCCATAACCTTTATCAATGAAATGGATATGGAGAAATTCAACCGTATTGAAGCCTTGATTGAAAAATCAATTATGAAGACCAACAGCTTACCAAATCAAATTGGTCAAGGCCCTGAATATGAGGAAAATGCTCGTAAAAGAAAACCTTCGAGCTTTAAAAAGAAGAAGTCTTTCAAAAGAAGGAATTAATAATATCAGTAATATAAAACATGACATTTAAGGAATTAGGAATATCTGATAAACTCATCAAAGGTTTATCTGAATTGAATATAAAGAATCCGACCAAGATTCAAGAATTAGTTATTAGTCATTTAATGCAGAATGAAGGTGATTTGGTTGCTCAAGCACAAACCGGAACAGGTAAAACTGCTGCTTTTGGATTACCCATTTTAGAACGAATTAATCCTAAAGACGACAAAATTCAAGCGGTAATTTTATCTCCAACTCGAGAATTAGCGCAACAAATAAAGCATCAGTTGTTCAAGTTCACCAAATATTCTGATCAGGTATTTATGGAAGTGGTTTTTGGTGGAGAGAAAATTGAAAAGCAAATTCAAAACCTGAAAAGGCCTACTCAAATTTTAGTAGCTACTCCAGGGAGACTTAATGATTTAATCAGAAGGAAAGCCGTAGATATCAGAGATGCAAAATTGATGGTGTTGGATGAGGCTGATGAGATGTTAAGCATGGGTTTCAAAAAAGATTTGGAATTCATTTTGAATACAATGAAGCATAAAAAGGATATTTGGTTGTTTTCAGCTACAATTCCTACTGATATCAAATACATTATTAAGCAATATTTAGATCCTAATGCTAAGCAAATCAAAGCATCTGGAAATGAATTAGTGAATGAAAAGATCATGCATCAGTATGTGCCATGCGATGCTGATGAAAAAATGATGGTACTAGATTATTTCTTGAAGACTCAAAAGCAGGAGAGAGGTATTATTTTCTGTAATACTAAAAATGCAGCCAGAACACTTCATGAACAGCTGAATGCAAGAAAAATTTCAACTGGAATTTTGGAAGGCGATATGCACCAAAAGGATAGAGATAAAGAAATGAGAGCTTTTAAGAATAAAAAGCTTGATTTATTGATAGCCACAGATGTTGCTGCAAGAGGCATTGATGTAGCTAATCTGGCATTTGTAGTTCATTACGAAATTCCTAAGCAAGTTGATTACTATGTTCATAGAAGTGGAAGAACAGCCAGAGCAGGTAAAACGGGTGTGAGCATGGCCTTGTGTACTAAAAATGAAGTCACTCAAATCAAGAAAATCCGACAGGAATTAGGTATTAAGATAAAAGAAGTGCCATTTGGTTGATTTTATTACCTGAGAATTTAGTTCATAACGTTATTAATTAAGGATTTTCTTAAGATAATTTACATGTCTTAGGTAGACTTTTGAATACCGATAATTTTAGAAAATCATAAAGCACAAATAAAGTTGATTTATAACCCTGGATTTCACCATGTATGGCAATTTCCTGGGTTTTGTGTTTTATTGTAGTTGAGAAAAAATAAATAACAATTGCGATATAGCACAGCTGAATTTATTCCCATTCAAATTAATAGTTGCTCCAAAATGGTATGTTTTCAAGACACTCGAAATCGGAAAAGTGCATGAAAGACTTTCTTTAAAGGAACTGAAAGAGTGCTTTCTCTCACAGGATGAAAGCAGTAAAGGTGCTCCCAGATTAGCGGTGTGAAATGGCCAAGGAACATGTTTGTTGACCAAAAGCGTAAACAGCTTACCTATGAAAAGGGAAAGCCCGAAAGAATGGCTAGAGCTACTTGATGGACTTTAATGCTTATAATGAATGTAAAAGCCTTACAGACCGAACTTAACAAAGACAGGTCAACGGTATTGGAAGGAAGCTTTGGAAACCACAAGAACCATAATGGGCTAAGAAAAGTAAAAGCAAGAGCACTCAAAATGAGAGGGTATGGGTGTTTTTTGGTATCATGACTTCGAAAACCATAAAAACTGATCCTTAACAATGTTTCTCTCCAAGTACGACTGGCAGAGTCTGACAAGAAAAAAATGAACATCACATTGTTTTACAGGCTAGAAGTGTCCAATCACTAAAAAACAAAAAAAAAATCAAACTATTTTAGATTTAAAATTGTACTAATCAAAGATTGAGAAATGAAGTTTATGATAGAAAAATGCTTCAGATGATAGAACAAATCTATTACATCTCCCCAACATTCAATGTCTTAACCATTTTTCAATAGAAGCATATAGTGGGATAGTATTTAAAAGAAAAGAAAGATTTTTATTCGATCCATTTTTTTATGAGATTTATGGTTCCATTAACATCTAGAAACCGTATTTGTAAGTCAAAACTATGATTTATAGTTGTTTATCTCTTATTCTTCAACAGTATTTAAAATTGAATAAACTTTTGTATTTGTTTGTTTTTCTATATATTACTACCATACATTTTACTATTTGTTGGCTATACTTTTTTGTAAAATGAAAGCTAATGTAATTATTTTAATATTTTACTGGACTTGTTTTTGTGTTTTCAATGCCAAAGCTGATAAAAGTAATTTCTTTCTAAAGGATAAAAGTTTAGAAATAAGAGAAGCAATTGTTGAAAAAAAAACACCGACTATTAAATTGCAAAATTGTCCAGGTAATCAAACTGAACCGATTAGCTCTGGCTGTTATACCGCTGTAACTTGGACACCTCCTACTACCCCAAATCCTAATTCAACAGTGGAGTCAACGCATGATCCAGGAGATTTATTTGAGATCGGAGAAACCATTGTAACATATACTGAAAAAGACGCTGGCGGAAATGTAGTGGATGAGTGTAGTTTTATTGTACATGTAAAACCCACATCTGCCTATGCTTTAAGTAATTGTCCTTCAAATTTTGAAATAGATGTAAATGGAAATTGCGATAGAAGTGTATTATGGGGTCTACCCATAGTTCCTTGTGACTTGCAATTGGAAAGTACACATAACTCCGGAGATGCTTTTCCTCTGGGAACCACAACAGTCACATATACCTCTGGAAAGGACGGTAAAATTTACGCCAGCTGTAGTTTTACAATTACTTTATATGATACTATACCACCTGTATTCGATACATGTCCTACAAGTCTTTTCCTAGATGCTAATAATAACTGCGAGGCAGAGGCGGAATGGGTCGAACCTACGGTGAGCGATAACTGTGATCTTGTTATAAATATAGGATCTAATTTTACAAATGGAAGCAATTTTCCTTTGGGAACTACTACAGTTAATTATACTGCTACTGATGACAGTGGAAATGCAGCTCAGTGCTCATTTGATGTCACCGTTTCGGATAATACTGATCCTGAATTCCTTAATATTCCAACCGAAGTAAGGGTAACAACTAATGAAAATTGCGAAGCCGTTGCCACTTGGGATGAGATATTAGCTGAAGACAATTGTAGCTCTTCCGTTGTCATTACTAGTAATTTCAATTCAGGGGATGTTTTCAATTTGGGAGAAACTAATATCCAATATTCAGCAACCGATGAAGCGGGGAATGAAAATACTGCCAATTTTAATGTTATAGTCGAAGATAATTATGGGCCTACCATATCAAATTGCCCAGAAAATATTACTGTTTTCATAAGTAATGATTGTGAAGCAGTTGTAAACTGGGATGCCCCAGTTTTCTCTGATAATTGCGATAACAGTCTCCAAGTTACCTCTAAGCACAACTCTGGTGATATATTTCCTTTGGGAACCACTCTTGTGACTTATACTGCCACAGATAATTCAGGAAATGAAATAGAATGTAGCTTTAACGTGACAGTAGAGGATGATCAAGCTCCTGAATTTAAAACTTGTGTGACAGATATCATTCTTACTGCAGATTCACAATGCCAAGCTATTGCAGAATGGACATCACCTGTAGTAACAGATAATTGTGATACCGAAATCACTTTAGAAAGCGATTATTTTTCAGGAGAAGTTTTTCCTGTAGGGACAACGACTGTTACTTATACAGCAACAGATAATGCAGGTAACAGTAGCATCTGCAGTTTTGAGATATTGGTGGAAGACGAAAGCAGCCCAATACTACTGTCTTCTCCTGACAAAATTACACTTAATGCGAATGCGCAATGTATTGGAATTGCTAACTGGGAGGAACCTATTTTTGAAGATTGCTCCAATCTTAATATTAGCAGTAATTATCAAATAGGGGATGAGTTGCCAATTGGGATTACCATAATTGAATATATTGCCACGGATGAAAATGGTGCAACTGCTAATTGCACATTCGAAGTAGAAGTAATTGATCAAACAGAGCCTGAGGGTCTTAATTGTATGCAAAATATCAGTGTTAATGCATCAGATGATTGTGAGGCTGTTGTTGAATGGGAACCACCTACTGCCACTGATAATTGCAATTCAGTTAGCGTGAGTTCAAATTATGAATCCGGAAGTACTTTTCCAGTTGGTGTAACACTTGTAGAATATGAATTTGTTGATGATGCTGGAAACAGAAGTTTTTGCAGTTTTGAAGTACATGTACTGGATGATGCTGGTATTATGGTTAACAATTGCCCAGAAGATATTACCTTAAAAGCGGAGAATACTGAAGGGACTGCAAGTATAAGCTGGGACCCACCAACCGCAACAGCCGGTTGTTCTGAAATTACCATAACTTCAAGTCATGAGCCGGGTAGTATATTTGAAAAAGATATCAATACGGTTACTTACACATTCACTAAGGCAAATGGTCAGACTGAGTATTGTTCCTTTGACATAATAATAGAACCCATTCCATTGAAAATAGAAATTAACAAATTAATCACTCCAAATGGGGATGGTAATAATGATTATTGGCTCATTGAAGGCATTGAGAAGTTTTCTGAAAATCAAATAATTATAGTGGATAGATGGGGTACAGAAATTTATTCAGCAAAAGGTTATAATAATAATAATGTGGTTTGGAAGGGTGAAAATAAAAGTGGAGAGTTAGTGCCTAGAGGTACATATTATTATTATATTTTGGTAAGAAATGAACAAGATGCCATTGAGAGAAAAGGCTTTATTGAAATACTTTGGTAAAAGTTAAGCTAGTGTTGGTTATAACTTTTCAAAATATCATAATTGGATTATCTATAATTTATTTTTTTTGGGTAAAATAAAATACTATATAAAATTCTTCGTGCTACTACTGGTGATAATCAGTGGGTTTAACACCAATATAAGCGCTCAGCAGGGTGTTCAATACACTCAGTATATGTTTGATGGGTCGTTGATAAACCCTGCTTATGCAGGTACAAGTGAAGCTTTGAGTATTTCGCTTTTATATAGAGATCAGTGGAATGACCTAGAGGGCGCACCCCAGTCTCAAACTTTCTCGGTTCATTCTCCATTCAAAAATCCCAAAGTGGGCACTGGACTTTTCATTCACAGGGAGAGCATTGGCGTACACCAAAATATTCAAATAGCCACTAATTTAGCTTATCACTTACCGCTTGGAAACCGAAGGTATCTTTCATTTGGACTGAAGGCAGGGATGTTAAATGTTAGGTCGGATTATCAATCATTGCAGAATGGAAATCCTGATCCAACCGTTGCTGATGAGCTCTTTTCAGGGACTGATTTTAATGCGGGTTTTGGTTTTTATTTCAGAAGCAGAAAATTCGAAGCTGGTTATTCCATTCCCTCTATAATCAATAAAACAACTAATATAAATGATACTATTAGCTTAGATCCTATTAATTTGAATCATTTAATATTCACGCAATATCATATTCCCGTAGGAAACAATTTTACTATCAGCCCAAGCTTTTTAATGAAGTATTACCAAGGTACTCCTCTAAGTTACGATTTCAGTTTCTTGACTAGCTACAAACGTGTTTTGACGGCAGGAATTTCCTACAGAAAACAAGAATCTGTTGATTTCTTAATTTGTTTTAACCTTACCTCTCAATTTCAAGTGGCATATGCTTACGATTACCCTATTGGAAATATTAGTAGATTTGCTCAAGCCTCACATGAGACTATGCTGCGCTATCTTTTCAAATTTAAATATGATAATGTAAATTCACCACATTGACATTGGATTATGAACCATCAAAAAATACTATACATAAAAAAACTACTATTTTATTTGCTATTATTTTTACTTTTCCCTTTAGCAAATATAAAGGCTCAAGAATCTTTGATTTCAGTCTTAACTCAAACATTAGTCGATGCTGATAAAGCATTTATAGCCAAAAACTACCAAAAAGCTTTGTTGATTTATGAAGATATTGCCCAAACAGATGAGGCTCCAAATAATATTGATTTGAGATTGGCGAGAAGTTATTACTTTACATATAGGTATGAAAAGGCGATTAAACATTATAAGAAGTACGAAAAAACTAAGTTGGAATTCCCAATGGAGGATTATTTCTATTTTGCGGAAGCATTGACTTCTAGTGACAGTACAGAACTGGCTCTTCATTATTTTAAAATATGTATGGAGAAAAAGCCAAATAATGAATTATACGCTGGCAGGATCTGGCGCTTAAGTAATCTGTCCTATTTGTACGAGGATTCCATTAAAAATATGGCTCATTATGCCAGTTTGAATAGTAGTCATAGTGAACTGCAAATGGTTCAAGCATCTGATAAGGAGGTGTATTTAATTTCTAATATGCCTCAGGTTGAAATGATTAAAAAAATTGACTCCAAGGAAAATTCATCATTTTACAATCTGAGGAAAATCAAAACTTATGAAGATCCATTTTCTATTGTAGCTTTAAACTATGAAAACTCAGAACCTGCAGGACAAAAATTAAAAGTTCAATTTCATTTACCAGCTATCAGTATTTTTGATGATGGGAATCAGATGGTTTATGCTTCGTCTGCAAAGCGAAAGAATGATAAAGATAATTATCCTTTGCAGCTATATTTTGCCAAAAAGAGAAAAGGGAAGTGGGTCAAAAATAGTGATTATGAGCATAATCAGCCTAATTTTAATATCTCCGAGCCTGCCATCAGTAATGATGGCAAAATACTAATATTCAGTGCGAATTTTGCGAATGGTTTTGGTGGAAAGGACTTGTATAGATCTATAAAAACGGAAGAGGGTTGGAGTCCACCCGAAAACCTTGGTAATAGCATTAATACTGAACGAGATGAGCGATTTCCATTTATTTATAAATCAAATTTGTATTTTTCCACCAATGGGCATCCTGGCTTAGGCGGTTTTGATTTATACAAAGCAAAACTGATTAATGGTGTTTATCAAGAAGTGGAGAATTTAGGTTATCCAGTAAATTCTACTTATGATGAGTTATCATTTACCATTGACAGTTTAGGTCAACAAGGTTTTTTGAGTTCTAATAGAGTAAATAGAGGCTTTGATTTTGATATTTACGAATTCGCATTAGACTTGCAAGTATATCCACTTCAGGTTGAGGGAGTTGTTAAATTTATAGAACATAACTGGATGGATTCAACGGAGTTACAAGTGCTCTCTTATGTGGAGATGGAATTAATTGATAGGACAGTAAACAGTGTAGTGGCTGAAACTAAAACAGATGCAAATGGAAAATTTAATTTGAAAGTTCCATATTACAGTGAATATAAAATCCGAATTAGAGGAGAAGGTTTAGATGGATTTGTAATTTTTGAGGTTCCAAAGTTTGCAAAACAGGATGTAAGTTACGAATTAGTAGTAGTGAATGATGATTTTAAAAACAGCTTGAGTGAGGAAAACGATTGATTTTTATATTGGCGGCTTTAAAAAAATCCCCAACAATTTAATCTTACAGACATTAATTGTAATCATGAGCTGTGTCTTTTCTCTTGAGTCTAAAGCTCAAGACAGTCAAGTCGTACAAGTTAAAGCCTTTTCAGAGGATTTTAACCCTTTCCCTAACCAGAGCATATCTATCAATCAAGGAGAGTTCGTTGGGCTAAATGGAAAAGGAATAGTTTTTGTAAACCTTAAAGCTTCTGACATTCCCATACAATCAATAAAACTTAAAGATGAAAAATTGGAAGTAGCTTCCTGGAATTTAAGTAAGGGTGTTTTGGAAGTTATAATCCGAAAAAAGAATTATATTGATAAGGAAATTAGGGTTGTAGATAAAACTGGGGTAGGTATTGCGGGTGTTCAAGTTCAATTCCGGGGCAACAAGTTAGTAATAAAAAATACTGATCATAGAGGTATGTTAACGATTCCCTTGGCCTTGAGTGAAGAAATTAAAGGTGTTGATCAATTTAAAATATCGGATTGTATTATTCGAGATTTTAGAAATGAGGATACTGTGGTTATTACTGTTGAGAAGATGGAGATGAAAGTAGAAGAACCTGAACCACTACCTATTGATGAACAAACCAGTCAAAAGGAGCAAAATGATCAGGTCAGATTATTACTTTCACAATTAGACACAATCACCTCAATTAAAATATTTTATGAATTAACTAACAAAGTACCACGGGATAAGATTGACGAAAACACTCAAAAAATATTGGATCAAAAACTTGATGAGTTACTAAGTCAAATTAGCAAAGATGAATTATCAGAATCCAATAATGTTCTTAATAAAATTTCCGATACGACTGTGGTGGAAGAGGATTTTGACAACCTTTTGCAACAAGCTAGAAAAGAGAATAAAAATATGTCTCAAAACAGATTTGCAGTAGAGGAAAAAATACAGCTTGTGCGTGATAAACTCAATGTAGGCTTTGAAAATTTGTCAGAAGACTCTAAATCTAATTTATTAAATGAAATAGAAGAATTAGAAAATATCTTACAAAATACTAAAACCCAATTCAATGAAAATTCGAAAGCCTATTTGGCCTTAATTAATGAATTGAAAAGGCGATTTTTCGATATACAGGAACTAGAAAATCGATTGTCAGAAAGTGAAAAAGAGAGACTTAAGGAAAAAAGAATCTACCAACAAAGGTTGTTATTGATCTTAGGAGTAGCATTAATATTTGCATTTTTGATTGTTCTCCTTTTCTATTTTAGATCCAGACTAAAAAAGCAAAAGGAATCCCTTATTGAAGCTCATAGGCTCGTCAAACTCACCAATGAAAATTTGGAAAATATCGTTATGGAACGAACCTTTTTACTACATAAAACCTTCAAGGAATTGGATACTGTTTTATACAGAGCTTCACATGATTTGCGATCCCCACTATGTTCCATTGCCGGATTAAGTGACCTAATGACCCGGGAAACCAAAAATAGTGAGTTGAACGGGCTTTTGATAAAGACCACTACCAAGATGGATAAGTTGCTTAAAAAATTAAGCATTGTTAGTTTAATCCATCAGCCAGCTGATTTTGAGGAAGTTGATATTACATCCTTGAGTGAGAATGTAATTGCCTCATTCGATAACACCATAAAAGAACGTGCTATCAACTTTAAGGTAAATATTGAGCTTGAAACTGTTGTACTTAGTATTCCGAAATTGGTAGAGGTGATTTTGTACCACCTATTGGAAAATGCGTTCTTTTTCTGCTGGATAAATAACGAAAATGATGGCGAAGTTGAGTTTAATATTAGAAAATATGAGGAAAATTTGGAAATTACAGTTTCAGATAATGGGATCGGTATTGAGGATACTATAAAGGATAAAATATTTGACATGTTTTATGTGGGAAATCAATATTCGCAAGGGAATGGTTTAGGTTTATATATAGTTCAAATGTCAACGGAACTTTTGAATGGAGATATAAAAGTTATTAATGAAAAAAGAGGATTTACAAAATTCATCGTGCACCTTCCAATAGATGGAAAAGGAAGTAATACCTTGGAGTTTTTAAGTAGCCTGAAATCTTAGACTTGCACTAAGGTTGGTGGTTTGATTCGACTACACGCAAAGACCAATAGTATATTGATTAAGACCGACCAAGATGGTAGTATGCTCATTATACATTACAATAGCCGGACAGTAATCATTACTTTACAAACATCTATAGTTAGCAACATTTCTGTAAATCGAACGGATCAATATTTTATGACAATAGGCTTTTTTTAAACCAAATGACCATCGGCTCATAAATTTTAATTAAGAAAGCTCCAGTTTCATACTTATAATTAGGCAAAACCCATTAATTTTAAGAGTTTTAATGAAGAAAAGAGCATATTTTAAAGGAGCAGCATTTCACAAACCTTTTTACAATTCTTAAAGTAGGTAAATTTGGAGTTGTGGACGTTAAGGAATTTTATAAGCTCTTTCCTTGTGGACCATTAAAGATAATATCAAGTAAAATAGCAGGCAAACCAATACCTGTTAGTTTTCCTTAAAAAATCTATTAAAAATGGCAGATCAAAAAGCATTATGGGGTATTGATTTAGGCGGTACCAAAATTGAAGGCGTAATCTTAAAATCAAAAGAAAAGCCTGAGGTTTTATTAAGAAAAAGAATTGACACTGAGGCTGATCAAGGATATGAGCATATAACTCAGCGAATTAAATTATTGGTAAGCCAAATGGCTGAAGAAATAGGTTTTCAGCCAAAATCAATCGGGATAGGAACTCCTGGTTCCACTGACCCAGAAAGTGGATTGCTAAAGAATAGTAATTCCACTAGTCTTAACCACAAACCTCTTCGTCAAGATCTGGAAAAACTTTTAAATATTCCTGTTTTTATGGCAAATGATGCGAATTGTTTTGCTGTTGCTGAAACACAAATGGGAATTGTAAAAGATCAATTTCCTAAATCGGAAGTGGTATTTGGAGTTATTATGGGCTCAGGTGTTGGTGGTGGATTAGTCATTAATGGAAAAGTTTGGAATGGTAAACACGGAATAGCAGGGGAGTGGGGCCATATTTTTCTGGATGAGGATGGGGGGGACTGCTATTGCGGAAAATACGGTTGTGTAGAAACGATTCTAGCTGGAAAATCTTTAGAACGCTATTATAAAAGAATTTCTGGAAAGGATAAAAAACTTAAAAACATTATAGCTGATAAAAGCGATGATGAATTTGCTCAAAAAACCTATGATCGATTAATTCACTTTTTTGGTAAAGGCTTATCCGTAATTGTAAACGTAATTGACCCTGATGTGATAATTATAGGCGGTGGTGTTGGAAATATTCCACATCTATATGATGAAGGTGTTGAGTCAGTCAAGCAATTTACGTTCAATCCTGATATGAAAACACCAATTGTAAAACCAAAGCTAGGAGATAGTGCCGGAGTTTTTGGTGCTGCTTTTTTAACCGCTTAAGTGGTGGGTAAAATCAAATTTTATATCTTTGCCGAATGAGTCATTTAATAGCCCCTTCCGTTTTAGCCGCAGACTTTGCTAATTTGCAAAGAGATGTGGAAATGTTGAATGAAAGCCAAGCAGATTATATCCATGTAGACATCATGGATGGCGTTTTCGTTCCTAATATTTCATTTGGATTGCCCGTTTGTGAAGCAATTTATAAACATGCCAAAAAGCCATTGGATGTGCATTTGATGATTGAAAAACCTGAAAATTATATTCAGGCATTTCATGATGCAGGTGCAGCTACTATTTCTGTTCACTATGAAGCTAGTCCTCATTTGCATAGAACTTTGCAAGCCATTAGAGATTTAGGCTTGAGAGCCGGAGTTGCTATCAACCCGCATACGAATGTATCATTGCTAGAAAATGTGATTCAGGATACTGATTTAGTTTGTATGATGTCTGTAAATCCAGGATTTGGAGGTCAGAAATTTATTGAACAAACATATACTAAAGTTCGACAACTAAAAGAATTAATAGCAGACCAAAATGCTTCAACTTTAATTGAAATAGATGGTGGTGTAAATATTGATAATGCCCCTAAATTATTGAAAGCAGGAGCAGATGTTTTGGTAGCTGGAAACTTTGTTTTCAAATCAGAGAACCCAATTCATACTATTCAGGAACTTAAAGACGTTTCTATTTGATAAATAGCCAGCAGTACATGCGTCCAGTTCTCATTTTATTTTTAATATTTCTTATCCCTTTTAGTACTTTAGGACAAACTCAAAGTTTGAAGGGAAAAATAGTAGATGCTAGAAATAATGAAGGGATAGCTTCTGTAGGTATTCAATTGATTGATACAGAGATCAATGCCCAAACAGATAGTTTGGGTTTTTTTGATTTTCAAGTTCCGAAACAATCGGAATATACCATTAGAATTTCCCATGTCAGTTTTATTAATCAAGTCATAAGTGTTCAAGTTAATGACTCTGCAATGATCCAAATGCAAGTTGATAACTTACTTCTTCAACAAGTGGATGTTAGCGGTCAGAATAATAATTTACCCAAAAATGGCTTACAAAAAATAGAACCTCTTTCTGTAAATGAAACTGCAACTCCTTTCAATGAATTTAATCAATTACTGACTACGCTACCCGGTGTAGTTTCCAATAATGAATTGAGTAGTTCCTATGCGGTGAGAGGTGGGAATTTTGATGAGAATTTGGTTTATGTAAATGGAATGGAAATTTACAGACCATTTCTAGTAAGAGCAGGTCAACAAGAAGGCTTGAGTTTTATTAATCCCGATTTGGTGGGTAATATAGAGTTCTCAGCAGGAGGATGGGAAGCAAAATATGGAGATAAATTATCCAGTAATCTTCTCATTGACTATAAAAAAACGGAGGAAACAGAAGGGAATATTAATCTTGGCCTTTTAGGAGCTTCTGGCTATTTGTCTACCCAATTTAATAAAAAGGATAATTTATTACTTGGGTTAAGATATAAAAACGCAAAATATCTCTTTAATACTTTCGAAACTTCAGGGAATTACTTACCAAGGTTTCTCGATTTTCAAGCTTTCTACAATTACAGATTTTCTGATAAAACTACTTTAGATTTATTGGGGGTATTTGCTCAAAATGATTATCGATTAGAGCCGGCTTCAAGAGAAACTGATTTTGGTCCTTTTCAGGAGAAATTAAGACTATTTGTGTCATATGAAGGAGCAGAATCTTTAAGTTACAGAAGTTTTCAAGGCGGGGCTAGATTGCGTCATTTGTTTAATGATAATTTCCGAACTTCAGTGATTTTATCTGCATTTTCTACTTCCGAATTTGAATACATTAATACTGAGGGTTTCTATAGGTTGTGTGAAGTGGATAGAGATCTTTCTTCTGATTCTTTTGATGAATGCATTAGTCTTAGAGGTATTGGAGCTAATTATAATTATGCGCGCAATTTCTTATATGCACAGGTTGCTCAAGCCATTATTCGAAATGATTGGCAAATACAAAAAGACCATCTATTGGCTTTTGGTGTAGAGTATAAGAAACAGTATGTAAATGATTATCTAGATGAATATGAATTCAAAGATTCCGCTGATTTCGCACAAGTTAATCGAGTAATTAAGCAGGAAAATAATTTACAAGCGACATTTGCAAATGTTTATGTGCAGCATGAATGGCAAATCAATAATCGGCATTCTTTAAATTCTGGTATTAGATTAAATTATGGTTCCAATACAGATGAATGGTTGTTAAGTCCTCGAGTTCAGTATCAAGTTATTTTACATTCTGATAAAAGCGGACAATTCAATTTTTCAACTGGACTTTATAGACAATATCCTTTTTACAGAGAACTGAGAGACTTTTTTGGCAATATTACACCTGATGTACGAGCTCAATCTGCATTACATTTTGTAGGAAATTATACCAAAAATATAGAATTATGGAACAGACCTTTTCAACTAAATTCTTCTCTTTATTACAAATATCTTTATGATATTATTCCTTTTGATGTAGATAATATCAGGTTACGGTACCGACCTGAACTTACTGCAGAAGGATATGCTTATGGTGCTGACTTTCGTTTTAGCGGTGAGTTTATACCTGATATGGAATCTTGGTTTAGCCTAGGCTTGCTTTCTACAAGAGAGAATGTAGAAGAAGATAATAGAGGATATATTAGAAGGCCAACTGATCAAAGAGTGACTGCAGCGATTTTTTTTCAAGATAATTTCATAAATGATCCCACCTTGAAAGTAAATTTAAAATTACAAATTGGTTCTGGACTACCTACCGGACCTCCTAATAGTTTAGAAGGCCGTAGTATTTTCATAGGAGAGTGGTATAAAAGAATGGATGTAGGATTTTCCAAGCAGTTTATGGGTGAAAAAATTCAAAATCTTAAGTATATTGAATCATTTTGGATAGGTTTAGATGTTTTAAATGTTTTAGGGGTGAGTAATACCATTTCCTATTCATGGATTGAAGATGTAAGTGGCAAAACATTTGCGGTACCTAATTCTTTATCGGCAAGATTTTTGAACCTAAAAGGAATCGTTAAATTTTAAAATAAATGAAAAATTTCATTCTACTTCTGATTAGCATTTTAATGATTTCATGTAGTACGCAAAAAGTATTAAAGACTGATACCCAACAAGATATTGACTTAAGCGGTAGATGGAATAATACAGATGCTGAAATAGCCACAAGTGAGCTATTTAATAATTTGGTTTCCTCTGCTTGGTTAAAGGATTACCAATCCCAAAATAATTTAAAACCTAGGATAAAAATTTTAGAATTTGACAGCAATTTTAAAGATGGTGGTGATAAGTTAAATCATTATTTTACTCAATACACAAAAACAGATGCATCATTTGAATTAATAGAAGATAGTTCAGAAAAGAAAGCTGAATTCTTTTTAACCGGAAAAATTACGGCAGAAGAATTTATAACAGAAAGTGATAATTATATAGATTATACTTTAATCACCCAATTGAAAAATATGGATGAAGAAATCCTTTGGGAAGATAAAAATATAGTTAAAAAGTATATAAAAGATTGAAAATACTATTTTCCAATCCGTTCTTTCAATTGCTCAATAATCTTTTTGGCATTTCCTACATATAAGTCACCGTTAATTAAAAAAACAGGTCTTTTCAAAAAGGTATATTCATCAAGTAATAATTTTTTATAATCGTTTTCAGTTAGTTCTTTTTTATTAAACCCTTGTTGACGAAATTTAATTGCTCTTTTATTGAATAAATCCTCATAGGATTCTGTTATTACATATAACTCAAGTAGCTGAGGCTCAGTTAATGGATTGTTTTTAATGTCAATTTTATCAAAATCTTCAAGATTCAATTGAGCCATAATTTTTTTACAAGTATCGCAAGTGCTTAAATAATAGACTACTTTTCTCATTTTTCTTAATTTATTTATCATAAAATAAAGAAAAAATTTGCCTTATGACAACAAAAAGCTTTAATTCGGGTTTTTAAAAAATGTAATCAATTCAAAAAATCAAATATTAGAACAATTATGAAAAGAATAGTGAGACAAGGAATGTTGGCATTGGCAGCAATAGTATTTTTAAATTCCACTGCTGTAATGGCGCAAGATTCAGAGATTACAGACAAAGATTTGTATAATTTTGCATTAATGATGCAAGTAATTGAGCAGATGAAGGCGGAAATAAGTCCTGCTATCCAAAAAATCATTGAGAAGCAAGAAGGTTTTGACACCAAAAGATATAGTGAATTGGAAAGTGCTGGTGATGATGAAGCAAAATTAAAAGAATTAGGAGCTAATGACTTTGAAGTTCAGTTTATGGGCTTAATAATCAAAGAGAAAGAAGAAAAAATTGACGCTATCAAAGAAGCGTTGAATCTTTTAGCTAAAAGTATGGTAGGGGTTCAAAATTATAAGACAATCAAACAAACTCTTTCAGTTGATCCTGAATTAAAAGCTAAATATGAAAAAATATCGACTAGAATTGCTCCAGCTGATACTGGTGCTTGATAAAATTTAAAATTTTAATTATAAACCGCTTTATTAAATTAAAGCGGTTTTTTTGTGCCTAATTTTTCACTCTAATAATCAGAGTTCTTACATATAATTAAGGATTAATAAAATTAATATCATATTTAATAATATACATAATCATAGAACTTTTCATAGTTTTAATTTTCTAATGAAACATTGGACTGATACAATATTATATTTTATGTATAGCATAATATGAAAAATATTATTGGTATTTAATGATTAATTCAATATAATTACCAAAGTTTTAATCTAAACCAATAATTATGTTAACAAAGTCAAAAGTTATTGCATCAGCGCTATTTGCATGCGCTATTATTTTCACTTCATGTCAAGAAGATGAAAATCTTACAGCAGATAATTTGTCTGTAGATCCAATTGTATTGGAGAAATTAAAAGATTTGGGATTCAATATTTATGACCAAGTCCCAATGAAATTTGAGGAAGGTTATTTAGTTGAAGGTGATATTTACCTTACGGATGAATCAATTGCTCAAATGGAGAAACCAAGTTACTTACCAGATTCAGAACAGTACAGTACTGACAATCTTGTTTGTGGTCCTCGAGTAATTAATATGTATGCTGAAGAAGGCGGTAGAAATGGATACAGTCCAGCTATGATAGATGGAATGGAGGAAGCTATTACTCGTTATAATGCTCAAAACTTAACTATATCTTTTCAAAGAGTTTTCAATCAAAGTCAAGCAGATATTGTAATGACTAGATTGAAAAAGGGTGATGAAAGAAGAGGTGTACTTGGTTCAGCAGGTTTCCCTACTTCTTCATGTGATCCTTTTGGAGAAATCAAAATGAGTGGTATTCTTGAATCTTCTTACGGATTAAGTGTTGATGGAATAGCTACTATCATTGCTCATGAAATGGGACATTGTATTGGATTCCGTCATACTGATTATTTCGACAGAAGTATTAGCTGTGGTGGTTCAACCGCTAATGAAGGTGATGGTGGAGTAGGTGCTAACCATATTCCTGGAACTCCAACAGGTGCTTCTGCATCTGCTGCTTCATGGATGTTAGCTTGTACTGACGGAAGTAACAGACCTTTCAATTCAGATGACCAAGTAGCATTAGATTACTTGTATTGATATTGAAAATTATATCGATTTAATAATAAGAAAAAGACCTTTTATAGGTCTTTTTTTTACTTATAAGTATAAAACTAAATGATCTTAGCATACAATCTTTAGCAAAGCAAATAATATATTCTACCCTATAAATTTGAAACTATTAAACTCATGCAATACTAAACCAAACCTCATCTCCAGGCTTCAACTGTGCCAATTGATCTAAATCCTCATTGATTATATTAGCAATTCTGGGATAACCGCCTGTGGTTTGAGCATCTTTCAATAAAATTATAGGCTGACCACTTCCTGTAATTTGAATAGTTCCTGGGATTATTCCTGAAGAAATCATTTCGCTTCTGTCCTCTGGGTTTGTTAAGTTAGTTGTTAACCGATAGCCCATCCTATTGGCATCTTTAGAAATTTCATGCCCTTGTCCGAAAAATTTTGCTATTGCAATTCTTGAAATGCTGTCGAATTCTGGGCCAGGCTTCACTCTTAACCTCACTCTATTAGATAAAATTGGAGTATGCTTATTTTTATCCCAGCTTCCAGTTTTATTCAAAAAAGCAGAATTAATTTTTAATTTTGTTCCCTTTTTAATGATGCTATCTGGAGTGGCTTCTGGAACTTGCAATAACGGACTCACACTATCTTTCCATTTCTTGGCATTCCATTCACCAGCTACTGCCAGGTAAGCCCTGCAACCTGATTTCAGTTTGCCAAATTTTAAAATTGATCCACTTTTGAGGTATATAGCGGTATTATTTTCAACTAATTTATCATCACAATAAAGCTCAAAAGGTGCACCTGTCAAAGCTATTAAAGCATCTGAGTCAAATAAAATCTCTGGGCCAGTCATGGTGATTTCGAGAACAGGCACATTTTTTTCGTTTCCAACCAAATGATTTGCCATTGCTGCAGAGGTGATATCCAAAGCTCCACCTACTGGAACTCCTAAATATTGTAAACCAGCCCTTCCTTTATCTTGGAGAGTCGTTTGAAGTCCAGCTTGAAGAAAGGTTAATGTCAAGTCATTTGCCATTTTGCTGTAGAGTTTTAAAAGTTTCGGAACTAATTGATTTGAATTTTACTTTATCTCCCATTTTGATAAGGAAAGCATTTTCATCTAGTGCATTAAATATTTTAAGCGGGGTTTGACCGATTAGTTGCCATCCGCCAGGCGCATCAGTGGGATAGATGCCAGTTTGATTTCCTGCTATAGCCACACTTCCAGCTTTAACTTGCTTTCTAGGGGTTGATTTTCTTTTGCATTCTAAAGCTTTAGGAAGTTCCCCTAAATAAGGGAAGCCTGGAAGAAAACCCATCATATAAACATCATAAGTAACTGAGGTATGTTGAGTAATAATATCTTGCGGGTTTAAATTAATATCTTTTGAAAGCGATTCCAGATCAGGGGCATATTCTTTTTCATAGCATACAGGAATTTCAATGGTTCTTGCATCTGGATACGTTTCATTGGAATTGATTTCCAATTTCTCAATTTTTTGTTTTAAACTTTCAAAATCAGTTTTTTGAGAATCGAAAATTACTGTAATGGAACAGTATGCAGGTATCTGATAGGTGACTTCATCCAAATTGCTAATTGAATTGAAATATCCTTTTACTAAATGATGAATTTTAGCATCTATTTTTTGCTCAAAATTGATTAGTAAAGCGCTATTTCCATAAGGTATTATATCAATCATAGTTGAATGCATTTAACAGTAATGGACTGGTCTAATTGATGAATGGCTTTTAGAATATCTTCTGCTAGTGGATTGTCTCCGTGAATACATAAACTATCCACTTGCATTGGGATTCGTTTCCCACTTGCAGTTTCGACTTCTCTCTTTTGAGCTATTGAGATGAATTGATTCAAGCTCTCTTCCACGGATTCCAATACAGATCCCTTTTCTTTTCTTGGCATTAAACTACCATCATCTTGATAGCATCTGTCCAAAAATCCCTCTCTAATAAATTGAAATCCCAAACTTTGAGCAATTCCTTCAAATGGACTGGCAGATAAACCTAAAATAGCTAAATCAGGATTGATTTCTTTAACTGCAAAAAGAAATGTTTTAGCTTCTTTTTCATCATGTGCAATGGAGTTATATAGTGCGCCATGTGCCTTAATGTATTTTAGTTCACCTCCAAGGGCTTTTACCATGCCCATTAAGGCTGAGATTTGATATTTAACTGAGGCTTTTAATTCTTCGGCAGAGAGTAAGATTTTCCTTCTACCAAATCCCGCTAAGTCAGGATAGGAGGGATGAGCTCCAATTTGAACCTTGTGATGAAGTGCTTTTTTAATAGTGTTTTCAATATGAAGAGGATCACCTCCGTGAAAACCGCAAGCGATATTGCATGAACTGATGTGGGGAAATACCGCATCATCATTGCCCATTATAAATTGACCAAAACTTTCTCCTAAATCACAATTAATATCTATTGAACTCATCTTTTAGATTAAATAATTCCTAAAGCAGTAAATATACTTTTGAAGCCTAATAGTAAAGTTACAATAATTACTACAACGCCAAGTAAGTTAATGAGTTTAGAATTCACATGATTTCCCATGAGCGCTTTATCATTCACAATCCATAAAAGGTAGATCGCTAAGATGGGTAAAAGCAGTCCATTAGCTACCTGTGCAAAAAGAATGAGTGCAGTTGGACGGAAGTCTAAAGAAGCAGTAATAATTCCTGTAAGGAGTACAAAAGCCCAAACCATTTTGAATTTTTTGTTTCTTAATCCATCTTTCCAATCAAGTATTTCTGAGGTAGCAAAAGCTGCAGCTAATGGGGCTGTAATGCTAGAAGAAAATCCAGCGGCTAAAAATCCAAATGCAATAAAATGAGTTGACCAATCACCAAGAATAGGTTGCAATTGTTTTCCCAGGGCTCCAATTCCATCAATTTCTTGAGGATTTCCTTCAAAAGCAACTGCTGCAGTTGTCATAATGGCCATGGTGATCAATCCACCTAAACTTACTGATAGAATGGTATCCAGCCTTGAAAGTTGCAGTGAATCACCTTCTTTCCATTTAGTTTTGCTAGCGGATGCATGAAGGAACAAATTATAAGGAACAACTGTGGTACCAATCAACCCTACTACCATTAAGCCAGCCTTTTCAGGGATAACTGGAATGAAAAGCCCTTTTATGATTTCACTTATTGAAGGATGTAGTAGTATGGCAGCCAAAATGAATACAATTCCCATCACACTCACTAATAAAACTAGAAAGCGTTCTATATATTTGTATTTACCGACAAATAGGAGGATAAAAGCTGTGATACCGATAAAGATGAGCAATAAATTAAGCCCGAATATTTCAGGGAAATCTTCAAATCCCATGACAGCTCCTGCTAAATTTCCTGATTCATAAGCAGCATTTCCAAATACTATTGCACTTATAACTAATCCGAAACTTAAGTATCTTAAAAATTTATTAATAGATTTTTTACGAATTGCTTCACCTAATCCCATTTTTGCCTGAGTGCCTAATCGGGCAGTCATTTCTTGCAAAATGATAGTAGCAATAATGGAAAATAGCATAGCCCATAGTAGGGTGTACCCATATCCTGCACCTGCCATACTAGCAGTAGTTACCGTCCCAGGTCCGATAAAAGCTGCAGTCACTATCATTCCAGGGCCTAATTGCTTTAATTTTTTAAGCATTTATTTTTTTTCGAAAAGTTAAGGAAATTAATGGTGGGGGATTTAAGAAAATAATAGAAGATTATTTTTTCTTCTTTTTGCAGGTTAAATAATATTTTTTGATATCTAAGTTATCAGATATGTCCTCTCCTTTATCAATTTTGGAGTCAAACTCAGTTGCTTTTATATATGTTTTTTTCATTATGTTAAAAGTATGCTTAAAATTTAACAGACCGGTTTCAGTTAATTGTTAAAGTATGAATTAATCAACTTCAATGTTTTAATAACAAAAAAATAATATTAATAATATTTTATTACATCAAATTTAAAATTAGATTTGTGATATTATATAGTTAAAAAATTAAACACAAAGTTATAAAAAATCCTATCTCTTTCTTTTTTCAATGCAATATCTTATTTTAATAACGGGTGTAATAACCTGTATTCCAGTTATATATACTTTATTTCCAAAATTTTCAATTGAAAAGTTGAATAAAACTCCTTACGAAGCTGAGAAAGGCTTTTACCTACAGCATTGGGGTGTTTTATGTCTTATGATGGGATTATCTATCATTTATGTATATGTAAATCCGGAATTTCAAACATTGATTTTAACAATGGCTATTTTTGAAAAACTGTCTTTGGTTTTATTAGTACTTACTGGATTTTTAAGATTTAAAAATGAATTTTATAAGAGCATGTTGCCAACAATGATTTTTGATTTTTTGTGTAGTATTTTTTATGTCTACATTATTTTATAATAGAAAGGGAATTTTTTATTCAAATTGAACTGCTGTTAAATCATCATTCTTTCCTGTTTTGTTTATCCCACCTTTAATTATTACCTAATTTAAATTCTTCAAAATGTACTCAGAAAACTTAGCTGTTGAACAGCCAAAAATCGATTCAATTGATTTAGAATTGGTAAAAAAATTCGCCTTTCTCATTCACTTTAGATTTGGTTATCGTTCCGATATGGGACAGTTTTGGAAACCCTTAAACAAGGTTTCAGATAATTTTTATCGAAAAGTTTTTAATAAAATGAAAAAGCAATCATTTAAGTGGAGTGAAATCTATTTAAATGAGGAAGGTATTGAAAATGATTTGTTAGGAATTACTGAAATGTTAATGATGTCCTCTGAGGATATGATCAAAAGTGGGGCTAAAGCAACTTCTTTTAAAATTAATTCCATAATAGATGATTTAGTAGATCGTGGTTATACTAACATTGGATTGGGAGCACTTACTTCTCCTCTAACTAAAGGAGGTTTATTATTAAGTGAAAGAAAAGATGTTTCTATTACAAATGGAAATGCATTTACTGCTGTTAGTATGTATAATGGGATGGTTAAATTGATTGAAAAGAATAATTCACTTATTGAGCATCAAACCATTGTTGGTGCTACTGGTAGTGTTGGTTCTTGTGTGGCAAAAATGTTAGTTAAACATAATTATGCTACCAATCTTCAATTAATTGCAAGAAACACAGAGAAACTAGAGGAACTAAAAAAGGAACTTAATGCCATTTCACCTTCTGTTAAGATTGAAATTTCAGCAGATATGAAGGATATTAAAAAGTCTAACTTAATTGTTTTACTTACCGCTAGTGCTGATAATCTTATCAAAAAGGAAATGCTGAAAAAAGATGCATTTATTTTAGATGGGACTCAACCCAGAAATACTTCTGAAAAGTTATTAATTGAAAGACCTGATCTTACAATTGTAGATGGAGGGATTGTTAATATTCCAGGGATTACACTTAAAAAAGGTAAACTTGATTTACCTGAAAATAACTATTATGCATGTTTTTCAGAAACATTATTATTAGCATTAGAGGGATATAAAGAACACTTTTCAGTTGGAAACCCCACCTTAGATCAGGCTGAATATATTCATCAACTGGCTAAGAAACATAAAAAGTATGGATTTCACTTGGCTGATTTTACAAGTTTTGGTAATCCGATAATTATTTAATTTTTAAGGTAATGGAAAAGAAAAAAGTAATCTTTATCGGATGTGGATATGTTTCTGTATGGGCTTATAAAGAGCTTTATGGAAGATTAAGAAAAAAAATCAACAATAAGGAAATTGAAGTTACGGTGATTTCGATTAGCAATTGTCATGATTTTCATGGTTTTACAGGAGAATTTATCAATGGTTTTCTACCCATAAATTTTAAATCAACTCCGCAGGAACAAATATTTAAAGGTGCGAATTACATTCAGGCAAAGCTAAAGAGTATTCAAGCTAGTGAAAATGCTGTTGAATATATTAATGACAATGGAGATGTGGCGAAATTGCATTATGATCAATTAGTATTGGGTACTGGTTCTTTAGATAATTTTGATTCTATTGAAGGTGCAAATGCTTATGGATTAAGTGTAAAGAAATCAAATGGTATTAAAGAGCTTAGAGAACGGTTAGTTCGCAATCTTACTGAAGCAGAGAATTCTAACGATCCAAATGAGATTGAAAGCTTGTTGAGCTTTACCGTAATAGGAGCAGGTTTTGCCGGTGTAGAGGTTAGTGGGAATTTAGTTGAATCTTTAAATATTTTAAAAAGTGACTTTCCAATTCTAGAAAAATATTCCTTCAAGGTAAATTTGGTTTATTCATCTGATGAAATCTTACCTCAACTACAAAAAAAGAGAGTTTTAAGGAATTATAGCATAAAAACGATTGAAAAACTAGGAATCCATTTGTATCCAAATCAAAAGGTTCAGAAGATAGTTGACGGTAAAGTATTTATGGAGGACGGTAGTTCTTTAAATACAAATTTTGTCGTCTGTACGATGGGACAGACTAATGATGTGTATTCAAAGGAATCAAGTATGAAAATAAATGACTCAAAAAGGTTGATAGTTGATGCCTTTCTTAAAAATCCAGAACATGGAAATATTTGGAGTGGGGGAGATGCAGCTATAGTTAAAAGACCCTATTTCAGTGGTACATGTAATTATGATGCTCTATGGGCTATTAAACATGGAACAAGAATTGGAAAAAACCTGACTCGTGTCCTAAAAAATAAAAAACCAGGAAAATTCAAATATCCTGGATTGGGTCAAACAGCCTCATTTTATAAAAACAAAGCAATATTAGAAATTTACGGTTTGCCTTTTACAGGAATTCTTGCTTGGTATATCAGAATTGGTTTTTTTCTCTATTTTATGCCTTCAAGAAGGTTAGCTTTTAATGCCTTTAAGTCAATACTATTTGATAGTAAAATTAGAAAATCAAGTTGGCATTCATTGATTCAACAAAATCAAGAAGAGTTAATTATTGACAGAGATTTTAATAAAGTAGAAGCATTATAAACCATCATTGTAAAGATTACTTGATATGCTAATTCGAGTAATCTTTACAATGATAATTATGAATAATTTATTTGATTTTAGAGGTTTTTAAAACAACTTTTAATTAAGCGGCATTTTGATCCTTATCATCAAAAATACTACTATCGTCCGCAAATTGCTCAATTAGGTCTAAATCTAACCTGTCAGTTAGGCTTTTTGAATAATGTAATTTTTTTAACCTGAATCCTTTATCTATTAGAAATTCAGCTGGTATAGTATTAATAGACTCTCCATCTCTCATCATGTGTACAGGTATACCCTTCAATTTTGCTTTAATAGCTTGTTGAACAAAGTTAGTGATGATACTTTTAGTAGATTTCGAGGAGTTTTCTTCTAATCCATATTTTCCATAAATTTCCTTTTCAGGGTCAGAAATTAGTGGAATAGGAGATACTTCCTGATGAAATGAGCTTCTTAATAATACACTCTCTTTAGATTCAAAAAAGAAAATCATTTCTAAACCTTTTGCTTTTAATTTTTCATGAACTTTAGTTAAAGCATGAACTCTTAAATTACAAAATGGGCAACCAGCATGTCTGAAAAACCCAAGTAACAATTTTTTGTCTTTATAATCTTCTAAATTTATCTGACGTCCAAAAATATCTTTCTTTTCAAATAAGGGGGCTAATGCGGTATTATGTAAACTCATAAATTTTTGTTTTTTATATTATAAAGCAATAACGATATGAATCACCTAAATGGTTTTATCTAATTAATCAATAATCTTACATAGGTTGTAATATTTGTTTATTAATTCTCTTTTAAAATTCATTTGCAAAAAAAGTAATCTACCTGTTTATTGTAAATCTATAATGAATTTAAATGCTCAAAATATAAAAACTGAAATAATGGATGGTTTAGTTGATAAAAATTATGAATCATTTAGTATTTTAAATAGTGATAAAAAAGTTGAGCCAAATACTAAGGAATCTATGATTATTAGTAGCGATTACATGACTAGTATAATCACCTATACAGAACCAACATTTCCAACTTTAGCAGTAAAAAATGAAGTTGAAGATGCAATTAGACATGAATTAATTGCATCAGGATACGACCATAAAAAGTCAGGATCCAATATGTTAGTCATTTATTCTATATTAAGTAAAAATGGGGAAATCAAAGGAGACTTTGCTGATGAAAATGAATCTGATATTGAAGAATATGATGTTAGTAAAGGTACTTTAATAATTTCCATCATCGATAGAGAGAGTGGAGAAACCGTATGGTCTGGTTTTAATGATGGAGCACTTTCAAAGGTAACTTCATTAGAAGAAAATAAAATAGTAAGATCAGTTTCAGAAATCTTAAATAGATTAAGACTTGAGACAATGAATTAATTTTATAAAATATAGTTTTGAAAGAGGGGTACATTTCTGTAGTCCTCTTTTTTTTATGTGTATAAATTTTTAAGGATTGAATAAATCTTCTGTATCTTTGCACCTTATACCAATAAAAGTTGTTGGTAATCTGAAATAAATGTATCACCAAAGCAGGACTGTGAATCCTGTGAAAACGTGAATTATGAGCAAAAAAGGAAGAGTATTAGTAGCTATGAGCGGTGGAATAGACAGCTCATTGGCAGCAGTTTTGTTACATGAACAAGGCTACGAAGTCATAGGAATGACAATGAAAACTTGGGATTATGCCTCTTCAGGCAGTTCTAAAAAGGAAACAGGCTGTTGCAGCCTTGATTCTATCAACGATGCCCGAAATTTAGCAGTAAATTTGGGGTTCCCACATTATATTTTGGATATCCGCGAGGAATTTGGTGATTATGTAATTGATCATTTCACGGATGAATATTTGGCAGGTAGAACTCCTAATCCATGTGTGCTGTGCAATACGCACATAAAATGGGATTCATTATTACGCAGAGCAGATAAGCTAGGCTGTGATTATATTGCAACTGGTCATTACGCAAAAGTGCGTGAAGAAAACGGTAGATATATCATCTCTAGAGGGAAGGATTTAAATAAAGACCAATCTTATGCACTTTGGGGTGTTTCTCAAGAAAGTTTAAGCCGTACTATTTTACCTTTAGGTGATTTAACAAAGCCTGAAATTCGTAAAATGGCAGAAGATAAAGGATTCTACGAATTGGTAAACAAATCAGAGTCTTACGAAATCTGCTTTGTGCCTGATAATGATTATAGAGGATTCTTGAAAAGGAGAGTCGATGGTTTAGAAGATGCAGTAAAAGGAGGCGAATTTGTATTAGAGGACGGCACTGTGGTCGGAACTCATGAAGGATACCCTTTCTACACTGTAGGACAAAGAAAAGGCTTGGGAATAGCATTAGGATATCCAGTATATGTAACTGAAATTCAGAAAGATAAAAACAGAGTAGTTTTAGGGACTTTTGATGAGTTATCCAGAGACGGAATGTATGTCAAGAATTTGGTAATGAGTAAATATACATCTTTAGATGATCGATTAGATACCGTAACTAAAGTTCGATATAATGATGATGGAGCTCCGGCTGTAATAGAACAAGTAGGAGACACCATGAAAGTATTTTTCGGAAATGGTATTCCTGCTATTGCGCCAGGGCAAGCGGCAGTATTCTATGAAGGTGACGATGTAGTTGGCGGTGGCTGGATACATTCATCTTTCAATCAACAAAAATTAAAGAATGAGGCTTTATCTACTTCTATTTAGTCTCATAGTTTTTTTTACAGCTTGTGAAAACTCAACTGTAGCTCCAAATGAAGAATTTTTGGGGCTACAATTTTTCCCTATTGAATTTCAAGATGTTGATAAATATTCTGTGGAAGAAATCAATTATAATAATGATGGTACCATAGATACCAGCCGTTATTTTCTTCAGGATGAGTGGAATGATTCCATAGCAATTGATGGAGGTGCCAAATTAGAAGGCTATCGCTATAGGATTAATCAAAATGGTGATAAGGAAATAGTTTCTACTATTATTAAAACTCGAACATCTAATTTAGCTAAGCTGCAATTGGGAAATAGTGACGAAGTGAAATTAAGCTTTCCAATAGCTGAAGATAAAAGCTGGAATGGTGTCCCAGAGGAATTTGAAGAAGATGAATATACAATCTTAAAAGCTTTTCAATCCTATGATTTAGCTGATTCTACTTTTCAAAATACCTTACAAGTAATTCAAGAAGACAATCAAGATTCTATTTCAAATTATGATCAAAGAATTGAAGTTTATGCAGCAAATGTAGGTTTGATATATCGAATTTCATCTCAATTGGAGTTTTGCAGAGATACAGAATGCCTGGGATTACAAGAAATCGATTTTGGAAAGACTATTAGGATGAGAAGGGAATTTGATTGATAAAGAGTAAAGATTCAAGATTCTAATTTTTCCTGCTTCGAGCTTCAAACTTCTAACATTTTACCCCATCATCCTTCACCTATCACTCCACATTCTGTAAAGCTTTCAAAATTTATACAAATTAAATCTCTTACATTTGATGTTTTGATATCCTTAAAACAACCCTAAGCATGCTCATCAGAAAATCATATCAAACACATAAAGCAGGATCTATTAGCCGATTGAAATTGGTTGAAGAAAAATTAGCAGATCCACAAGCTCATGAAGTGCAAGTGAAAGTAAAAGCTGTAGGACTAAATTTTGCTGATGTATTTGCCATTTTAGGATTATACAGCGCTACTCCAGAAGGTAGTTTTATACCTGGTCTGGAATATTCGGGAGAAATAACAGCGAAAGGAGAAAAAGTTGAAGATTTAGAAATTGGCGACCGAGTGATGGGTGTTACCCGTTTTGGAGCTTATACCTCTCATATCAATATTGATGCTGCATATGTAAATAAAATCCCGGAGACTTGGTCTTTTGAGGAAGGCGCTTCTTTTTTAGTACAAGCTTTAACAGCTTATTATGGTTTGTTTCATTTAGGGAATCTTAAAAAAGGAGAAACAGTTTTAATTCATTCTGCTGCTGGTGGAGTTGGACTTTTAGCCAACAGAATGGCGCAGAAAATGGGTGCTTATACGATTGGAACAATTGGCTCTGCTGCTAAGATTGATTTACTCCAAAAAGAAGGCTATCAGAAATATATTGTTCGATCTAAACATTTTAAACATGATTTAGAACAAGCCTTAGCTGGTAGAGAATTAAATTTAATCATGGAATGCATAGGAGGCCAGATATTCAAGATTGGATATGAAATGCTCGCTCCTCAAGGGAGAGTAATAAATTATGGCTCTGCACGATATGGAGATACTAAGAATTCTCCAAATTGGCCTCGATTGGCATGGCTATATTTAACGCGACCTAAAATTGACCCGCAAAAAATGATTGAAACAAATAAAGGAATTTTAGGATTCAATTTAATTTGGCTTTATGATCGTAAAGAGTTGATGAAGCAAATTTTAAAAGAATTGGAAGAACTCAATATGGAAGCACCATTCATTGGACATCGTTTCAAATTTGAAGAGATGCATGAAGCATTAAAACTTTTTCAATCTGGAAAAACTATGGGTAAAGTGGTGTTGACTTTGGATTAAAAACAAGGCTCTTATGGCTTACTACCTTAGGTCTGACCTGCGGTACTGGCCTAAGTGCTAGCAAGGTATCTACATCCACCAACCCACACCTTCATTCAACTTTTTTATGCTAACATGCGCACTTGATAACTTAAAAACTTACGAACCTAATCACTTCAACACCTTTTCCTTTACAAATTGCCAGAATTCCTTTCTTTCTTCAGATGATGTTAAAAGCGATTTAAAAGTACTCCCAAAAGAAGGACGTTCTGGTTTTCCAGGTTTAATATCAGGCAAAGGAGTTGGCTCTGGTTTGGGCTGAGGAGCAACGTCAGCTTTTTGCTCTTCCGACTTTTTCATTCCAAAGTTCTTAGGATCAATCTTTTCAGCATCCTTATAATGCTGCTCTGCTTTTTTATGATTGCCCATTTTACCCAAAACCAATCCTAAATTATTGTGCGAAATGGCATCTTCAGGATCTAATTCCAATGCTTTTTGATAATCCTTTTTGGCACCTTCAAGATCGTTTAAATGATCTTTGATGAAAGCTCTACTAGCATATCTAAAAGGATTTTGAGGTTCCATTTCCACAGCAGTATTAAAATCAGACATGGCCTTATCTTGCTGTTTCGCCATATAATAAATCAGGCCTCTTTCAGCAAAAAGCTCAGCACTATCAGGATTCAATTTAATGGCTTTACTTAGATCAGACTGTGCAGCCTGATAGTCTTTAATTTTGAAATATGCTTTGCCACGCTGGTAAAATGCAACCGGATTTTGATTATTCTGTGTGATGTATTGAGAATATAGGTGTATTCCTTGCTTAAAATCACCTTTTTGGCAGTAAGAGGATGCACTAGCTAATAAAATATTAATATCTTCCATTGATTTTATTTATCAATTATATGGGTTCTAAAATTAAATCACACAAGTATTAGTCGTTTGGATCTGATTTTCAAATAGTTACCAATTATTCTCGTGTAATTGTCTAATAGGCTCTAATTAAATTAAAAACAAATCTATTATAGATTATAACTATAGAAAAGCGTGCGAGTTTAATATTTCGGAATTTTAATTATTGTTATTCTTTATAAAAGCTTCAATCCAATCATATGTTTTATTATTACTATTAAAAAACTGAAGAATCATTGGAGCATGCTTTTTACCCTCTTGGAGATGATAATTAGGATCAGGCACGATTTCTTTATACTCTTCTAAAAATCTCTTAGTGCTAGAAAGTATTCCTGGCAAAGTATTTCCACCCATCATTATGAGTAAAGGTGGATCATTCTCATCAATATAATAGATAGGAGAGTGTTCTTTCCAAATTACAGAATCGTTAGTGAATGTTTTCAAATAAGAAGTACCTGCAGGGTAATTTTTCTTTTTCAAAAAAGTGTACATATCTAGGCCAGCTGCATCTATCAAAATCGCCCCTTTGATAGGATTTTTGATGTCTAAAGCTTCAAAGTATTCATCTTTAGTGCTAAGAAGAGCTGCTAAATGGCCTCCAGCGGAATGTCCAGATACATATATTTGATTTGGGTCACCTCCATAATTATCGATATTTTCCTTCACCCATTTAACAGATTGAGCAGTTGCAGTAGTCATATCTGAAATAATATATTCAGGACTTAAAGGATAATCAATAATGACTGCTACCATCTCTTTACGGGCTAATCTTTTACCGAAAAAACTATAGAGTTCTTTTTTACCTGAATCCCAGCTGCCTCCATGAATAAAAATGAAAACTGGTTTAAGTGTTTCTGACTTTTTAGGTGAAAAAATATTGAGATGCTTTTCTGGTAAATTCTCATTAAATCCCTCCTTCATGTAAGCTATGTCTTTAGTTTTCGACACCTTGCAGGAAGATAAGGAAACTATTAAAATGAAGAGTAGGGAAGGAAATGAAATTCTTATTACTTTAATTAGATTAATCTTTAACATACTTTTTTAACTCTTTAGTTAACTATAAGTTTAGCCTTTATAATTATCCTGCAAAGATGATTGCAATATTTTACAATACCATTAGATAGAATAAAATAGGAAATCCTATCTACAAATATTATTTTTGATATTTTAACTATAAAGTATGATACAAGCTTGGATGCGAGGTGTTTTATTAATTGCCTCAGTATATAATGTTGCCTGGTCGGTTTTTCTTTTTTGGAGCCCAAACAGTTACATAAAATGGATGACAGAAGGTGCTCAGAGTGAGAATGAATGGGTTTTTTACCAAGCAATTGGGATTCTCGTAGTGGCTGTTTTTCTTTTTATGGGTTTTTTAAAACCACTTAAGTTTAGATGGTTTATTTTACTATCTTTTATCGCAAAACTAATAGGAGGCATTGCAGTCTATTCATTAATCATGGAGTCCCAGTTTACCAAAAAATTTATGTTCCATTTATTAATGAATGATTTGGTTTGGTTATTTCCCTTGCTTTCAATTGCTATTGCTGCATTTAAATCAGAAAAAAGCCGCTGAACGATAATCGTTTGTTCAGGGATAGAATTTTACTTAAATCGACCTAAAATTTTACCATAATGAGATATATATTATCGATTTTAATAACCATTTCTTTTGTTTCATTCTCAAATGCTCAAGTAAAGGAGCCTGTCCCAGCTTCTAAAATTTTGCATCAAATGCAAAAATTAAAAAATACGACTCGTGTTTTATATTTGGCTGCGCATCCAGATGATGAAAACACTCGATTTATAGCATATGTTGAAAATGGCAAAAAATTTGATGCCGCTTATCTTTCTTTAACTAGAGGAGATGGAGGCCAAAACGTAATTGGTCCTGAATTAAGGGAAGGACTGGGGCTAATAAGAACCCAGGAATTATTGGCAGCGAGAGAAATAGATGGAGGGAAGCAATTTTTCACTCGCGCTAACGACTTTGGTTATTCTAAAAACCCTGATGAAACTTTTAATAAATGGGGCAAAGATGAAGTGCTTTCGGATGTGGTTTGGACCATACGAAATTTTCAACCTGATATTATTGTAACAAGATTCAATAAAACTCCTGGAATTACGCATGGACATCATACTGCTTCTGCAATTTTAGCCCATGAGGCTTTTAATATGTCGGGAGATAAAAATGCATTTCCGGAGCAATTAGAATTGACCAACACCTGGCAACCTAAGAAAATTTATTGGAATACATCTTCATGGTTTTTTAGAAGAAATGAAGATTTTGATAAGTCGCAATATATTACTGAAAACGCTGGTGGTTTCTCTCCATTATTGGGAATTTCTTATACGGAAATGGCAGCTTTAAGTAGGAGTAGACATAAATCACAAGCTTTTGGTACCGCTGGAAGTAGAGGAGATGAGATTGAATATTTTGAATATTGGGAGGGACCTGAAAATGAAAAGGATTTATTTGCTGGAGTAGATCATTCTTGGAACAATTTCAAAAATGGAAAAGCCATACAAAAAGCAATAGAGCAATTAATCAGAAATTTTAAATTAAGCAATCCAGAAGCCTCAATTGATCAGCTTTTTGTAGTTAAGAATCTTATTGAAAAATTGGATGATTCTGCAATTAAAAAAGATAAACTTAAAGCAATCGAACAATTAATTCTTAAATGCTCAGGCTTTTATCATTTACTTTACCATGATAATCCATACGCTTCTCCTGGAGATGAAATAAGCATCGACTTGGAATTAGTAAACCGATCTAATGCTGATATTCAGCTTATTTCAACAAAGATATTGCCTACTAATGAAGAGTTATCTGTGTCAGGAGATTTAGATAATAATCAAGTAAAATTAGAAAGCTTTTCAGTCAATATCCCCAATGATTTCCCGTATTCTAATCCATATTGGTTAAATGATCCATCAGCCAACGGACTTTATAAAGTGGATAATCAAAAATTAATAGGCAAAGCAGAAAATCAAGCAGCTATTAAGGCAGAGGTTACATTAAATATTAATGGCAATAATTTATCATTTCAAACTCCATTAAAGTATAAATCCTCTGATAGAATTAATGGAGAGATTATTCAGCCTTTCTATATAATACCACCGCTTTCAATTGAATTTGCCGAAGAGGTTTCAATTTTCACTACTAAAAATCAGGAAAAGGAAATTTCTATTAAAATTAAGGCCTTGAAAGATAATGTTTCAGGGGTATTGGAATTAAAGTTGCCGTCTGCTTGGACTGCAGAAACACCACAAAATGATTTGACTTTTGAAAATTTAGTGAGAAACTCAACCAAAGATTTTAAAATTAAAATTAAATCAGGAGATAAGGAAGGGAAATTCGATCTCAACGCATTTGTGAAAATTGATGGAAAATCAATTGATAAAAGTGTTCAAGAAATACAATATGATCATATCCCAAATCAAATTATTATAAGAAATGCCCAACAACAGTTAGTTTTAGCGGATGTGAAAATTAAAGGAGAAAAAATTGGTTATATAGAAGGAGCAGGAGATGCAGTAGATGAAGCTTTGTTAGCGATGGGATATCAAGTTGATTTTATTGATATTGAAAATATTAGTGTAGATGAACTGAAAAAATATGATGCCATAATAGCAGGAATAAGAGCTTATAATGTTAATGCTTCGTTGCAAATACACTATGGAAAGATGAATGAATATATGAATTCAGGTGGTGTTTATATGGTTCAGTATAATACTACCTATAGCTTGCCTGATACAGATTTTTGGCCTTATCCTTTAAACTTGTCTAGAGACAGAATAACTGTTGAAGAAGCTTCTTTGGAATTTATAAACCCTGATCATTTATCTTTGAATTACCCAAATGAAATTACTTCTAAAGATTTTGAAGGATGGGTACAAGAAAGAGGACTCTATTTTCCTGATAATTGGAATAGTAATTATGTACCAATTTTAGCTGGTAATGATCCTGGCGAAAGCACTAAAAGGGGAGCATTATTAATAGCTGATTACGGCAAAGGAAAATTTGTTTATACAGGTTTAAGTTTTTTCAGAGAATTACCAGCTGGTGTTCCTGGTGCCTATCGTTTATTAGCTAATTTATTAGCTAATAAATCCACTCCATAAATTAATTTTAGTGCGTTTATCAAAAATATTCAATGGTTGGTCGATTAAATGTTTAAACACGGAAACAAAAAGCATACTTTCGTGTTTAATGTAGTGACAATACACATGAAAGTAAATTTTAGTTAATACAACCTGATATAAAATACAAATAAAATGAAATTAGAAGAAGAAATTAAGCAGTCAAAATTTGAAACTGAAAGACAAAAAGCTATTTTGAATGTTATCTATACTGCTAATTGGATTGGCTCAGTTCAACACAAAATTTTCAAAAAGCATAAATTAACTTCGCCTCAGTATAATGTTTTAAGAATTTTAAGAGGGAAATTTCCTGACCCATTAACAGTCTCCTCAATTCAGGAAAGAATGTTAGATAAAATGTCCAATGCTTCACGATTGGTTGATAAACTGGTAGAAAAAGGATGGGCAGAACGTTCAACCTGCATGTATGATAGAAGGCAAGTTGATGTAGTGATTACTACTTCTGGACAAAAATTATTGAAAGAAATTGAGCCGGAATTGTTAAGCTTCCATAATGAGGAAATGGTATTAACAGAAGAAGATGCAGCAGCAGTTAATCAAGCATTGGATAAAATAAGAGGATAATTTTTTTTATATTGGGTTGTTTTAATCAATGAAAATTAAAATGAGCCTAATAGTCAATATCGGAAGATTTCTTTTTGCTATTCCTATGGTAATATTTGGGGTATTTCATTTTGTAAATACAAGAACTTTACAAAATGTGGTACCCTCTTTTATTCCAGGTCAAACTTTCTGGGTTTACCTAACAGGTGCAGCTTTAATAGCTGCAGGATTAAGTATTATAATTAAAAAACAAGTACAGTTAACTTCAAATCTTCTTGCCCTGATGCTTTTGGTATTTGCATTTTTTGTGCATTTCCCTTTAGCTTTAGAAGGAGATCAATTGGCTGCTAGTTCCTTTTTAAAAGACATTGCAATAGCTGGTGGAGCATTAATTTTAGGTGATTATTTTAAAAGTAACTAAGCACAATTCATGAAAGTTTTTAAAAAGATAGTATTTGGATTATTGATTATTATTGTTGGTTTAGTTGTAACCTATCTTTTAGGGCCTAAGATCGATACTCCCATTTTCTCAAACACTTTACCGGAGATCCCTGCTGATATTCTAACAATAGAAAGTTGGGTTAACGAAAATGAAAATGAGTTTAGTGATATTAAACCAAATAATCAGGCCCAAATAATTTGGAATGGCGAAAAATTTAGTCCAACTAAATATGCTGTTGTTTATTTGCACGGTTTTGGAGCAAGTCATCAAGAGGGACATCCTGTACATAGAAATTTAGCAGATAGTTTAGAAGCTAACTTATTTTTAGCACGTCAAAAAGGTCATGGTTTATCATCGCAAGAGGCTTTTAAAGGTTTAACGGCAAATTCTTATATGTTGTCTGCGATGGAGGCTTTTGCTATTGGGCAGCAATTAGGTGACAAAATTATTATAATAGGCACTTCTACTGGTGCGGCACAAGCTATATGGCTGGCAGCCCAGTTCCCTCAATTAGTAGAAGCCTTAATTTTATATTCACCATACATTGCATTGAAAGATCCATCCACAGAGAAATTAGTTTTAGGCCCATGGGGAGAATCTTTAACAAAATTAGTGATGGGAGGAGATATAAACCATGAAAATAGACCTGATTCAGTTGCGGCCTACTGGTCTGAAGATTATCACTTAGATGCATATTTTTCTCTTTTTAGCATGATAAATGAAAGTATGAAGCCAGAAGTTTTTAATACAGTAAAGTGTCCGGTTTTTATGGCATATTATTATAAAGATGAAGAAAATCAGGATGATGTTGTTTCAGTCCCAGCTATGAAAGAAATGTTTGAGCAATTGGCCACAGAAAATAAAAAAGCATTAGCATTTCCGAAAACAGGAAATCATGTTATAGCCTCTGATTTACGCTCAAAGGATTGGGTAGGGGTGAGAGATAGCAGTTGGGCCTTTATTAAATCATCAGTATTAAAGTAAATTTTAATTCATTTACTGCTATTTTTAAATCTTTAGCATAATTCTTGTTTCTTTGCAGTTTAGATTTTTAATAGAAATAATTTTAGCATTTCAATTCAGTAGTTTTTGAATGAAGAAAATAGACAAATTAATCCTAAGATCATTTATTGGCCCCTTTCTTATCACGTTTTTTGTGGTAGTTTTTATACTATTGACGCAATACATGCTCAAGTATTTTGATGATTTTGTGGGCAAGGATTTAGGTTTTACAGTATTTGCGGAATTAATTGCATATTTCAGTATAAATATGACACCTATTGCCTTTCCTTTGGCTGTATTGCTTTCATCTCTTATGACATTCGGAAACTTAGGTGAGCATTTCGAATTAACTGCTATCAAAAGTGCAGGTATTTCGCTTGTAAGAGTTCTGAGGCCATTATTTATTTTTGTGGTGCTTTTAAGTGCTCTGGTTTATTATTCCAATAATTTTATTGTGCCAAAAGCTAATCTAGAAGCCTATAGTTTACTTTATGATATCAAACAGAAAAAACCTTCAATAGATATTAAGGAAGGTGCATTTTATGGAGGTATTCCTGGATACAGCATTAAGGCTAATAAAAAATATGATGATGATAAATCTTTAGGCGATCTCATTATTTATAACCATTCTGATCGAAAAGGAAATACTGAAATTATACTTGCCGATTCCGCTTTGATGTATACCATTTTGGGAGATAAATATCTTGTAATGGAGCTTTTTGATGGGAAAAGTTATACGGAAGAAGATGCGAATAAGCCTAATAAACCTGCCAATTATGTAAGGAATGTATTTCAACATAATAAGGTTGTATTTAGCTTAGCTTCTTTTGAAATGGAGCGTACAGATAAAGAGCTGTTCTCCTCTAACAGATTAATGAAAAATGAAAATGAATTGCGTTATGATGTTGATTCAATGCGGAATGATATAATCGATTCTAAAAAAACAATTTATCAATACACATCCAGATTCTTCACTCAACACATGAATGATGTTGAAGATATTAAACCACCATCAGTAGTATACTGGGAAAAAATGAAAGCAGATACTACCGATGTTTCAGGGCCAGATTCATTGAAAAAGAAAAATCAAATACTTTCCAGTGAAAGGATTGAGGCGCTTGATAGCAAAAAAGATAAAGGTATAATTAACGATTCATTAAAAATCAAGGATAAACTTAAATTAAGTAAAACACCAAAGAAGTTTAATGTTCATGGAATAGCTTCATATGATCAAGAATTAATTGATAAAGTTGATAGTGCTTTTAATAAAAAAAATAATGGCATGTCAACTAATATAGTGGACAAACCCAGGTTCGCTAAAAATAGATTAAAAGGAGAAAACAGAAGAATCGATAATCGTGAATTTGAAATTAATGTATACGCGATTGAAGCTAATTCAAAATTATCACAAGCAGTTGCATGTATTGTGATGTTTTTAATAGGTGCACCATTGGGAGCTATCATCAAAAAAGGAGGTTTAGGTTTTCCTGTTATAGTTTCAATCCTATTCTTCATTGTTTCCTATGTTATTAATACAACAGGCATAAAATTGGGTAGAGCTGGTGATATTAGTAATTTCTGGGCAGTTTGGGCTTCAAATTTCATATTACTTCCTTTTGGATTATTCTTCTTAAGACAAGCTAGAAATGATTCTAGATTATTTGAAACCGATTATTATGCAGTTAAAATTGCCAAGGTTTTCAAGTTTTTTAAGAAGGAAAAATAAACAGACTTTTTGATCACAAAAAAATATACGTATATTTGCGCCTTTAAAAATATTTAATAAACGCTAACTATGTATTTAGACACAGAAAAGAAAAAAGAGCTGTTCAAAAATCATGGTCGGTCAAAAGCAGATAATGACACAGGTTCAGCAGAATCTCAAATTGCGCTTTTCACCTACCGAATCAGTCATTTGACGCAGCATTTAAAAGTTAACAAGAAAGATCACTCATCAAGAAATGGTCTTTTAAAACTTGTAGGTAAAAGAAGAAGATTATTAGATTATCTTCATGATAACGAAATTGAAAGATACAGAGCAATTATCGCTGAATTGAATTTAAGAAAATAAATTACTTTTCATTAAAAAAAAGGGAATCTTATGGGTTCCCTTTTTCCATTATTAACACCTCATTACGAATACCACATCTTTTATAGGACGTGTATAGCAAATGCGGAAAATTAACAACAAGACGAGAAAACAGTAAAAAAACTATTATTTATGGCTATACCAAATGCAATAAAAAAAACATTCAACCTACCTGATGGAAGGGAAATAAGCATAGAAACAGGAAAATTAGCTAAACAAGCTGATGGATCAGTTGAAGTAAGAATGGGTGACACCATGATTTTGGCTACCGTTGTTTCCAACCAAGAAGCAAAAGAAGGCGTTGATTTCCTTCCTATGTCAGTAGATTACCAAGAGAAATTTGCTTCCTCAGGTAAAATACCTGGCGGTTTCTTAAAAAGAGAAGGAAAACTTTCTGATTATGAAGTTTTAACTTCTCGATTAGTGGATAGAGCTTTACGTCCATTATTCCCATCTGATTACCATTCTGAAACTCAAGTATTTATTCAATTATTCTCATTAGGAGAAGATGATTTACCTGATGCATTAGCCGCATTGGCAGCTTCTGCAGCTTTAACCGCTTCAGATATTCCTTTTGAAGGCCCAATTTCTGAAGTAAGAGTTGCTAGAGTAAATGGTGAGTTTATCGCCAATCCTACTGCTAAGCAACTAGCTGAATCAGATATAGATATGATAATCGCTGCAACTATTGACAACATCATGATGGTTGAAGGCGAAATGAGAGAAATCTCAGAAGCTGAAATGGTGGAAGCAATTAATTTTGCTCACGAAGCTATAAAGCCTCAGTGTCAAGCACAGTTAGATTTAGCTAAAGATGCTGGCAAAACTGAAAAAAGAGAGTACAATCACGAAGAAGAGCCTAATCCTGAATTAGAAAAAGAAATTTTTGATAAACACTATCAGCAGTATTTTGATATTGCAGCAAAAGGTTTAGCGGATAAAAAAGAAAGAGGAAGACTTTTCAAAGAAATTAAAGATAGCTACATAGAGGCTATTCCTGAAGATTCTGAAATCAGTATTTCACTGGTTAAAAAATATTTTCAAGACACTCAAAAGAAAGCGGTTAGAAATGCCACTTTAGAAACAAGAAGCAGACTTGATGGTAGAAAATTGGATGAAATCAGACCAATTTGGAGTGAAGTAGATTACTTGCCTTCTGCTCACGGATCAGCTGTTTTTACTAGAGGTGAAACTCAATCCATTACTACTGTGACGCTTGGTACTAAGTTAGACGAGCAAATGGTAGATGGAGCAGTTCATTCTGGATACAACAAATTCATTTTACATTATAACTTCCCTGCATTCTCAACTGGTGAAGCAAGACCAAACAGAGGTCCTGGAAGAAGAGAAGTAGGACATGGTAACTTAGCTTTAAGAGCATTAAAGCAAATTTTACCTTCTCCAGAAGAATTACCTTACACAATTCGTGTAGTTTCTGATATTTTGGAATCAAATGGTTCATCTTCTATGGCAACGGTTTGTGCTGGCTCATTAGGATTGATGGATGCTGGTATTCCAATTAAAGCACCAGTTTCTGGTATTGCAATGGGATTGATTTCTGATGCAGAAACTGGAAAATATGCCATTCTTTCTGATATTTTAGGAGATGAAGATCACATTGGTGACATGGACTTCAAGGTTACAGGTACTGAGAAAGGTATCACAGCTTGTCAAATGGATATCAAAGTGGACGGACTTTCTTCTGAATTGTTGATGGAAGCATTGAACCAGGCAAAAGCAGGTCGTGACCATATCAGAAATGAAATGTTGAAGACTATTGCTGCACCTAGAGAAGATTATAAACCAAATGCTCCGAGAGTTGTTAATATCGAAATCGATAGAGAAATGATCGGTGCGGTAATCGGACCTGGAGGAAAAGTAGTTCAAGAAATTCAAAAAACTACTGGTGCTACTGTCGTGATTGAAGAAACTGAAAAAGGTGGTAAAATCAATGTATTTGCTGTAAATAAAGATTCTTTAGATCAAGCAGTAAAATGGATCAAAGGCATAGTAGCTAAACCGGAAGTTGGTGAAGTTTACGATGGAATTGTGAAAGCAATTCAACCTTATGGTGCTTTCGTTGAAATTATGCCAGGCAAAGATGGTCTATTACATATTTCTGAAATCAAGCATGAGAAAATTGATAATTTAGAAGGAATTTTAGAGATAGGAGAAGAGGTGAAAGTGAAGTTGATTGATATCGATAAAAAGACTGGTAAACTTAGGTTATCTAGAAAGGTTTTATTGCCTAAGCCAGAAAAAGAAGAAAAATAATTTCATTTTTACGGAAATATTTACATTTTTGATGTAGAGTGGGAACTGTTTGGTTCCTTCTCTACGTTAAGAGTTCGTTTAAATTTTAACTTAATAATAATTAATGAGACAGCTCAAGATTAGCAAGCAAATCACCAATCGGGAGAGTCAATCCCTCGATAAGTACTTACAAGAGATAGGTAAAGTAGATTTGTTGACTCCAGACGAAGAAGTAGATTTAGCCGTTCGGATTAAACAAGGTGACCAACTTGCACTTGAAAAATTGACTAAAGCCAATTTGCGTTTCGTTGTGTCTGTGGCCAAACAATACCAGAATCAAGGTTTATCCTTAGGAGACTTGATTAATGAAGGAAACTTAGGTTTGATCAAAGCAGCACAAAGATTTGACGAAACAAGGGGTTTTAAATTCATTTCTTATGCAGTATGGTGGATCAGACAATCCATATTGCAAGCATTGGCGGAACAATCTCGGATTGTACGTCTTCCATTGAACAGAGTAGGATCTTTGAATAAGATATCTAAAACCTTCTCTACTTTGGAGCAAAAGTTTGAAAGAGAACCATCTCCGGATGAGTTAGCTGAAGTTTTAGAGGTTACTTCTAATGAAGTGGTTGATACCATGAAAATCTCTGGTCGTCACGTATCCATGGATGCACCTTTCGTTCAAGGTGAAGAAAATAGCTTGTTGGACGTATTGGAAAATGACGGTGAAGAATCTCCTGATGATGAATTAATGAATGATTCATTGAGAAGAGAAGTACAAAGAGCCTTATCTACTTTAACTCAAAGAGAAGCAGATGTAATCACGCTTTACTTTGGATTGAATGGTGAGCACTCAATGACACTTGAAGAAATAGGAGAGAAATTCAATTTAACAAGAGAAAGAGTACGACAAATCAAAGAAAAAGCTATTAGAAGGCTTAGACATACTTCCAGAAGTAAAGCCTTAAAGCCTTACTTAGGATAAGATTTTCGTAACAAATGATACATAAAAGGTCTTTTTTAAGACCTTTTTTTATTTAATTAATTAAATTCACATCTGTTTTAGCAGAAGACCGTAACATTATTCAAGAAATTATTGAGCGTTATGACAGAAGAAAAAGTAAATGTACTTATTGTAGGTTCAGGACCAGCAGGATATACAGCCGCTATTTATGCAGCAAGAGCTGGTTTGAAACCAGTATTATATCAAGGTGGACAACCAGGTGGTCAATTGACCATTACGAATGATGTTGAAAATTACCCTGGATATCCAGATGGTATTAATGGTCCACAAATGATGGTGGACTTTCAAAAGCAAGCAGAAAGATTCGGTACTGATGTTAGGTTCGGATTAGCTACTAAGGTCGATTTTAGTGGATACCCTCATAAAGTTATTATTGACGATAAACACGAAATCACGGCTAATGCTGTAATCATTTCTACAGGTGCTTCGGCCAAGTGGTTAGGATTAGAATCTGAACAAAGATTAAACGGATTGGGAGTTTCTGCCTGTGCTGTTTGTGATGGTTTCTTTTACAAAGGACAGGATGTAGTGGTAGTAGGTGCTGGAGATACTGCTGCCGAGGAAACTACTTACCTTTCTAATATTTGTAATAAAGTGACCATGATTGTTAGAAGAGATGAAATGAGAGCTTCTAAAATCATGCAAAGAAGAGTAGAGAAGGCTAAAAACATTGAAGTTCTATGGAATACTGAAACGGAAGAAGTTTTAGGTAAAGATGAAGTTGAAGGCGTTAGAGTGGTAAATAATTTAACAGGAGAGAAAACAGAAATTAAAGCAACTGGATTCTTTGTTGCAATTGGACACAAGCCAAATACCGAGATTTTTAAAGATTTCTTAGATTTAAATGAAGCCGGTTACATTATCACTAAATCTGGTAGTACAAAAACCAAAGTAGAAGGTGTTTTTGCTTCAGGTGATGCACAAGACTTTATTTATCGTCAGGCTGTAACAGCGGCAGGAACTGGCTGTATGGCTGCATTGGATGCCGAGCGATTTTTGGCTGAAAAAGAAGATGAATTAGAAGAACAAGAAGTAGCTGAAAAAGCGTAAATATCATGAGGAGAGTTTCACTCTCCTTTTTTATTGAACTTATTAATGTTGGAACACTAATTGTAGGTGTAACCTTGTTAGTGTTAAGTATTATTAAAAAAAATCTATGAAATTAAGTATTTTAGCATTTGCTGCACATCCAGATGATATAGAACTTTCATGTGCGGGTACTTTAGCCAAGCATGCGGAAATGGGAGAGGACGTTGGGATTATTGATTTAACGGAAGGAGAAATGGGTACTCGTGGAACTCCTAAGTTAAGATTAGAAGAAGCTGCAGCAAGTGCAGATATTTTGGGTTTAAAAGTTCGTGAAAATTTAGGCTTTGATGATGTTTTTTTTAAAAATGACCTTGCACATCAGACTGAAATAGTTAAAAAAATTAGACAATATCAGCCCGATATTATCCTAGCAAATGCAATTTCTGATCGACATCCAGATCATGGTAGGGCTGCTGATCTGTTAACCGAATCTGTATTTTTAGCGGGCTTAAAGAAATTTGAAACTACAGATGACAATGGGAATATTCAGGAAGCATACCGACCCAATAAAGTTTATCATTACATTCAAAGCTTGCCTATCACACCAGACTTTGTAGTGGATGTTAGTGATCAATGGGAGAAAAAAATGAAATCAGTAAAAGCTTATGATTCTCAATTTCATAAGCCTGGTTCAGAGGAGCCAGAGACTTATATTTCAAGTCCAAGATTTATGAAAATGATTGAAGCCAGAGCAATGGAATTTGGTCAAATTATAGGCGTTGACTATGCTGAAGGCTTCACGGTAGAAAGATATTTAGGCGTTAAGGATTTGAATGGGCTTATCTAATTACGAATTACTAATTTTTGAATTACGAATTTATGGGCTGCAGTTTACTGTTTTTCAGCATCTAATCATATAGTCTTTCTTAAGGGCCTATCAATGGTGAATTTTATTGTATGACTTCCAAGTTAGAAAAAATCGTCATCCCTTTGAATAAAGGGATCTATCCAAATTGAAACTTTGTTTCAATTATCTAAATAGCAATATCCATTAAAAGCCTGATAAACACCTACTATTTTTAGACACTATAGATGTTTTTTATATTTTAATCTTTGATTAAAATCAAAAGATCCCTGTCTGCGCAGGGATGACGCACGGATTAACCCTTACAAAGATCTTGTTTCAATTATCTATCAGACCTCAGTATCCAATTTCCTATAAATCTCCAACAATTCTAAAGCCTCTAAATCACCATTTTGTTGGAAGCCAATTTCCTTCAATAATTTACGTGAATGAACGACTAATCCCTTTTCAGAGCAATAGTTATCTCTCAGATAATGAACCAATTTCAGCATTTTAAAGCCATTAAACCATTCGAAAAACCTATCTCGAAAGTGCTCTTTATTTTTTGATTGGGATTTTATCTTTTCCAATTCGATTTGCAAGCCAGAATCCTTTAAAAACTCCAATATCACTTTTGGGATATTGTCAATAAAGCTTTCGTTATCTATTTCCTTTAAAAGCTCCTTTATTAATCTGAAGCTTTCAAAGTCATAGCTTAAATTCAAGTCTTTCGATTGGCTTTGATGCTCTTGCATGGCTCTACCAGTTCCAAAAGGTACTCTGTCTGATAATCTGGAAGATGGGATTACTTTGGTGGTAGAAATAGTATGAAAATTACCCAGCGGAATGATCTTATGTAGAAAATAAAAGTCCTCTCCGGCCTTTCTTTGATTCATTCCGCCTTGCTTTTGATAAACTGAAGAACGAACTGCCATACTGGAACCAATCGTATGAAATGCAAAAGGATATCCAGTATATTTCAATGCTTGGATATAATAGCGCAAATGCAATTCGTATAAAATAATAGCTTCATTGATTTCTCCATTATCTAAATATAAGGGGTGTTCGTAGTGAACGGAGACACCTGTGCAATTAATGTTATTTAAAAAATGCTTTTCTATTTCTTGTAAATAATTGGGAAGACATTGGCTATCAGCATCAAAACAAAGAATGACTCCATTTTGATTGATTGAATTAAACCTATAAGCAGCTTCATCCATTCCAATTTTTCTGGCCAATCCGACCCCAGCCTTTTTAGCAGGTAAATCAAAAGCTTTTATGATATGGAAAGTCAATTCCGAAGGATTTTGATTTACGAAGCCTTCAATTTCTTCTACTGTTTTTTGGCTTTGGTTTTTTACTTCCTGTTCAACATTTTCAGGGTGATTAACTACCAATATGATCTCCACAGGATAGTTGGTTTCTTTACATGCAACTAATGATGTTAAAGTAGGAATTAAATTCTCTTCTTTATAAACAGGTATGACTACATTAACAAAAGTCCCTCTTTTTATAGGCTCATCAATAAATCGGTCAGGGTACGCATATCGCTCAAAATATAAGTTTGACATCAAGGAGCTAATCTTTCAATTTGCCAATTCTTTGATTCTGAAAAAGTATATCGAATTCTATCATGCAATCTACTTGGTCTGCCTTGCCAAAATTCTATCATTTTTGGTTTTATAGTATAACCGCCCCAATGTGGTGGTCTTTCTACATCTTTATCTTTAAACTTTAACTCGATTTCTTCAAGTCGCTTATTCAAAACATCTCTGCTTTCAATGGTTTCGCTTTGAGGAGATACCCAGGCCCCAATTTGGCTTCCTCTTGGTCTACTTTTAAAATAAGCATCACTTTTGGCTTCATCCACTTTCATAACTTCTCCGTCAATTCTTACTTGTCTTTCGAGTTCAGGCCAAAAGAAATTCAAAGATACAAAAGGTGATTTTTCCATTTGCTGACCTTTTGAGCTATTATAATTGGTATAGAAAACAAATTCTTCATTTTCAACTCCTTTTAATAGAACAATTCTTGAAGTTGGCTTATTTCCTTCAATAGTGGATAGGGTCATGGCATTGGGCTCCATAATTTCAGCATTTAGCGCCATGTCAAACCAGCTTAAAAATTGATCTACAGGGTTTGCATCTACTTCTGAGGCCTTTAAACTAAGGGCTGTGTATTCTTTTCGGATGTCTGCTATGGATTTCTTCATATATTTTTTTGAGATTTCTCTTTAAATTATTAGCGGCTTAATAATTTTAAAATTATTATTGTTTCGAATTGTTTCCAATTATTGATTAATAAATAGTGAAAATATTTTCTAAATGAAGTTAAGGATTGATTTAAAAGCCAAAAGCAGTCAGGAGTGGATTGATACTGTGATGGCTGATTTTGATAGTTTTTTACAAGATCATGCCAATTGTGAGCGTAAAGCATCCGGAATGGCGATGAGTTTTGTAGCTAAATTTCCTGACAGATTAGAAATTATACCTGAATTGATTGACACAGCAGTTGAAGAATTGGAACATTTTCGGGATGTTTATGCTATTATGCAATCAAAAGGAATACAGCTTCCACATAAAATAGAGAAAGATTTTTATATGGAAGATTTAATCAAAGTTTGTAGGTCGGGCAGGGAAGAAAGATTTATGGATCGTTTATTATTGGCTTCTTTGGTGGAAACAAGAGGTGCAGAACGATTTAAAATGGTATATGAAGCGTTACCTGAAGGTGATTTAAAAAAATTTTACCATAGATTGTGGGCTTCAGAGGCCAAACACGGAGAAATATTTGTGGATATGGCGCTCCATTATTTTGATAAGGAAGAAGTATACAATAGATTAGATGAAATGAATGAGGCAGAAGCTGAAATCCTCAGGGCCTTACCCCTAAAACCAGCTCTTCATTAGATGGAATTTTTTGAATTTAAAAATATCGAACAACCACAAAAAGGGGATTTGTTGCTCTCTGAACCTTTTTTGCCGGATCATAATTTTGACAGGACTGTTATCTTATTATGTGAGCATAATGAAGAAGGTTCTTTTGGATTTGTATTAAATAAATCATCCATTTTAAAAGTAGATGAAGTATTACAAGATATTGGTACCTTCGAAGCAGATTTATATGTTGGCGGTCCAGTTCAGCAAAATACTTTACATTTTATTCACGATATAGAAGAATTAAAAGAAGGAGGTCAAAAAATTACCGATGGACTTTTTTGGGGCGGTAATTTCGAGACATTACAAGGATTGATGCAAAAAGGGGCGCTCAATAAAGAAAAAGCACGTTTTTTTGTAGGTTATAGTGGATGGTCCGAAAATCAATTACAAGAAGAAATTGATAATAATAGTTGGATTATAGCACGTGGCGTCCATCCTTCCAATATATTTAAGAGTCCTCCAGAAACACTTTGGAAAAGTATATTGGAGAAAATGGGAGGCAGATTTAAGATATATGCCAACTATCCATCGGATCCCAACCTAAATTGATTGAAACTTTTAACATTTTTTAATTAATATTGTACCTTATTACAGAGAAAGCAAAATTATTATGATAGACGAAAAAGGTACTTCTGAAAATCCACAGGAAAATAATTCTGAATTGGATAATGAGAAGGAGAATGTGGAATCCACATCAGAAAATCAAGTTCAAGATTCAGCTTCAGAGCAAAAAGTAGAACCAGAAGTAGCGCAAGAACAAGCTGAATCTTCTGCTTCAGAACAGCTTGAAGCTACTACTTCAGAACCTAAGCAAGAAGAGGCTAAGGATGAAGCTCCTTCTGAAGATAATGAAACAAAGAATTCTGACGATACTACTGAGGAAGAACAGGATGATAATGATGATAATGAAGAATTACCTGATTATTCTGAATTTAACAAAGAGCAGTTAGTGGAAGCTATCAAGGAAATTTCTAAGAGTGATAATTTCAAGAAAGCAGACCGTATCATCAATGAACTAAAACCTGTATTTGATGAGATTTATGAAGCAGAAAAGAAAGAAGCTTTAGATAAATTTTTGGCAGATGGGGGAGAAGAGGGTGATTTTGCCATGAAGCACGATGAATTGAATGAACGCTTTGAAGCAAATTATCAGCTATATAGAGATAGAAGAAAAAAACATTATAAGGAACTCGAACATCAAAAGGATGATAACCTTAAAACGAAATTAGAAATATTAGACAGATTGCGTGATTTGGTAGATGGGGAAGAAACCATCACTGGCCTAAACGTAATTAAAGAAATACAAAAAGAATGGAAATCGGTTGGTCCTGTTCCTGGAAATCAGTCCAAAACACTATGGGCCAATTATAATGCTCTTTTAGATCGATATTATGATCAGAGAAGCATTCTTTTTGAATTAAAAGAACTTGATAGAAAGAAAAACTTAGAGGCTAAGAAGGAGCTTTGTGTGAAAGCGGAGGAATTAGCACAATCTGAGGATGTTCCTTATGCTATTAAGTATTTGAATGATTTACATGAAGAGTATAAACATATTGGCCCTGTTCCTAAGGAAGAACAAGAGCCACTTTGGCAGAGGTTTAAAGCCGCTTCTGATGCTATTTATGAAAAGCGTAAAGAGTTTGTTAAGAATTTAAAAGAAATTCAAACTGAGAACCTTGAAAAAAAGGAGCAGATCATTGAAAAACTTAAACCATTTTTAGATTTCGATTCAGATAGAATTAAAGAATGGAATACAAAAACCAAGGAAATCTTAGCGATTCAAAAAGAATGGGAAGCCACAGGGCAAGTTCCCAAAGAAGATGCCAAGGAAATCAATAAGAACTTCTGGGGTAATTTCAAGCAGTTCTTTGCTAACAAACACGAGTTTTTCAAGCGATTGGATAGCATGCGAGAAGAAAACTTGAAGAAAAAGCAAGAATTTGTTGAGAAAGCAAAGGAATTGTGTGACAGCACGGAATGGAATAAAACAGCTGATCAATTAAAAGGCCTGCAAAGACAATGGAAAGAGGTGGGCCCAGTCCCGGAGAAATTCAGAGAAAGCATCTACAAAGAATTCAAAGCTGCATGTGATAAGTTCTTCGAAAACAAAAGAGCTGGCTCTAAAGATGCTCAAAAAGAGTTTGAGGAGAACTTAAAAGCTAAAGAAGATATCATTGCTCAAATTAATGGACTAGAGCCTGGTGATTTAGATCAATTAGAGGCTTATGAACAAGCTTATGGCAAGATAGGATTTGTTCCTAAGGAGGCTATTCAGAAGGTTAAAGAAGACTTCTCAAAAGCTATTCAAGACTTTATCGATAAATCTGAAGATGTTTTAAGTGACGAACAGAAAGAAAAAGTGAAATTGATGGCCCAGCTTACCAAAATAATGGCTGGACCGAATTCTGATCGCAAATTGAATCAAAAAGAGAATTCTTTAAGAAAGAAGATAGGAGATTTGCAGAATGACATCGTTACATGGAAAAACAACATGGAGTTTTTTGCATCATCCAAGACTGCAGACAAATTGAAAAAAGAATTTGAAGAAAAAATTGAGGACGCAGAAAAGGAAATCTCTCTGTTAAAGAAGCAGTTACGTATAGTTCGTTCCATTGATTGAAAAATTCTTTAATATTTTTCTGAAAATGGGTTTGGATTAATAAAAACAGCCTTTATATTTGCATCCGCATTCAGGGATAACAAAAGGTTAAAAACTGAAAAAAGCGATTAGAATCCGTTCTAAAATTTCTTTAAGCCTCCTTAGCTCAGATGGTAGAGCAACTGACTTGTAATCAGTAGGTCGTTGGTTCGATCCCGACAGGAGGCTCACTTACACTACAAAAGCCCGCTTGAATTTATTTCAAGCGGGCTTTTTTTTTAGTCAATCCAGTATATGGATTTGACTTTTATTAGTGTTTTGCCTTGAATAGACTTATTATTGGCAACAGTAAACAACTTTTCGATTCAATTCCAACTTAGGCTGATGCATACTGATGCAGTGCAATCCGCCACCACCTAAATTGACAGCTGGGGCATCCAACATTACTACTTTTCTATTGGGGAATACTGCTGACAGTATCCGCTTTGCTTCTTCATCTTGCGCCTTAATTTTATTAGGCATCCCTGCTCGCCAGTACTTCTGACCGATAATGACTTTATTAGTAATAATAAAATTAGATAACTGGCTGGTATTACAACTGAAACCGTATCGCCCTGAGGAAATTTACTCCCATCTTTATAGACAAGTGTTTTAATGTATTCATACACATAATCTCCAGAAGCCAAGGTGTTGAGAAGGGTAGAGGGTAAAGGCAAGCGAATTATCGTAAAGGGCTTACCATCCTGATCTTTACTGTTCAAGAGTATTTCAAAGTTTGCCTCTAAGCGTTGGTGATTTTCCTGCGCAATGGGTTCGCTTAATTCAGCGATGTCAAAATTGGCCAATAGAATAGTGGAATCATTTACAAAACGTGAGAACTCATCTGTATGGCCGTTGGTAGTCACCACCGTATAATCACTTGTGCTATCATTAACAGCAAGAAGTCCCAGGAAAGTATGGCTGACTTCCAGTAGTCCATCTTTGAGCCAAATTACCTTTTTTACACCTAATATTCGTTGATATTCTGCTTCCATTTCATCATAAATTTCTTCGGTTTTGGTGTCGGTATCTAAGGTATCAGCATAGCCCCAAGAATCGAAGTTGAAATCTGCTATGGCAAGCTTTCCATTACTGGTTTCCACGAAGACAGGGGCCATATCTCTTGTCCATATTTCAATGGAAGGAATGACCCGAAAGATAAGATTATCCATGTCAGGATATGTAGTGTTTAATTTAGCTTTTGCTTGTTGCAATACCTACTGATCCGCACAATTTATGACTATTTTTAGGTCGCTGATGAGTGCGTCAATAATTTTCAATGTCACTTTTTCAACTTCTTCTTCGTCTTCTTTATGGTTGGTTGTAGGCCAAATATGCTAAAGGGCATCAATTTTTTCAAATTCTCCCATTTGCCTTGTTGCAGTTATTGCGGCTTCCTTTTCTGTAGCAGGGGAGTTACAGGAAATTGTTAAAAGAGTTGTAAATAAGAGTATAACCAAAGGCTTCATGTATAATACTTTCTCGATTAAGATTGTTATTCAAATTACAAATAACTCAACCACCATTTGTCTGTGTTATTCGCTTTATACAGCATGTATCGTTTAGATAATGGATACGGTAGCAGCACGATTCCTATCCAAACTAAATGCCAATGATAGCAAAAACGTGAATTACGAGCATGTGCAAGAAATAATAGAAAAGCGGAACTCTTCCAAAAACCAAAAAGCAGTTGGTCAGCTTATTTTTCGTATTTTCAAATGCATATAAAAACAACATGGCTAGGCCTAATGTGATCAACAAATAGGATAAAGAAGGTGGATATTTTGTTACACTAAAGAATGATAGGATTTTTGTTTTGTAAATCAGGTTTATCATATCTAGTGGTATTAATTACTTACAATATTTAAGATTTTCAGCATCGTCTTTGTTAAGCTTGATGATTTACCTTTTGCTATTATTTCATTAATCTATTATGAAAAGAAAATAGAAGAATGCTTAAAATGTGTAAGTGAATCAAGGATGGCGTAATTTTTTATGCTTTTTTATATACTAAACATAGTATAAAATCTATTGATAAAAATATCCATTTATGGTTATGGTTTAGTGCTTTCTGTAGGTGCTTATTTTGCTTCGCGGTAGTATTCTGACCAAGTTGGCTTTGATGGTGACTTCATTCTATCAAGTTAAGGATTTCAAGAAAGCTGATAGGATTTTATGATAGGGTTCTTAAAATGATATTGTAAACAGGTGTAGTTATATTTTTCGACCAAAGAATGCTGTTTATAGGTATTTTGTTGTATGATTGTTATTGATACGAAAACCCTAAATCTATATGTCTGATAAAAAAGAGGAAATGCATGCTGTTCAAAAATACGGAAATGGCGATCAAGTCATAATTATGCTTCCTGGAGGGCCAGGTTTAAGCTATCATTACTTGGAACCATTAGCTAAAGATTTAGCGGAACTAGGATTCCAAACTTGGTTATTCGAACCTGCAGGATATCCTAATCATGATCCTGGTTTCTTACCAGATTCTATCGTCCATTATGGTTTGGAACTTTCACAATTACTGGAGGAATACCATCTTTCTAGTCCAATTTTATTTGGTCAATCATTTGGTGGATCTATCGTGTTTGAATTTTTGGCAAAGCATCCTAATTACGATGGAAAAGTAATCTTATCCAATACTTTCCCTTCAGCAGCATTTCTTAAAAGAGGTATTCAAGATCGGTTTGAAAGTTTTCCTCAGACAGTTCAAAATAACTACCTGCAAGCCAAAGAGCAAGGTGATTTAGCAGGTATTGGTGAAATTGTTATGTCAGAATGGATTCCACAGCATTTGTGTCGATTGTCAGAATTACCTCAGCCATTGTTGATAACCTTAGGAGAATCCAGTAAAGTTACTTTACAAAGTCATTTTATTGGGCCCGATATTTTTAGTATTCAAGGAGTGTTTACTGATTGGGAGGTGGTGTCTCACTTGCCAAATATCATGGCAAATATTCTGTGTATTTCAGGAGCAAATGACTATTTGAATAAAGCCATCAACTTGGAGTGGATGGAGAAGTTACCACATGCACAAATTTCTATTGTTCCTGAATCAAGTCATCTACCATTTTTTGAGAATAACAGCTATTATATGAAGTCGTTAAAGGAATTTGTACTCAAGTAAGCAATAGGGCGATGGAATCCAAATCATTTGAAAATAAGATAGTAGACCTACTCAGGAAGCAACAATATGGCGAATCGAACCAACAAATAAATGAGGACCAGTTGATCAAAAGTTATGCCCATTTTCCCAATGAAGCCATTTATATAGTGGATTGCCAAAAAGCGGATGTAGAATTTCTTACAAGTAATATTGGGCAGATGTTCGGCATAGATGAAAGGGTCAAAAACTCATTAATTACTATTTATGAAAATATTAATTCTCAGGATTTTAGCAATATTGTCGATTTTGGTAATAAAGCAATGAACAGTGCGATTATAGAAAGAGATAAGTTGCAGTCATTAGGAGATAAATTTAGCTGCATATATAGAACGCCAAATAATAGAACAATCATAAAAAACACCTACGTGTTAGCGAAAGATTCATTGGGTCAGGTTAGCTATACCTTAGGCCAATTGATTGACGTAACTGATTTAGTGAGTTTTACAGGCTTCAAATACCAAGTATATGGTGAAAATGCAGCAAATTTAATTGCATTAATTGGTGATTTGCCAGAATTTAGATCAACACTCACTAAGCGCGAAATTGAGGTGCTAATACTGCTTTCTAAGGGATTCTTAAGCAAGCAAATTGCCGATCAACTTTTTATCAGTAAAGGAACTGTAGATAAACACAGAAAGAATATTATTAAGAAATTGCAGGTCAATAATTCTTTAGCTGCTTATAAAAAAGCTTTGGATATGGGGGTCTTAAAAGGACTTTAAATATTCTAAAAAGATTTTAATGTACTCATATTAATTTTTATTCAAAAACCTTTTGAATAATCAGAACGAAAGCCGGTGAAGGAAGAATTTTATCCAACCAATTTGTTTCAAGCGATAGATACTTCCATTCACGGTCTTGGAAATATTTGGAATGCGGAAACCAGTCTACATGTTACAAAATATCAAGTAATTCAGAACGATCTTGGATTACTAACAAAGTTACCTGATGATAAATATTTATACTGATGGCTCTGGACACCAAGAATTTCGGTTCTGCGTATTTACCTTTCATCTAAGGGTATTGTAAACCTAAAGAAAGAAAGTTTGTCAAATAGCGTTATGAATTTCTTGAATTAATTTTCATTTATACTGTAAACAAAAAAATGGTTGAGTAGCTACATTAGCTACTCAACCATTTATTAAAATGCCTACACCTAAGTTGCTACTTTTCTACTGTCTTGATCTCCACCCTACTGTTTCCTTCGCTGTCCTGCGCTGTTTCCGAATCATCCAATAGTTGGTTTTGCACTACTCTTTCCACCCTAACGCTTTTCGCTTCCACACCTCTACTTACAAGGTAGGCACGCACTTGCTCAGCCCTTAGTACAGGCAAGCTAGTATCCAAAGTAGCAAGCGCTCCGTTATCGGCATAGCCTACCAACTTTATTCTGAGGCTTTTATCAGCTTTCATGGTAGCTACTACGCCATCTAAAATATTCCTTGCTTCCACACTGAGCCCAATAGAGTCTTTGGCAAAGTAAACTATTTCTGACACTATTTTCTTTCCTGGCACTGCGGGCTGGTCTATTTCTTCCTGAGCTATAGTATTGTCATCCTGTTTATGGGTTTTCTTCTTACTATTTTTTTGGAAGAGGTTAAGCTTCTTGTAACTCTTCTGCCGTCTCTTATTTTTTCTTGCATAATTGTTTCTCCCTGAATTATTGGCGCTACTCCGCTCTATGTTCATACCAATTGCCAGTTCAAAAATGCCATTTTGGGTGCTGCTCAAGGTGCTGCTCAAAGCTAGGTCATAGCTGAGCGCTACTGTTAGGTTTTCTTGCTCATAGGCAAGTGAAAATACCCCTAAATTATTAGTATTATACCACAAACCCAATTCTATTCTTTTGGAGCTTTCCCGTTTATTGGATAAATCATATCCAAATTGAGACCCGATGTTCATCATGTTATTTCCTTGCCAGTTTATCCAGCGCATAGTAGGAGTAACTGCTATTTTATTGCTCTGGAACACCTTATACCCTATCGTTGCCTTTAAACTCAGTGGCATTTTATCTTCTCCTGTTTCAAAAAAGGATACATTAGGGCTATTTAGGTTAAAAAGTGACCCTCCTATAAAAGCTTTATCGCTACCATCTACATCTTTTATCAGGTAATAAAAACCTGTACTCATGGTCGCGTAGCCCATGGCCTGATACATCACCTCATCCCCACTCACTGCATTCGGATCATAGCCACCATTTACATACTGATCATCGGTACTAAAGTCTGAACCAATTCTTTTTTGGAAGTAACCGCCTTGAAAGCCAAAGCTTAACTCAGAATTACTTGTTACTGCCACACTGTAGGCAAGCCCCAACATCCCACCATTCATTTTAATAAAACTTGCTAATTGCTCATTGAGCACATTGGCTGAGACTACCAAATGGTGATTGCCTATATAAAATGGATAATAGCCTGATACTGCTGAGGTCTGAAAACGCTGGCCCAATGCAAGGCTTTGATTTCTATAGTTCAACATTATTCCTGGATCTTGCTCCACACCTAAGCTTCCCGGATTGGTAAAGAAGGGTGTATAGCGATACATGGAAAAGTTAGGCTCCTGTGCGTGTAGCTTGAAAGCAGAAATAATGACTACCAGCAGTGTGTAGAAATAGGATTTCCTTGAATACAGCATATCTTTTGTTTTATTTTTTTTTAACTCAAAACGATCATTTATCTAACAAGCATCACAATGCCTGTATTTTTACCATTAATCAATAAAGGACCCCCACTTTTTAGGCTTCCTTTTAGTACCCAGAGGTAAACACCCAGCGACAAGGCCTTACCACTACTTGTGCCGTCCCATCCATTCTGAGACAAATCTGTAATGCTATTGGTCTCAAAAACCAAGTTTCCTTCCTTATCGAATATTTGGAAGACTAGACTTTCTATGCCTTCGCCACCGCGTAAAATAAAGTGGTCGTTGATGCCGTCATTATTAGGACTAAAAAGCTCGGGTAAGAAAAGTGCGCCCCCTGCAATTGTAAAAGATTGACTGACAACTGCCGCAGCTTCGAAGATTGTATTGCCTGCCTGGCTTGCTGTGATGGTTACTAAACCAGGGCCTTCCAATACCACCTCATTATTCACCAAAGTAGCCACTCCTGTTGCAGGTTGGGTTGCTAAAGAGAAGGTCACTGGTAAACCAGAGTCTCCGCCGGTAGCGATTAGCACCACAGGCTCATCGCCTACTTTTTTATCAGCTAGTGCCTCAAAGATTATCTGTTGTGGTAGTTTCTGGAAGCTCACTACGGCTGTGGCCGATGCGCTGTTTCCATTTAAATCCACTACAGTAAGCGTAACGGTACTGCTTTCCGTTGTCGGATTATCGAAAGTGGTGATGTCTAGGCTGCGTGTAGCTATACCGCAATTGTCGGTACTGCCATTATCTATGTCCGCAGCCGTGATGTTAGCCTGTCCGTTTTCATCTAAGGCCACACTAATATCCTGTGTTATAACTGTCGGTGCAAGCGCATCCTCTACCGTCACTACAGCTACACAGCTGGCTGTATTTCCATTGGTATCGGTAACTGTTAAGGTCACATTATTTTCTCCCACTTGACTGCAATCAAAGCTAGTGATGTCAATGCTAAGTGAAGCTATGGCCACATTATCGGTAGAGCCATTATCAATTTGCTCGGCAGTAATGCTGACATTTCCTGCATTGTCTAATTGGATGGTAATGGGTTGACAGACAGCAATTGGATTAACCGTATCTTCGCTTCCCTCTACAGTGACTACAGCGGTACAAGTCGCTTCATTACCACTGGCATCAGTTACGGTTAAAGTCACCGTTTGCTCACCCAAATCAGCTGCGGTGAAAGTAGTTTGATCGAGTGCTAGGGTAGCGATGCCTCCATTATCAGTAGAGCCATTATTAATCTGCTCGGCTGTGATGCTTGCATTTCCATCCGCATCTAATTGAACAGTGATGGCTTGACAAATGGCCGTTGGTGCAATAATATCTTCCACTGTCACTACAGCCGTACAAGTCGCTTCATTGCCACTGGCATCGGTAACCGTTAAAGTCACCGTTTGCTCACCCAAATCAGCTGCGGTGAAAGTAGTTTGATCGAGTGCTAGGGTAGCGATGCCTACATTATCAGTAGAGCCATTATTAATCTGCTCGGCTGTGATGGTTGCATTTCCATCCGCATCTAATTGAACAGTGATGGCTTGACAAATGGTCGTTGGTGCAATAATATCTTCCACTGTCACTACAGCCGTACAAGTCGCTTGATTGCCACTGGCATCGGTAACCGTTAAAGTCACCGTTTGCTCGCCCAAATCAGCTGCGGTGAAAGTAGTTTGATCGAGTGCTAGGGTAGGGATGCCTAAATTATCAGTAGAGCCATTATTAATCTGCTCGGCTGTGATGGTTGCATTTCCATCCGCATCTAATTGAACAGTGATGGCTTGACAAATGGCCGTTGGTGCAATAATATCTTCCACTGTCACTACAGCCGTACAAGTCGCTTCATTGCCACTGGCATCGGTAACCGTTAAAGTCACCGTTTGCTCGCCCAAATCAGCTGCGGTGAAAGTAGTTTGATCGAGTGCTAAAGTAGCGATGCCTCCATTATCGGTAGAACCATCATCAATTTGCTCAGCGGTGATGCTGGTATTTCCATCAACATCTAATTGCACGGTTACAGCTTGACAAATAGCCGTTGGTAGCGTAGTATCTAGTCCAGTTCCTTGCACTGCAAAAGTATAGCTTGCTTCATCGCAATCATCGCTAGCAAGGGTAACTAATGCGCTACTAGCGCCCAAATTGCCTGCGGTAAAAGAAAGCGTAAAGGTAGCAGACGAATTGGCTGCAATGCTAAGGGGTAAAGTGATTCCTGCTGCTACAAATTGACTAGCATGAGTACCTGTAATGGTTATGCTAGCAACTTCTAAAGCTTTGCTCCCCGTATTTTCTATTGTATAGGTAACGTCCTTAGTAGCGGCCAATTCTACATTTCCAAAGTCGGTATCATCAGCTGTGCTTGGACTGCTAGCTCCTGAAACGATGCTGGTGCTATTGCCTAGTAAGTTTATTTCTGCTGGTACGGTAGCTATGGTGAATTCTTTGACTGATTGACATCCTAAAGCATCAGTAATAGTTACTGAGTAAGAGCCTGTGGATAGGTTATTTCTAGTAACGGGACTATTAGTAGCACCAGAACTACCAATGTCACTCCATGTATAGGTGTATGGCGCAGTTCCACCTCCACCTGCAGATACTATAATGGATCCATCACTTGCCCCAGGGCATGTCACATTACTTAACTGATCCACATCCACTACTGGGACAGTAGGACCATTTTCGACTAAGACGGTAGCTTGAACCGAAAAACCTAAAGCATCAGTTACGGTAACGGAATATTCTCCGGGACCTAAGTTAGTGGCAGTTGAGCTGGTTACATCAGTTTCTGCAAAACTATTACTCCATAGGAAATCATAGGTGCCTGAACCAGCATTGGCCGTTGCGGTACCATCGCCAATACAAATGACATCGGTAGCATTCATAGCTATACTTGGTATGGGGTATGCCTGTACTTCAAAAGTATAGCTTGCTTCATCGCAATCATCGCTAACAACAGTTACTAGAGCGCTACGCACGCCTGAAGCTGCTGCGGTGAAAGTCAAAGTAAAGCTAGCAGATGAATTTGCTGCAATACTAAGGGGCAAAGTGATTCCCCCCACCACAAATTCACTCGATTGGGTGCCGGTAATATTTATTTCAGAAACTGCTAAAGCTTTACTTCCTGTGTTTTCTATGGTGTAAGTAATTACTTTGGAATCGCCCACTGCCACATTTCCAATAGCTGTATCATCAGCTGTGCTTGGGCTGGTATCTCCTGAAACGATGCTGGTGTTATTGCCTTGTAGGTTAATCTCCGATTGTGGATTTTCATACGCCCCCATATCAACCATGACATCTAGAGTTCTCGCGTTCCCAGCCAAGTCAGTGGTAATCCCTGCGGGGATGTCAGCATTTTTGCCCGCATTTATGGCTGGTGAGCAGTCTTGCAACGTTAAATCTCCATTTGCAGCGTCTACAAAGAGTGGGTCTTGGTTTATAGTACCTGTTCCTGCGTACGTAACATCTTCTATAATACTGTTGGTTACTGCTAATGTAGCTGTACCCCCAGCACCTTCTTTCATGGCTGTATTATTCCAAAAGATACAATTCTTAAATTTGATAGGTGTCTGTCCAGAATTCCAGTCAAATATTGAAACTGCAGCAATTGTTGCTTCAGTAAAAGTACAGTTGATAAAATGAGGTTCTTTATTAACAATCCCATCATTATATCCTATATGTGAAGTATTTTTTTCAAAAACTGAATTAATAATACGTGCAGCAGAAGAGCCAAACCCGTTTCCTAAGTTATCTCCAATTAAATAAATACCACCTCCTTTTGAAAGAGCAGTATTTTGAGAGAAAATGCAGTTTGTGATTGTAGGGCTGCTAATTCCATCATCGCCATTATTTAACAATCCCCCTCCAAATAAAGAAGTATTTTGAGAGAAAGAACAATTGGTTAGGGTAGGACTGCTTTCTCCGGCAACCCCGCTATTATACATTCCACCACCAAAAAAAGAACTAGTATTTCGAGAGAAAATAATATTTCTCAAGGTAGGGTTAGAACTATTTCCTGTGCCACTTCCATCATTATACCAGCCTCCTGCATAAATATTTTGACTACCTCCATTAGCATTTCCTGCTGTGATGGTAACTCCATCGATGATCGTGGCAGCAGAAACATTTTTTGTATAAACTACGTGGTAGGCATTCTCTGCATAATTGCCATACATAAATGATGGAAAAGTACCCGTCACATTATCATCTCCATTCAAATCTCCACTCAAAATAGTAGTATTGGTAGTAAAGTCTCGCGCATCGAGCACGGCCTGGTCTATTGTTCCTGTTTCTGTTCCTGCAAAGCCACCATAGACTTCTACACCGTCTGGAATTTTGAAACTTACTGCTCTTGGAATTCCACTAATTGTAGCTCCCGTACTGAAATCATATTGTTGAGTAGGTATGTAGGTACCAGCTGCTACATAGATTTTAGTTCCTGCTGCGGAGACACCTAAGGCTTGCTGTAGGGTGGCAAACGCATTGGAAAAATCTGCTCCCGTGTTAGAATCACTTCCGCCATTGGCAGCAGTGCGAACATATGCTTGAGCTGTAGCTGCAACTGCTTGCACATTAAACGTATACGCTCCTTCATCACAGTCAGAATTATTCACTGTCACGGTAGAAGTACGCAATCCTAGATCTCCCGGGGTAAACGTAAGGGTAAAGGTGGTAGAGGCTGCGGGTGCAATCGTAGCTGGAAATGTAATACCACCCACTGCAAAGTCAGCTGGATGGGTACCCGAAATACCGATGGAGGAGACAATTAAATCGGCACTTCCTGTATTTTCAATAGTGTAGGTAACTACCTTATTGGTAAGTGTTGCACCAAAGTCAGTACCGTCTGTATTGCTGGGGCTGGTATCTCCTGATAGTATGTCTAAACTATTACTTTGTATGTTGATTTCAGAAGTTAGGCTAGGTGTATCACTTGTAACGGCTGTTGAGCCAACCACCCAGTTGGATGCAGTACCACTTAATGCAAAGCTGTTCAGTGTTCCATTGTTTGAGCTGACCCCATCGTTTAAGGTGATAAGTCCAGTATTATCACCTCCTGCTGTACCTTTGTTGAAATTATAATAGGCTACCAAACCTGATTCTTCCCCTGTTAGCTCATTGTTCATGTTTGCTTTAATCTCTGAACACGTACGTGCTGTATTCCAGATGCGTACTTCGTCCATCGATCCGCCAAAGTAATTCGTTGAAAGACTGCCTTGCCTACCGATAACTAGCGGGTCTGTCCCACCTGAATTAATAGTGGTTTCTCCTGCGCTGATAGCTTGCCCTACTTCAACACCATTTATATAAAAAGTAGTAGAGGTATTTTCTACTACAACCACTGCCACATGCGTCCAGGTACCTGAGGGTATGGAACCAAACTTAGGACAATTATCAAAATAATTCGTATTGCTACTCCAGTAACCTAATTGAGCATTATTATCTATCGTAAATCCATAGCCATAATTCCCTTTTATTAAAATGTTATTGAAATCAGCAGTATTATTTGTTTTCACCCAAGCTTCAAGTGTAAGTGCTCCAGTGATATCTAAACTCGCATTGTAAGGGATGTTCACATAGTCATCCGTACCGTCAAAATTTAATGCGTTTTGCACACCTGATCCTTGTACAGCAAAAGTGTACACGCCTTCGTCACAGTCTGAATTGGTAACGGTGATGGTGGCAACATCCGTTACTGCCGTAGTGGATTTATAGGTTATATCGAAGGTTGCAGTCCCGCTTGCAGGCACAGTGCTAGGTACACTGCTCACCACAAATTTTGCATTGTTTGATATAATGCCATTTATTGAAAGCGCTAAGCTACCTGTATTTTGTATGGTATACGTAACTGTCTTATCTCCATATGGAATTCCACCAAAGTCAGTACCGTCTGTATTGCTTGGACTGGTATCTCCTGAAACGATGCTGGTGTTATTGCTTTGTAGGTTAATCTCCGATTGTGGATTTTCATACGCCCCCATATCAACCGTGACATCTAGCGTTCTCGCCTTCCCAGCCAGGTCAGTAGTAATTCCTGTGGGGATGTCAGCATTGTTGCCCGTATTTATGGCTGGTGAGCAGTCTTGCAACTTCAAATCTTCATTGGCTGCATCTACAAATAGCGGGTCTTGATTGAATACATTATTTCCTCCATCTGTTGTTCCAGTAGGCAGTGTAGCTTCTTCTATTAGGGAATAAGATACGGTAGGGGTAGCTACATCATTAATCCAAGAGGTTGAATTTCCATTTGTTTTATTTCCCCAAAAGATACTGTTTACGATTTGAGGAGTACTATTTCCATTTGCTCCATCTGTTCCATTATTAAACATGCCACCTCCATTAAAATCAGCAGTATTTTGAGAGAAAGTACAATTGGTTAATACAGGACTACTGTCTCCTCCAGATCCACCTCCATAATTATACATTCCACCACCATACCGAATAGCATTGTTTTGAGAGAAGTTACAATTGGTAAGAATAGGACTGCTTGTTCCACGGTATCCATAATTATATATTCCAGCACCACTTCTTATAGCGGTATTTTGAGAGAAAGTACAATTGGTTAGTATAGGACTGCTTGTTCCGAGAAAGCCATAATTATACATTCCACCTCCAAAATCAGCGGTATTTTGAAAGAAAACAATATTTCGCAAGGTAGGAGTAGAACTATTACCAAAACCATCACCTTGATTTAACCATCCTGCTCCATTACTATTTAGAAAACCTCCATTACTTGTTCCATTAGCATTTCCTGCCATAATGGTAAAGCCATCTACGACTGTAGTAACAGTAACATTTCTTGTATAAACTACATGATAGGCATTGTCTGTATTATCAGAAGGTGCACCTATATCTCCACTCAAAATAGAAGTATGAGTAGTAAAATCTCGGGCATCTAAAATAGCTTGGCTTATTGCTCCTGTTTCTGTTCCTTCAAATCCACCATAGACTTCTACTCCATCGGGGATTTGGAAGGTAACCTCACGCGCTTCGATAGTGCCAGTTGCATCAAGATCAACTCCCACACTAGGCTTGTATGTGCCTGCTGCGATGTATATTTTGTCTCCGACAGTAGCAACATCTAAGGCCTCTTGAAAAGTACCAAAGGCACTTGCGAAACTTGTGCCTGCACCACTTGTTACCCCTGTCTTCACATAAAAGTCTGTTGCCTGTACCTGCCCTATAGCCAAGCCCATCAACAATAGGCTAAAAGCTATATAGTATAATTTCTTCTTTAATTGTTCTTTCATAATCTTCCTACTTAACTGCCTAAAAAATGCTACAGATAATGCCTATCATCAATGATCACTAGCCAATATCTTAAAGCACGCGAAAATTCGGATCAAGAAGAAGCCTTCTAGGACGAAGCCCTAGCTTTATTGTCCGAAGGTGGCGTTATTTTGTCCGAAGCTTTTTTTGGTCAAAAAGAGGAATGGACTTTACTGAAAAACTAATTCGGAATAATCATTACCTTAAATTTAGCTGTTTTTAAGCAAGCCCTATGCTATTGCTAAAGCGACACATCACTGATAACCAGCTGCCTGCAGATTAAATAGCTCTGAATACAATTGCTTGTTTGCTATTAATTCCTCGTGTGTTCCAATTTCTAATATGCTCCCGCCTTTGAGCACCATAATTCGGTCTGCGATTCGTACGGTACTAAAACGGTGCGAAATAATCACCGCTGTTTTGCCATGTGTGAGTGAAATAAAGCGATTGAAGGTTTCGGATTCAGCACGTGCATCCAGTGCTGAGGTAGGCTCATCCAAGATCAGCACATCGGCATCTTTCATGTAGGCGCGAGCCATAGCAATTTTTTGCCATTGGCCTCCGGAAAGATCTTTACCGTCCTTGAATCGTCTTCCTAATTTTTGATCGTAGCCGTTTGGAAGTTCCTGAATTACTTCTTCTGCAAGGCTTTTTTCAGCAGCACTTTTAATACGAGGCTCGTTTTCTAGTTCTTCAATCTCGCCAACAGCGATATTTTCTCTCAAACTCAGGTCGAATTTTACAAAATCTTGAAAAATAACCCCAAATCGGTCGTGGTATTCTACGGAATCGAATTTATAAATGGGAGTGCCATCTAATAATATCTACCCTTCTGTAGGCGCATAAAACTGTAATAGTAGCTTAATAAGAGTTGATTTCCCAGCACCGTTTTCGCCAACCAAAGCAAGTTTCTCTCCCACCTTAAGGTGGAAACTAACATTGCGAATCACCCAATTTTCAGAGTGAGGATATCTAAATCCTACATTTCGGAATTCAAAACCCTCCTTTATAGTTTCGGGCAAAGGAAGTTTTTCTTCAGTATCGGATTCAGCAGTCTCATTGAACCTCTTTCCAGTGCGCAAATCCAGAAATTCAAAATAATCTTGCAAGTATAAGGAGCGTTCAGTGATAGCCGTAAATCGTATAAATAAGCCCTGAAGCTTATTTCTTAGGTTATTAAATGAGCCCGAGAGAAAGGTAAGATCACCTATAGTGAGAACTCCTGCAACAGTTCGAAAAACAATAAGTAGGTAGGCGCCATAATAGGCACAGGTACTGATGATGTTGAAAAATGATCCCCAAATGCCACGTTTGTAGGATAGCTTTTTGCTTTCTTGGTAGTATTGATGAGACAGCACACTAAAGCGCTCAGCCAGGTAACCTGAAAGACCAAAGAGTTTCACCTCTTTTGCTGTTACATCGCTTGCACCAACATATCTTAAATAGTCCAGCTCTCTTCGCTCTTGCGTCCAGCTTCTGGCCAGAGAATAACTAGTGCCACTAAACTTAATTTCATTCACAATGGTAGGGATAATAGATAGGACTAATAATAGGATCAGCCATGGTTCAAATACCACCACCCCTGTGAGCAGTGAGGCAATTACGATTATGTCCTGACCTTGGGTGAGTATATTGGACATAAGCCCCACTCGGCCAGTAGTTTGTTGACGTGCACGTTCCAATTTGTCATAAAATTCTGAATCTTCTAATTGCGTAAGGGTGAGCTCAGCCGTTTTTTTGATAATCTTTACGGATGACTCAATGGAATATTGATCGCCTAAAAGGGCATCGGTATGGGTAGTGAGTCTGCTGAGAAGGTCAGAAGCTATAGCCAAAGAAAATTCAAGGAATATAAATAGCCAAAGCTGGCTCATATCGTGTGTTTCGGCATTGAGTTGCAAGACAATTTCATCAATGATCAGCTTGCCGACCCACAGCATGCTAACAGGTAGTAAAGCACTTATGATACGAGCAAGTAAGTTAGTGAAGAAGAGAAATGGGTTGACCTTCCGAATTTCGCTAAAGAAACGAGGAACAAATTTAAGCGTGGCAAAACTCTCTTTAAGGCTTACGCGCTGAGGTTTGAAGGACTGAGATTTCAAAGGCGAGTGATTTATCGATGGCGACAGTCCGCTAAGTTACGATTTAAGGCAGTATAATATTAGCTCAATCTATTACTTTTTATAGTAAACTATGATTTTTTCTCATATGATAAAGTACAATTCACATTGGTGGTTAATATCTAATATGTCAAATTGGCAAGGACTTAAGTACTCTTTCATTTAAAGCACTATTTATAAATAGTTCAAGCCCACTAATTCCTCTGACTTTTCCCAAAGACGTTTTGCAATATCTTCATCTTTTGACAAAGCATTAGATGACACCTTACCCGGCTTTCCCTTGAACTGATTGAAACCGGTTGGTCCGAAATAGTCTCCACCCTCTGCATCACCAATTGCGGCTAAAAGAGTCGGTTTAGCACCTTCTTTTGGAGCATGTGTTAAGAATGGTGCAACTGTATATTTTAAAATACTATATACTAATTTAGGCATATGTCTGGCTAATTCGGTAGTGGCAATGCCGGGATGTGCTGCAGTTGATATCGTTTGCTTATGACCTGCTTTCTCCAATCTTCTTTGCAATTCATAAGCGAACATCAAACAAGCTAGCTTCGACTGTCCATAAGCCTCTGAGGCGGAATATTTTTTCTCACTTTGCAAATCATCGAAATTGATCTTGCCATTTTTATGCGCAATTGAGCTCAAGCTGACCACCCTGGAATCTGGCGTTTTTAAGAGCACGTCCAGTAATAAGCCAGTTAAAAGAAAATGTCCAAGGAAATTTGCTTCGAATTGTAACTCCAAACCATCTTCAGTTTTTGTATATGGAGGCATCATGACACCGGCATTATTAATCAGAACATCTAATCGGTCGTATTTTGACTGATAGGCCTTCGCAAAATTTCGCACAGAGTCTAAGCTGCTTAGGTCTATTTCCATTACTTCTACATCAGCCTTGGGTACTTCTTCTTTAATGGAGTCTTTAGCGGCATTGGCTTTTTTTAAGCTCCGGCAAGCCATAATTACTTTCGCTCCTTTTTTTGCTAATGTTAAGCTGTTTTCATAGCCCAAGCCTGTATTGGCTCCTGTTACTATAAAGAGGCGTCCATCTTGTGCTGGTAAATTATCAATCTCGTTCATGTTTTACGATTTTTATTAAAGATAAACAATCTAAGTCATCTATAGCCTCAATTCTCAAAAACTTGGACACCGCACGTTATTCACGGAAGTATAAAGCTTTCATAAAATCACTTATTTTCCAAGATGATAAACAGTTGGGGTTTTGTTTATCGTTTATGATCATTCAGGCCATTTATATTAATTTCACCTTATTTCTAAAAAATCAGCTACTACCGTATTATCATCAGAAGCCATTTCACAAGTCCAGCTATCAATATACCATCTGCCAATTTCGTAATGCAATTGAATGCTATTCAGTCCCCGGATATCTGTAGTAGTTTCGGGTTCCGTCCTGATTTCAAAAGCGCTCCATACCTGTGCCATATTTCCATATTTAGTGACAACACGCTTAAGCTCCTTTTCATAGAAATCCTCTCTAGGGTTTAGGCCCATAGGAATGTATTCAGCTTCCAGGGAATGAACATCTGCCTTGCCATTCTGATCAAGCCTGGTGATGATAGCATTTTCAGAATGGATATACTTATCCCTCTCAAACTGCCATGTATCCTCACTCGAACCTGAAACCACATCGTAATAGGCTACGATGATGGCGTCAATAGATGTTACATCTTTCCCATATTTTTTATCGAGTGTTTGGCCAAAAGCTGTTGAGCAAATCATTAAGTTAATTGCGATGATTAGTGCTTTTTTCATTTTTTAGATTTTAGAGGTGCTCCTGTATAAAATTTAATAATACATTGTTTTAAGACTGCATATTTTCTTTTCTGTATCAGGGGAGCTAAAGAAAATTGACAACATCGAGACTGTTAAAAATAGTAGTGTAGCTTTCATTGTAATAGTATTTATTAGGATTGATGCCAAATTTACAAATAGCTAAGCCACCATTTTTCTTTGTTATTCGCTTTATACTGCATGTATAGTTTGCACAAGGGATAGAGTAATAGCACGATTCCTATCCACACTAAATAGACTGTCAATAGCGAGTAACCATAGGTTGCCAGCTTTCCTGCCATAAAGCTTTCTCCAGTTAGAATCATGTCCTGCCAGTTGCCACCAAATATTAAAAGGCCAATTATAGCCAAAACGTGAATCATTAAAATATGTAGAAAGTAGTAGAATAGTGGCACCCTTCCAAATACCAAAAAGAAATTACTTAGCTTATTTTTACTGTTTTCAAATGTTACTAAAAACAGCATGGCAGGGCCCATTGTAATGCAAAGAAATAATAGTGATGGCGGATATTTTGTTACTTTAAAAAACGCTAAGATCGTGTTAGTGTCGGTATTTTGTAAAGTCCATGGTACGAGGTCGCCATAGATATTGAATCCTCTAAAGATGAAAAAGAAAGTTAGAGCACCTAAACCTAAACGCAAGAGCCATTTTCTCCTAAGCTTGGGATCATAATTTTTCTGATAAAATGTACCAAATAAATACCCCAAAGCTATTAAACCAATCCATGGAATAAGTGGATATTTCATAACTACCAAATGATCCGAGCCAAGGGTTAGAAAGTTTTCCTGATGTAGTAAGTACCAAATAATAGATTGAAAACTTTGACCTTCCATCACGATTCCATCCAATAGATTATGTCCAGCAATAAGGAGAACACCTACCGCAAAAATTGCTTTTTTAGGTAAAAAAATTAAAAATGATAGGCAGAGCATGCTAAATCCAATTGCCCAGATCACCTGAAAGATTTTAAAGCTGTACGTGAAGTCGAAGGTCCAAAGGAAATTATTGACTACTATTTCTAGAAAAATCAGCCATAGGCCTCTTGAGAATAGAAATTTGAAGAGTTCCGACTTTGATTTTTTAGCTCCGTATAAAAAGGCGGAAGTGCCTGCTAAAAACACAAATACAGGCGCACAATAGTTAGTGATGAATCGCGTGAAAAATAGCACTGAAGTAGTAGTTTCTAAATTAGTTGGATCATTAAAAAATGAGCCGAAATAGAAATAATCTCGCACATGGTCTAAAGCCATAATAACCATAACTACACCTCTCAAGATGTCAATGGATTCTATTCGATCTGTTTTGATTTCCATAACAGTTTCCACTGGCTTTGTAAAGCCAATATTAGTGGGTACGAGGGTCTTTGTTACCTTCATTTGAGCCATGTCATTATAACTGTTTTTCTAAATTGCCTCTCGCAGGATGTATTGTGTTTTTTGCCTCCACTCTTACTTTTTTCAGAGGATGTCTTTTTTGATAACTTAAGTTTCTCCAGATCCATTCTAGAGGGCCAAAGTGAAAATATTTCATCCAGATGGGACTTAAGATTAATTGGAAAATCCAGATTACAAAAACAATATACAATAGCTCATGTCTGAAGAAGGTCCCGAATAAACCGAAACCAACGCCCGTGAAAATGAACATGGCAAATACAGAATGCATCACGTAGTTGGTTAAGGCCATCTTGCCTACAGACGATAATGCATTTTTCAGCCATTTCAGGATAGGTAGCTTACAAAATATGAGTATTAGCCCAATATGACCAATAGCCGTTGGCAGACGCCCCAAATCGTAAGTAATATTGCTTTTGGAGTAACTAAGAAGCGAAAAATCCTGATTTACGATATGCATAGTCTCGAAATAATTGACACTTAAGCCAATCAAATAGCCGATAAATACCATCATACCATAAAAGAGATAGGACTTATTGGCTGATAGAATTTTCAATTTAAAAAAAGCAATTCCAATAAGCATCATGCTCAAAACATCCCAAACATCCCATCGATAAGGGTCATGCTGATTATAATCCCTGTTGATAGGCGCCAGGAATGCGACTAAATCAAAATATCCTTCTCTCATGTTGCTGTTGAATTTTGCGACAGCTTCAGGACTTCTTTTTGACTGGATCTTATCCCATTTGAGAGAAGCTTCTTTCAATTCGTCTGTCAGGACTTTTCCTTCGGCTTTATATTGACTTACTTGCTCCACATCAGCCATGAATTTTACATCCTTTTCATAATCAATATAACTCCATGCTGCGCCAAATGCCATTAAAAGAATAGCAATGCTGATCAATTTTTTAGGAGACATATGGCGGAAAGAGTAAACTAAAAAACCCATGAGTGCATAGTTGTACAATATTTCACCTGTCCAAAGCAATATATATCCATGTATTAGGCCAAAAACTAATAGCCACAGCAAACGTCTAAAATAGATATCTGCCGCTTTTAAGCCTGCACCTTTTTTTTCTAATCTATCTAATAAAATATACATGCCCACACCAAATAGGAGTGAAAATAACGCCCTCATAGTCCCCTCAAAAAGCATATTGGTCACCATCCAAGTATAAAGGTCCCAACCTGTTGAGCCCCCAGATACCGTAGGATCACTGTAAGCATTTGCTAAGCCCATCATATGAATGTTCATCAGCAAAATTCCGAATAGTACAATACCACGCATAATATCTAAGGAATGTATACGGTCGGTAGGTTGAAGTGGCGTTAGCGAAGTAGGCGATGTTGTTTTCATTTGTTCTTAGGAGTTTTTAGAAATTGATTAGTGATATAGATTTTAGCGTAGACTTACTTTAGAAAAACACCTTTTGCACAGAAGCCAAAGCCTCCGTACAAACAGTGTTCAGTCAGCAATACGATTCAACTCATCGTCCAACCCACCTCTGCGCTTGCGACTTTTTATTTGCTGGTTACCAAATTTATAGGTGAGACTAATTCCAAATCTTTGGTTGTCGAAAGACCGAATGCCCTGCATGGTCATCCCGCCATACTCGCCAGTATATGTATAATGGGTGTAGCCATTAAATACATCATTGGCATTTAAAATGACTTGTAGCTTATCTTTCAAAAACATCTTTTTCAACCCTATGTCTACTCCAGAATATGCGCCTACCTCAACTGAGCCTCTCCAAATCCAGGGGCTATTATAGAATACACTCACATCCATGGTAAGGTCCAATGGCAGCTTAAAGGAATTCTGCGATCTACCGGAGTAGATGTTGACATCAAGATCAATAGTGGCTTGTTCAAAATCTCCATCATAAGTTCTTCTATTGTAGGTCGCGAAATAGGAGGCTTCCCACCATTTAGCTATCTGAACAGGATAACTGATCGAAAAACCATAATTGGTAGTGCTTTGCATATTCTGCGGAACAAAATAAGCAACCGCTCCATCCGTTTCATTGATGGTGGCAAAATACCCTTCCGTAACACTATAGGTATTCGAAATAACAAGTGCTTTATCAAAAGAATAGGTCAGTTGGTAATTGGTAGTGTAGCTAGGGGAAAGAAATGGATTTCCTTTAAAGATGAAAAGCTCACTTTCTTTTTGTTCGAAAGGGTTTAATTGCTCATAGTTGGGTCTCGCAATACGTTTCCCATAACCTATATTGAAATCTGATCTGCCCCTTGTGTAAGCAAGCCCAACATTGGGGAAGAAGTTGGTATAATTGCGAATCACATGGTCATTTTCAGTAGCTACTGAACTTTCCAGTATACCCTGTGAGGCAGTATTTTCTACTCTGATTCCTACATTAGCCTTAAGGTTTTTTGAAAAGCTGAACTTACTATTGAGGTAAGCAGCAGCTACTTGCTCCGTATAATTGAAAATATTACTTCTGCTCTCATCAACAAAATATTCATTTTCTACTACATTGCTTACGATGAAATCATTTACTGTTTCTACCTGATAGTATTTAAAACCTGCAGAGATATTAAATTTATCGAAAGTCTTTTCGTAGTCCGTTTTGACAGAATAAAGATCAATATTTGTGTCGGTGTCAAAGCCATTATTTACTTCGCCTATCTTGACGGTGCCACCTGCTTCATAGTAGTCATTAGGCTGATAAATGCGGGTGCCTTTTCTGAATCTTCCATAACTAAGATCTGTAGAAAGGGAGGAAGATTCGGAAAGCTTCCATTGGTGGTTAAGGTTATAATTTAGGTTATCTGAATTTAAATCAGTTAGTGTTTTAGAGATTAAAAGCTGATCAATTACTGGCGTGCTTTCTCTGTAAATATCAGTATTTGCCTTTACGGTAAAGTCTCCATCTGTGAGTACTGCACCACTAGAGAAATTGACAGAATGCTTCTTATTAATTGTGTAGGTAATGCTGGTCGAGAAGTTATATCCTTGCTGGATCGACCTGTCGGTGTTTAGAAGGTTGACTTCAAAACCTTCCTGTTGGCGATTATCAAGAAAGGCTCTTGAAAAAACGTTATCGAAGCGGGTTAAATTGGCGGTAATTCCCAGTTTATCCTTACCATAATTGAAGGTAAGTCCATTGCTCATCCGAGGCTCTTTACCTATTGAAGAACTATGCGTTAAATTGCCGTTATAGCCTAAATTAACATTGTTTTTTAGTCTGATATTTATAATGCCACCATTACCTTCTGCTTCATATTTTGCACCGGGATTAGTGATTACCTCAATGGCCTCTATATTATCAGATTGCATGCTTTGAAGAAATGTAGCCAAATCGCCTCCGGACAGCCTGCTTGGTCTGCCATTGATAAATATTCTTACGCCACTTTTCCCTTGTAAAATGATATTGTTATCAGGATCTATTATTACCCCTGGAGCACTCCTCATCACCTCTAAACCATTCCTACCAGAGGCATTAATGCTATTAGCAACATTTAAAACTATTTTGTCAGGGTGGACTTCTAGTAATTCTCTCTTTCCAGTTACCACCACCTCGTCCATATTGGTAGAGGCCTTTTCAAGAGTAATCGCTCCCAATTTGTTCACTTCGTTTTCGACCACCTTCAAATTAGGAATTGAAAAGGGGCTGTACTCTATATTTTTGATGACTAAAGTATAAACTCCCGAAGTGACATTTTCAAGAATAAAATTTCCATTAAGCTCACTAATAGCGCCATGCTTCAAAACGGAATCACTGTCAAAAAGTGCAACGGTAGAGAATCCAATTGGCTCTTGATTCTGATTTAGTAATGAACCTATAATCTGAGCTGTCCCCTTTTGTGCTATCAAGCTAAAAGAGAAAATAATAAAACATATAATAAGCTTAAGATGGAGAAATGCAGAAACAATGGTTGATTGGTTTAGGACTTTTAATGATAATTTCACTTCATTTGGTTTTTACGTACACTAATAATTAGTAAATTGATTTATTTTCATCTCCACAAAATGCCAGTTTTTTCTGTTAGCAATGTCTTTTGTAGTTCCGAATTGACAATTATTAACCCCTATAATGAAAATAAAAAAGGGGCTAATTTTCATTAACACCCTCTCCTCACGCTAACCTAACTATTTAATGCTGGCTCTATTTTTTTACCTACTATAGAATTGCTATGCGTGCTGCGTATCATTTTAAGTTTCGTTAAAAATCGTACTTTCAACACATCTAAGTAACCGATATTCACACTACCATGAAACCGATCAAGGACGAAACCCCCGATTGACTGTCCGAAGGTGCTGGTTTTCTGTCCGAAGCTTTTCTAGTATAAAAGGGAATAGGAGGAAATTAACTTATGATTCTATTTCCGAAGCGATAGAATATCTTCCTTATTTTTTCAGTATAGCTTACGTATTGAATGGAATGAGGAGACTCTTCCTCTAGATTGATGAATGCAAGTTACTTTAACTGGCAAATTTCCAGACTACTACTAATAATAAAATAGATAATAATTCAGTGCTGTTACTGCAGCCAATTCCTGCTCTATCTGTCTTATACAAGCTTCCAATTCAGCTTAATTTCAGTTAAGTACATTATTTCAAGATTTCTTTGCTGCTTACCACTATTCCAATTATTGGTTTGAAGGGTAATTAAAATTCCGATCACCACCAACAAGATTTCGCCTACTACATAAAGGATATAGTTTTTCGCGTTCTTGTTCATCAGTAGTTTTTTTCTTATTTTTTCAGGATGAATAGCATCTACAACTGGTTTTGTTCACTTTTTATATGTTGAATGATGATGGAAATTTTCTGTTCTAAATCTCCGTATCTTATTTCCAGAAATTCGCTTGCTGAAATAAAACCTACCAAATTGTTTTCGAGATACAAGGAATTCAATAAGTCAAAATCATTCGAATGCAATTTAGAAGGGCTGAAATTGAATACATTGTTTTGATATTCGTAGGTGGCATTTTTTAGGCTGATAGTTTTCATCATTTCTTCTATCACCACTTATCGGAAACGAATCACTTCTTCTTTCTCCTGAAACTGAACTTTAGTTAGTTCACTACTCCAGCCGGTAAGCAAATACCTTATGCTATCGCTCTCAAATAGATCTAATTTGCCTGATGATATAATCTCTTCTATTACTCCAACGTTTGGTCGATATTGCACTTCTGCGGCAATGGTTCCAATCACTAGTAAACGAAGTTTTTCTACAGAAACTTTGTTGGGGCTAGTTCCCATTAATTGTAATAGCGCTCGAGCTGATTGAATATTATTTTGGTTGATTAAACGGACTTGTTTTAACTTCTCACTGTTTCCCTCAAATTCTGATTTCAGTGCAGTAAGATAGGCAGACTGGCTGGCTTTCTTTTTATTTTCTGAATTCCAGTCGTCAATGCTTACGGCAATCAATATACCGATCACTACTAATACAATTTCGCCTATTGCATAAAGAAGGTAAGATCCAATTTTTTTGTTTTGCATGAGCTTTCTTCTGATATTTCTAAGTAGGAGAAGCATTACTCAGTTGGTTTTAAGTACTTATAATTGTTAATCAAAGAGCATGAATTTTTAAAGTTATTTTTTTAATAGCGGATTTGGTCCAATTTCATGATAGCTCGTGTTGTTTTCGGGTAATATGCCCACAATATTTATTGGAGTTTCCCCTCGATTCATAAATGCATGTGGAGCGCCTGCTGGAATTTTCACTATGTAGGGTCCAATTGCCGTAAATCGTTTCTCATTGATGATGTATTCTACAGTACCTTCATACACTATATGCAATTCCTCCATGCCGTGCGAATGCAACGGAGGCCCTCCATTTGGTATTGCCATTGCCATTATTACAGAAAGGGAATTAAAATCATAGTCTTCACCTTGAGCTATGTAGCCAAGTTCGCCAGGATGGTCATAATATTTCTTTAAATGCTTAGGTTCAATCGTATAATCAGATGAGTCAAATTGTGCCTTTGGCTGCATCACAAAGCTTGAATCAGGAATTTCATTGAAGCCAAAAGCTTTAACAATCTGGTTCAATGATTCATTTTTCTCAGAACACCCAAGCAGGCATACAAAGGCCAGAAGTAATATATTTTTATTCATAGGATCATGTGAATTGGTGTTAGGTCAATCTTTCAACTTCAAAAATTTCGCGGCATTACTATAAAATATTCCTTCTTTATCCTCTTCGGTGAGGAATTCCAAGCTATTTAAGAAATCAATTGACTTTTCGATGGCGTAAGGCCAAATCATCTGATCCGAGCCAAACATGACCCTGTCCAGATAACCGGCATGTTTAATGTTTTTGAGAAATTCTGTAATGTACCGCTGCGTATTGGGCTCCACCCATAGCATCACACCCAAATCGGTGTATAGTTGTGGATAATAGGCCATAAGTCGGATGGCATGCTCAGGCCAATCTTCACCACCGGCATGCATCATGTAGATTCTCAGTTTCGGATAATTTACCAGCACATCTTCAATAAGGTAAGGATCACCTAATTTAAGCCTTGCTTTTGGTGCCCATGTATGCGTACCTAATGGTTCACCACCACCTGTATGGACGGCTACAGGAATATCATATTTCTCACAGATTCTCAGATATGGTTGCCATTCAGGATCGCTTAGCGTGGTTCCGCTGTAATAGGGTCCTAATTCTCCAAATATTTCAATTTCTCCATCCTTTATCATTTGCTCAAAGCGGACGGTGTCCATATTATAGCTATCAGGAGCAAATTGCAAGATTCCTTTAATCACTCGATCGGAATTATCCTTTTCTGCCCATGTTGCTACGCTTTCAGGATTTCCGCTGACCACCGCTTTTACAATATTGAATTGCTCAAAAAGCTTAAAAGTCTCTAGGCGATGTTCTTCGGCATTCGTTGAGCCTTTGATTCCATAATGATCCGTAGCCGGTTCTCTTTCCCCAAAGTCGCTGTCAGAGTAAGAATGGACATGCATGTCGATAATTCTTGTTTGGGAGAATGAAAATTGAGGGAGTAAGGCTAGTAGTATAAGTAGGTGTTTTTTCATTAGTATTTCAGTAAGCTTCATCAGGTTCTAATTATAATTTTACTTAGGATTATTGCGATTTTGATTGACAAATGCATGGATTAATTGCGCATATATGCGTTGACCTTTTTTAAAGCTATCAATTCTCATAAATTCATTGTCGGCATGAAAATTCTCATCACTTCGCTGAAAGCCGATCGAGACTAAATCAGGTCCGCCTGCATCAGGGATAAAAGATAGGGCTGGAATAGTCCCACCTATGTAGAGGATTTTTGGAGCAATTCCGAAGAAGTCAGTTAGCACTTTTTTTCCAATCTTATAGCCCAAATCATCTTCATTTAAGACAGTAGCTGCAGCCATTCCACTTGCTTTAAATTCTGCTTGGATTCCCCAGGGAATATTTCTTTCGATATGGCTTTTAATCAAGCTGTTAATTTTTTCTGGGTTCTGACCTGGCCCCAATCGTGTCATAATCCTGAACCAAGCTTTATGCGGTATAATAGAGGCTTTCCCATCAGTATAACCTGATTTAAAACCAGTGACATCCATTGATCCACGAATCCATGTTCGTTCAGTAAAGGTGTAGTCGGCTTCTCCAATCCATTGATCAATTTCAAATTTCCTCAATTCATCTGCTTCTTGGTTTTTGTCTACAGAAGCAGCGATTTCTATTTTTTCGGCTTCAGAGAATATCTTTAAATCATCATAAAATCCTTCAATGGCAACTGATCCATCATCATTATACATAGAAGCAATTACTTTAGAGGCGGCAACTGCAGCATTTGGTGCAACGCCTCCATAAATACCTGAATGTAAATCAGTATTGGCGGAAGTTAAAGTGACTTCTATATCCGAAGCACCACGAAGGCCTTTCCATATCAAACCCTGCTCATCACTATGCATGGCTGCATCTATATTGATGCCAAAATCTATATCTTTTAACCAATCTTTGTGATCGGCTAACCAGCCTAGTAAATGCGAACTCACAATTTCTTCTCCGCCATCTAACAGGATTTTAATGTTTACTGGAAGCTTGCCATCTATAGTCATTAAGGCTTCAAGAGTGCTTATTAAGGCTATAATAGGGCCTTTGTCATCAGTGGCTCCTCTACCATACAATCGGCCATCCCTGATTTCTGCTTTAAAAGGATCGTTTTGCCATTGCTCTCTATTGACAGGTTGCACATCAAAATGTCCATAAAAAAGGACTGTAGGCTGATCTTTATGCTGATTGTATTCCGAAGTGACTATCGGCAAGCCATTAGAGAAATTTATTTGGCTTTTTTCTAAGCCAATATTGATTAGTTTATTTTTAAGGAATTCTGCAGCTTCCTCTAAATCATTTTGATGATCAGCTTGCATAGATAAAGAGGGGTAAGAAATTAAATCTATCAATTCGTCTATATGTCTTTCATAATTCTTGTCAAAATAATTATTGTAGGCTATAATTTGATTATCAGAGGGTTTAGTGACTGTTAAAGAATCGCTTGTAGTTTCCGCCTGCTGTTTGTTTTGACTCAGACAGATTTGATTGTAGCCGGTAAAGATTATAATCAAGTAGAAAAGATGGATTTTAGTTTTTTTCATCATTGTATTAAATTGTGTTTTGCCTAATTTGATAAGTTTTCGGCTTCCCCGGTTTTTATTTTATAGTTGAGTTTATCATAATGCAGCATCCTTAAATCCATTTCCATAAATAATAAATAGTCTTTAAATTCAGCTGGGATTTCCATTTCTGGATAGGCTTCAATGTCATGAAAGCCTAAACTTCTATAGAGCGAGTGAGCTGCTTCCATAAACTTAGGGCTGTCAAGTCGAACCTTTTTATAGCCAGCTTTTTCCGATTCTATTAAAAGTCCTTCAAGTATAGCTCGTCCTGCGCCAATTCGTCTGAAAGTTGGGTCAACAAACATTCGTTTTATTTCTCCGATTTCGGAATTGATGCTTTTTAGGCTTCCAAGTCCACAGATTTTACCTTCATAAACTGCTATAATTAGTTGTCCAAATGGTGGTTGAAATTTACTTATTTGTTGAATGTCCTGTTCAACCGCTTCTTTTGGATTATGAGGATGGACGCCATATAGTTCTTGCATTTTGTGGTTACCCCAAACTAAATAGTCAAACCATAGCTTTTTAATAGGCTCAATGTCTTTAGGAATTTGAGCATATCTAACTTCAATATTTGAATTTTTTGCCATAATTACTGTTTTTCTGCTTTGTTTGCGGCCTTGCTGCTAACTTTTGCAAATGACATAAAAGTTATCACTATACCTTTTATGTGTGTTTGTATGTTTTATTTTTTCTTTTCTTTCTGATAATTACTTGTTTAATTATCGATGATAAAAAAAGCCGATAACTTAAATCTAATTAAGTGATTACCCATGAAAATAGAAACCGATCAAGGACGAAGCCCCTGATTTACTTTCCGAAGTGGCTGGTTTTCTGTCCGAAGGAAAATAGGAGGCATTGGAATTAGAATCTATCTGTGCTGCTCTTTGACTGCTATCAGCTTTATTCGTATCCGATTTGTACTGCTATTAAAATTGCGATAGCCGCAACTCCTAAAATCAATAAGGTTGGTTTTATGATAAACTTGATCCAATGATTGTATTTAATTTCTGCGAGGGCTAATACAGCCATTAAAGCACCATTTGTAGGCACAATCATATCCATTGTGATGGCACCATACTGATAAGCAAGAACACACACTTGGCGTGAAAGACCTATCAAATCAGCCAGAGGTGTTAAAATCGGCATCGTTAGAATCGCCTGTCCTGAATAACTTGGTATAGGAAAATGAAGAATGGCTTGTGATACCATCATCAAAACAGCAGAAATGGATGGGGGGATATTATTTAAGGGAGAAAAAAGCCCGTACACAATGGTGTCAACAATGAAACCCTCACTCAAAATAATTGAAATGCTATTTGCAAGACCAATAATTATAGAAGCAGAAACCATTTCTTTAAAACCGTCAACGTATAGTTCAGTAGTTTTATTGAAACCAAAATTTGCCATTAATCCACATCCTATGCCTAGAGCAAAAAAGCACGCAGACATTTCAATGAAACCCCAGTTTAGCACTATCAATCCGAAAGTAACAATAGCAAATGTAAGCGCAAGTAATGCCAAAATTATTTTGTTTCTGGTCGTTAATCCTGTAATATCTAATTCCAGTTTAGCTTTTTCCACACGATTTCTCCTCGCATAGTGAAGGATGATTAAGGTCCAAACTACAGCGGCAATAAGCAGAAATGCTGATCTGTAGGCTGTGCCGGATAGTAAAGCTAACTCGGCTTCTTTCTGAGCAATCACCACTCCAAAAGGATTTAAAGGACTGAAGGCGGCACCTACAACAGCTGATCCATAGCTGGCTGTTACAATTGTTGATGGATTGTAGCCAAGGGTCCGTCCAAACAATAGTAAAATAGGGGTCAAGGCTATAATTTCTTCTTGTAGACCAATGGTAAATCCGGCCGTCAGAAACAATAAGATGATAATTGCTAAAGCGAAAAGCTCTTTTCCCTTCAGCAATGTGATGAGTTGATTTAAACCCTGATTAAGTGCTCCCGTCTTTTCAATTAAATAGAAACATCCCCCCAGCAATAGAATTAATGTAATTAAATCGGCTCGCCCAGCAATACCCTTAGGTATGGCAAGGAGCGCATTGAAAGCTGAAAGCTGTGGTGCTTCTTTTTGTTCATATGAATTGGGTACCACATTATTTCGGTTATTTAGCGTATCAAATTCTCGCTGATAGTTTCCCTTAGGAATGATGAAAGTTAATATCCATGCAAAGAGTATTGCAGAAAGTATGATGACGAATGCGTTTGGGAATTTATTCATAGAGTTTTTATTACTGGCGCGAAGCAAAAATGAGTATGCGTCCAGTCGCTAAAAGTAATGATGTATCTGGTTCCATTGTCAAATCTAAAAGTTCAGTTAGTCCATTTATTTTCAGTTGATAAGACACTATTTTTCTGTGCAACTATGCTTGAAATCTTTGAATTATAAACTTCATTTGCCCTCGATGATTCGATTCATGTTCGCATACATGAAACCATTTACAATAATTGTTTGTAAGTTCATTATTGAAAAATGGTTCAGATTTAAAAATCCAATCATCATCTCTTTTTGCAAATTCCTTTTTTGTTATTTCCCTTACTTCTTCAAGCTTTGATAAGTAAAAATCAATAGCATTCCCTTTTATTTGTTTTCGTGCGTCTTCTCCAAGACCACTTGCTATATCCCATTCTTTTTTTATTCCTTCGCCCCAAGTTCCCCATTCCATTTCTTCAAAAGTATTTAACTGATAATACCTTTCAGTGGCAGCAAGATGTAGAAGCATTGCACCAATGGAATTTGATTGATCGTCTATTTGAAAATCTAATTGTTCGGTTGATAAGTCTTTGACCGTATCAATGACCCATTTACGCATCATTGTCATGGTAGACAATAGCGTACCAATTTGAGGAGAGTATCCTTCTTGAGGTCCAATTAAATAAATGCTATCTGTGGTGCGAGCTGGTTCTGATTTAGAATAGCTGATTAGTGGTGCAGTAATCAGACCGACAGTTAGAAGAGCAGAGTTCTTAATAAATTTTCTTCTTTCGGTATTGTTGGTATTGTTTTTCATAATGGTATTCAGTTTTGATTTAAGGAGATTGTTTCTGGCAATTTTGCTCACTACATATATTTTTCATTAGCTATTTTTCGTGCATCCGTATTTTTTATTTCTTCTCTTACTTCCGATTATTATTTGACTAATACATCGATTCTTTGAAAAGCAGAAATCTCAATTATTAAAACTAATTAAGCGCTTATCAATGAAATAAGAAACCGATCAAGGACGAAGACTTTACTTTATTGTCCGAAGGGGCTGGTTTTCTGTCCGAAGGAAAATTATAAATTAATTGGGAGTTGGATAAAAACCTGAGAAATCTCCTTCATTCTGTTTTCACTCAACTGAGGCTTTTTCAGCAAGTCCTAAATAGATTCTTTTTATTATCCAGATAATTTTAAACTGAAGGTATGATTGGTTTTTGTGAAGCGGCAGATTCACTTTTCTTATTAGTTATAAATTTTTGGTAAGTCATTATTCTCCAAATCCATTCTAATGGGCCAAATCTGAAATACTTAAGCCACTGAGTGGAAAGAATAACTTGTACACTATATATAGAAAGCACAACAATAATTACAGCCCACAAAGGCAGTTCGAAAGCAAGTCCAAACCCTACACCATAAAAAATAATTACTGAAATGAACGTTTGAAAAATATAATTACTCAAAGCCGTTTGACCTACCGGAGCCAATAGTAGCATGATTTTATTCTTTTTTTGCAAAAGCAAGGCGACACCTGCTGCATAGGCACAAGCCAGCGGAACAACACCGAATGCATAGCTTATGTAATTAATAATAGTCCAGAAACCTCCAGCTTGTGTTTTGGCAATAGCCAGCACTATATTCATCGGTAATCCAATCAGGAAGCCATATAAAACGATTTTCTTTAATAGGCTTTTATTTTCTAGTAAGCCTTCATGGAGGATCATCCTTCCGGCCCAGATGCCAATTAAAAAGCAAGCCAATACTTTGAAGATTCTTCCTTCCATCAGTATTTCCAGGTATCGAAGAATGGGCAAACCAAGATTAGTAGTAAAAAACTGGTGCCAACTATTTACATTGAGGAAATTGTGGTCGAAAGCAAACCAATCTACCTCGTTTATATTCATCGCAATAGGAAAATTATTATGATTAAGATAGTGAGCAAGTGGTTCAAAAAGTGTCAGAGGGTAGAAAGTATCGAAGCCAATCATCAGCAATAAATGAATGATGGGAAGCAATAGTAAAATACCTGCCGTAATCAGTAATTTTCTGCTGGACAAGTCCCTGAAAAAAATCAATATAAATCCTAATAAGGCATATAAGGTAAGAATGTCACCTATCCAAAAAAAGAATAAGTGGATGAGGCCAAACAGCAAGAGTCCCAACATTCTTTTACTAAAGAAGAGGGGGAAAGATTTACCTATTTTTTTGGCGCTGTCATATTGCATGATAAATCCTATACCAAAGAGAATGGAGAAAATAGAATACCATTTTCCGTCAACCAGAACCACAGTTAATTTTTTGACCACTGTATTCAAGTGACCTCCACTAAACTGAGTATACATTTCATCCGGCATAGCATACCAACCGGCAAATGAGTAACTGTTGGCAATAAAAATAAATAGAATAGATAAGCCACGTAGAATATCTAAATAAATGATCCTATTGGAGGTGCTGACTGGTTTAATATTCATATTTTCTAATAGCTTCGTTGCAATTCGTTTTAAATTTTCAGACCATAGCTGTAAATCTAAATAAGCACTTAACTATGAACATAGAAACCGATCAAGGACGTACACCCTGATTTACTGTCCGAAGGGGCTGGTTTTTTGTCCGAAGGAAAATTTAGCGGAAAGTGAAAGTGGTGTGGAAGGTGATAAAAAATCTTTATTTTCCATACGTAAAATGCCGTTACTCTGACCCGTAAAAACCTATTCCTCTATATATATTCGCTTCCATACAAATACGTTTCTACTGATTCATTTTGGTACTACTTTTCCATTTCCATATAATCCACTACCAAATTGACCATGGCATTAATTCCAGTTACAAACCCACTTTCATCAAGAAAAAATTCTGGCGTGTGATGCGGAGCCGAAGTTTCTGGATCTTTACCCTTTGGCAAACCGCCAATGTTAAAATAAAGGCCTGGTACTTCGTTGGCGAAAAATGAAAAATCCTCTGCTCCAGTCTCTGCTGGCACCAAAATTACATTCGATTCACCAGCTGCTTTCTTTAAAGTCGGTAGCATTTTGGCAGTAAGTTCAAGATTATTGAATGTAACAGGGTAATGTGATGAATAGGGTAGTTCCACAATGGCCTCAGCACCATTTGCTTCTGCCGTTTTGGTAGCTATTTGGCGAATACGTTCAAAAATGAGTTGCTCATCAGACTCACTTAAGGTGCGTACTGTGCCTAACATTTCCACTTGCTCAGGAATAATATTGGAACGATTTCCGCCATGAATGGCTCCAATAGTGACAACTGCTGCATTTTCGGTAATTTTTACATTGCGGCTAATAATAGTTTGAAGATTATTGATGATTTGGGCCGATGTCACAATTGGATCGATTGATGACCAGGGCTCAGCACCATGGGATGATTTTCCTTTTACTGTGATCTTCATGTCTGCAACTCCTGCAAACATACCCCCGGGTCGGTAGGTGATTTTTCCTACCTCTACCTGAGCAATAATATGAAGTCCAAAAATGACATCCACTTTAGGGTTGTCTAATGCACCCTCTTTTACCATCAGTTCTGCACCTCCTTCTTCTCCTTTAGGAGCGCCTTCTTCAGCAGGTTGAAAAATAAATTTAACAGTTCCTTTTAACTCATTTTTCATGCCTGTTAAAATTTCAGCAACTCCCATTAGAATTGCTACATGAACATCATGACCACAAGCATGCATCACCCCGGTTTCATTGCCGTTATAAACCGCTTTCACTTTAGAGGCAAAAGGAACAGGAGTTCGCTCTGTTACTGGTAAGGCATCCATATCTGCTCTTAAAGCTACAACTGGACCAGGGAGTCCACCTTTTAGAATTCCAATGACGCCAGTAATGCCCACCTCGGTTTTTACTTCCATACCCAAAGACTCTAAATGTTTTGCTACTATAGCTGCTGTCCGAATTTCTCGATTACCCAATTCTGGATTTTGATGAATATCCCTACGCCAGTCAATCACCTTCTGTTCTATTTGGTCGGCTTTTTTAGCAATGATTTCGCTATAGTTACTTTTTTGGGCCAGCAGTTGACCGGAACAGAGGCATATCGTTGTGATAACTGCTATTGCTGTATTTTTGATTTTCATAATTAATCTCTAGATAAAAGGGTTCTTTGGTTATTTGATTATTGGCTCTGTACACTCATGAACTATTGAGCCACTTTGTGTGCAGTTGTTATTGTACAATGACTTTATTTATCATTTGATGCTATTCACTTCTATCCAATAGCCATCCGGATCTTGAAAGTAAACTTGTTCTATTCCGTCAGGTCTTATGTTAATTTTATTCACGTTTCCAGGGAAATCAGAGTATTCAACATTCATTTCTGTAAGTCTCTGAACAAATTCATCAAAATAGGCAGTTGAAAAAGCAAGATGAACGTCCTTGTTTGTCTTAATTTCATCTTTTAAAATTGATATTAGGTGTAATTCTTTTCCTTCGCCCATTGAAATCCATTTTACGTCTTTAACCTCCGAGGGCAATGGAATGATTTTCAAATTAAGAACGTCTGTGTAAAATGTAGTTGATACATTTATATCTTTAACTGATAGTGCCATATGATTGAAGGAAAGGGAGAAGTCTTTTCTTTCTTGACCAATAGCAGTATTTGAAATCTGAATTAAAATCAGAATGATTAGTGCTTTTTTCATGAGTGAATTTTAGTTTATGGTTTTTGTTTTAGCTTTTGTACAACTCTTGGCTTATGATATTACAGTTGTTATATTCAGTTTATAATTCATGTTTTCTTTATTCTGAACTTAAATTGTTATTAGTTTCTTCAAACACTTGATCCTTCATATAGTTGCCTCATTTGTCATCAGTTACTAAAGTCATATTGGGCATCACCGGCTTCTCCAAAGGTTTTATATCATCGAGTTTTCTGGAATATTTTCTTCCGTTTAGGAACTCCCCAATAAAGGTTGCTCGCACAAAATAGTGGTAGGTGAAAAAGCAAATAAAGGTTGTAGCTGATGCAACAATGGTGAATTTAAGTAAGGCAGGTATCGCCCAGCCTGCCAGTAATCCTGGCAAAAATGCAGTTAGGGGCAAGTGAAGTAAATACACCCAATAGGCGGAATCTGAAATGTAGCGCCCAATTGCCGAATGCTTACTAAAATACCTCAAAAACAAACCTGTGAAACCAAAAATAAAGAGCCAACAAGTCACCGATCTGATACCTGCTGTTAGCGCATTAGAGAATTCTGTTGTGTCCGCTAAAAAGTAGAGGGTAAATATACCTAGGCCTAAGAAAGTAAACAGTCTGTCAAATTGCATGAAGGATGATAATAAATGCTTTGACTTAAAGAATATCCATCCAGTTAAATAGAAGAAGAAGTAAAAGCTAAAAGTACCACCATCAGGCACAAAACTTAGTGAGGTGGCCACCCAGTAAGCATCCATCGATAGCAATATCAAAAAAGTAATGAGTGATAGTATTACCAGTTTTAGCAATGGCCTTGTAATCACTTGATTGAATACCTTGCTTATTTGCTTCGTTAGGGAAGGAAAATGCTGCATCAGTTTACCTAAACCGAAAGAGACCACAGAAAACATTATCAGATAATATAAAAACCATAAGTGCATGGTCCGATCGGGGATAAGGTTAAAGGGATTTTCGAAAAAACTAGAGAAGGTATAAGTATGAGCAAGTCCAAAGATCTGTTGTGAATATGAAAAACCGAGTTGTACCAGTGGCCAGAGTAAGATAACAAAAAGGATAAATGGGAGTACGATTCTCTTCATCCTGTTAACAATCATTTTATTTGGTGATCGCTCATAAAATAGGAGGGCAGCAAAGAAACCAGCTACCAACATAAAAATGGGCATCCTGAAATTATGAATGGTATAGCCCAGCCATTTTAACAATTCGTTGCTTGCCTCTGGATCTTTTATTGGCCAGCCAGGACCAGGTTCACCACCAGTATAAGTGATGGCGGTGTGTAATACGATACCTAGCATCATCATAATGGCTCTGAGTGAATCCAGAGAATGTAGTCGTTCGGTTTTCTGAGTTAAAGCTTTCATAATGATAGTGGATTAGTTTAAATGCTTCGTAAACATTTGCTAATCAACTGACTATCAACTTGGAATCAAACCGATCAAGGACGAAAGCCCAGATTTATTGTCCGAAGGTGCTGGTTTTATGTCCAAAGGAATTAAATAGCTTGTATGCGCTTTAACAATTCTTCCCTTTGCACTTTTGTGACAGGAAGAGCTTTGTTCCCTATCACAACATGAGTTGCAGCTATCTCTTTAATTTGAGAAAGATTGATGATATAAGAACGGTGGGTTCTTAGAAAATGCTTAGCAGGGAGTTTTTCATCCATTTCTTTTAGCGACAAGACCACCAAATATTCTTTAGTACTTGAAAATATTCGGCAATAATTCCGTTCCGCTTCAATATAGAGGATGTCCTTAATTTCTACCTTAACCATTGAATTTAAATGCCTTACAAAAATACTATCACTTAAAATGAAAGAATTACTGCTTAGAGATTCTGAATCAGTATGCATTCTGATTTTCTTATCCATCTGGCTAATAGTTAATTCGATCGTCCGTTGTAAATCTAATTTTTTAAAAGGCTTGGATATAAATCCAAATGGTTTGGTTTCTTTAGCCCGGTTGAAATGTGCCTCATCAGTATTAGCTGTCAAATAAATAATGGGGATATTATGTGTTTTTTGCATCTCTATAGCGGTCTGGATGCCATCTAAGTCTCCTTTCAGATTTATATCCAGAAGCATGATGTCAGGAGTGGTTTTCTCAATATGCTGAAGTGCTTCTTCACCTCTGGGAACGATGCCAGTAACCTCATATCCCAATTCATTTAGTTGTAATGAAATATTTGCCCCAATCAGCATTTCATCTTCAACAATTAATATTTTAAACTTTTCGCTCATTTATGCACTTTTCTTTAATAAGAAATCGAATTCAATATGGGTGCCTTCATTAGTATGCTCCTGCATTTTACCGTTCAATTGCAGGGTTAATAATTGCACCAACTGCGAACCGAAACCGGTCCCTTTAGGGGCTAGTCCCACTACTTTACCTACTCCGTTGTCTTTTATTTTCAATTTTAAATTACTATCAGTTGTTTTTTCTAAACTGATATGGATGGTGCCTTGTTCATTTTTCGGAAATGCGTACTTCAATGCATTAGTCAAAAGCTCGTTAACAATAAGCCCAATAGGGACTGCAGTGTCCACATCTAGTTCTAAATTTTCCATGGCACACTCGATTTTTACTTTTTCTTCTGCATTAAAGGTGTCCAAAATTCCTTCACCCAGATTTAGGAAATAATCCTTCATTTCTATACACCCTAAGTTTGTTCCCTGATATAACTTTTGGTGGATAATGCCCATAGATTGAACTCGGTTTTGACTGGCTATCATGGCTTCTTTAGTGGCAGGATCTTCTATTTGAGCGGATTGTAATGAAATTAAGCTCTTGACCAGTTCCAGATTATTTTTTACACGATGATGTATTTCTTTTAGTAGCAGTTCGTTTTCAGCGTTTCGTTTATCTAGCAATAGATTTTTTTGGCCTAACTCTTCGTTTAATAGTTGCAGTTTATCATTACTCTTTTGCTTAAGCCTATAATTGCGGTATAGTAATCCGATTAACAAAGCACCAATAATTAGAGAACCAATATAGATGGTTTGTTTTTGCTGGTTAGCGGCAAGCTCTTTGTCTTTATTGAGTACATTCATTTGTAATTCGCTTTCTCGAAGGCTCCTTTCATTTCTTTCTACTTCGATAACATTATTAATCTTGGAGTACTCTTTATAGTATTCGAGAGCAGTTTTATAATCTCCTGTGCGTGCATATATTCCGGATAATAATTCAATAAAATAAGCCGTGTTTGCATTGGTGTTTATGGCAATGGAAGCCTCTTTGGCTAATTCATAATATTTAATTGCTTCATCGTATTTACCTTTAATCTCTGCAATATCTCCCAATAGAAAATAAGAGAATTGGTAAATATCAATGGTCCGAAGGTTGTATTCCTCTAAGAACTTTATGTTTTTTTCTAAATAAGATTTTGCCTCTTCATATTTTTTTCTGTCAATCAAGCTACCAGCCATTGCGTAAGAATGCCAAGCATGATGGAATGGGTTTGTAATTTGAGGTAATAGTTTTTCTATTTTATTTAAATAATAGACACTTGAATCAGGTTTTGAGAGGTCTTCGTAATGGTAGGCTAAAAGTTTGTAACTGAGAATCAGCGCTTCATTTTTTTGAGGGAACTCTGATTTTTGATAACCGATCATACTTTGCTTTAGATATTGAACTCCTAATTCTTTTTCTTCAGGCAAACCATTTTGGTAATAAAACCTTCCCTTATCTTTCATTACTTTAAGCTGAATTTCAGGTCGGGGATCATCTTTGACTAAATCCAGTGCTTTTACAAAAAGCTCAAGGCCAGGTTTAGGTTCTCCTCTGATAATTTTTATCATAGCCCAGTTATTTAATAAATTATAACCCAAAACCTTGTCTCTCTTACTTTCCGGGATTTTTTCATAATACGACCAACCGATAGGAGCCAGCGAATCCACCACATTAAAGTTATGTGACCTATTTGATCTATCCGTAATATCAAGATACAATTTAGCCAAGCCTTCATAGTGTAAGGGCTGGCTATTTTGGAGTAGGAGGGCAGCCATGTCAAAATAAAAAACAGTACTGTCGCGGTTGAAATGAGGCATCTCTTTATACCATAAGGCTTTATCTTGGTAGGCTCTACTTAAAGCCAAAACTTGATCAGCTGAAAGCTCTTCTACTATTTGCTGTTTTTTAAAATTTAACCTTTTAAGTGCTGGTTTATGAAGAGGCTCCTGATCATCAAGAACCTCTAAAGCCTTAGCTGTATAATAAAGAGAACTATCCTTATTAAAATGATCCATACTCCTGTACCATAATGCTTTTTCGGAATAGGCGTTGCTGATTTCAAGAGCAATCATTGCACTATCTTTATCATTATCTTGGCTACTTTGTGAAAAAGAGTTCGAATGTAATAGCAATGCAGTACACCATATGAAGAATTTTATATAATTTTGGATCATCGCTTTGCCATTTAAATGATATAGAAATTGATTTATGTATTAAGCAAACATAAATATATTATATTTTCTTAGAAAAATACATTTAAATTCTATATAAATTGTATAAAAAATATATAAAGTTCAGTATTTTAATTAAATTATTAATATCAGAATTCTGGCTTCTTTTTTCTACAATCGCCATACAAGTTTCTACCTACTTCCAACAAATCAACAGAATGGCTTTTATGGGATATTTCTAAAGAATTTCAATATTGATTAATGGTTTGTCAAGAAAGGTTTACTGATAAATAAGTTATAGATGGCTTCATTACTGGAACCCGAAATAACTTCAAAGTTAGCATTGATAATAGCATCTATTGATTTTACGTTATCTAAATAAGCATACTTTTAAAGAAAGGATTGTATAAGTACAATGAATACCAAGATCACTTTTCCTCTTCCAATATTTTAATAAGTTTATGCAATTCTGGGATCATTTTAGACTTCATATAGTGAGTTACTTTACTGTTATAGAAACTTGGTCTTTCAAATTGATCAATTATTAATCCTAAATTTTCAAAACAGGCAGCTAAGGCAGTCCCTTTTAATTTATGTAAGACAGTCCTTAAAGCTTGGATATTTTCAATTTCAATGGTTTCGTTTATTTGTCTTTCAAAAGTCCGCATGTTTTCTTGTGCCAAAGTAATGAAGCTAGTATAATGCTTTTCATTATGGTTCAATCGTTTTAATAATTCTTCCTTATTGAAAGTTTTTAACTTTTGCTGGGTTTTCTGTTCTCGTTCAGTTTCTTTAATTCTTCCATCTAACTTAAGTTTTTCTAAAGTCCTCAATAAATCTTCCTGAATTAAGGGTTTCTCTAAGAAATCATCTATTCCTGCCGCTAAAGCATTTTCTTTCTCCTCTTTTAATACTCCTGCTGAAAGCGCTACTATAGGTGTATTTAGTCCTGGATTTTCTATTGTTCTAATAATCTCTGTAGCTTCTATACCGCTCAAAATTGGCATTTGAATATCCATTAAAATTAAATCCGGCTGGTACTTTTTAAATTTCTCCACTGCAATCTCTCCATTTTCAGCATGGATCAGTTCAGAGTCGGGTAAGGTGTTTTCCAATATTCGGATAATTAAAAACTTATTGACCTCATTATCTTCAGCAATTAAGATTTTATTGATATCTACTTTCTGTTCAATTCTAGCATTATCTTTTTCTGTAAGAGATTTTAAGCTTACATCGCCAGAATCAATATCATGTATTAATTTTAATAGTTTAGTGGGGAGTACTGGTTTTGGTAATTTAAAAACATCGGGCTCGTCTACATATTCTGAATAGAAAAATTGACTTTCAATATGCTTATGCAAAATTATAACAGAAGTGTTTTCTAAGAGCGTCCGTTCTTTTAGCATTTTTAATAATTCAAGCCCATTTATATTGGGCATTTCTTCATCAATAATGATTAGATCAAAATCCTTTTCATTTGAAATCATTTTATAAGCATCCACAGCTGATTGACAATAAACTACCTGTACATTAAAACCTTTAAATAATTTCTGAAATGATTCAATTTGAATAGGATTATCATCTACTACCAACAGCTTTTGAAATTTTTTAATTGGCTTTTCCGCTTCATTTAGTTTTAATGTTTCATCTGATTTTCTAATATCAATATTAAAGCTAAAGTTGCTTCCTTTATTCAATTTACTTTCCAGATGCAGCTTGCTTTTCATCATTTTCAATAATTTATTGGAAATGGTGAGCCCTAATCCTGAACCTCCGAATTTTCGGGTTGTGGAAACATCTGCTTGTTCAAACGCGCGAAAGATATTTTTTTGTTGTTTAGTTGAAATACCTATTCCGGTATCAATTACTTCAAATTTGAGTTTATGGCTTTTCTTTATTCTACTTACTTTAAGAATTATATTCCCACTTTTCGTGAATTTGACAGCATTTCCTAATAAATTAATTAAGATTTGCCTTAATCGTAATTCATCTGCTTCAAAATAGAGAGGAACGTCTTGATCATAATCAATTAGCAGCTCTAGGTTCTTTTGCGAGGCTTGGAATGTTATAAAACTGATAGCCGATTCTACTAGATCTAAACCATTTATTTCCTCCATCTGAAGCTTTAATTTACCTGCTTCAATCTTTGAAAAGTCTAGGATATCGTTGATAATTCCGAGAAGGGAATGAGCAGAATTATAAATATGCTGAGTGTAATCAGTTTGAAGAACATTTAAGTTAGTATTTCTCAATAGATCGGAAAATCCAATTACACCATTCAGAGGAGTACGAATTTCATGACTCATATTAGCTAAAAAAGTAGATTTAGCCTGATTGGCAGATTCAGCAGCTTTTTTTGCCTCTAACAATTGTTTTTCGGCTTTTACTCGGTCACTAATATCGTTGAAAGTAACGAGGGCCCAATGGGTATCAGCCTCTTCAATTATTTTAATATTAGCTTCTATCCAGATGATCTTATGGGTATTACTATTCAATAATTGTATTCTAATGTCATTAAATGACTTTTTTTTCCGCAATGCAATCTCGACAGGGTGTTTATCATCTAACAAAGGATTTCCATCAACATCAAAAAGTTTAATAATGGTTTGGGAAAGTCGATTTCCAATAATTTCAGATCTATCGAGTTCTAATATTTGTCCAGCACTATCATTTATAGACCGAATAATCCCATTCTGATCATAGAAAACTAAAGCTTCCGTCATGGAACTGATAATGTTCTGCAATTGCTTTTCATTCTCTTTGACTTTTAGCTCCGTATTCTTTCTTTGGGTTATATCTGAAAGTGTACCAAACCAATACCAATTACCGTCAATGTCTTTGCTGGGTTGTGAAGTTGCCCTTACCCATTTGGTTTGCGATTTTACAATGATCCTAAATTCCAGATTGAAATATTGATAGTTGTCCAAAGCATAGTTATTGGCTTTCAAAAACATTTCCAAATCCTCTGGGTGTACCACTTCATTAGCAAAGTCATTGGTATCAATTTCTCTATCTTCTACACCAATCATCTTTTTGAAAGGAGGACTCATGTAATTTAATTCTCCTTTTCTATTGAGTTTATAAACACCTATTGGAATATTTTCTACTAGTTCATTGTATTGTTTTGTTTTTTCTTGTAGTTGAAATTCATTTCTTTTTTGATCTTCTATATTCTGGATGGTTCCATAAAGTCTTTGAACTTTACCGTCCACAATTTCAGGAATCCCAATTAATCTTGCCCAAAATTTATTGCCCTTGCCAGTCAGCAATTGCAATTCAAGATCAAATTTTTCTTTTTTATGAATACTATTATCAATTAGCGTCTTAACTTGAGGGACAAGACTTTTATCCGAAAAAAAATCGAAAATACTATCAAAGGTAGGTTCATAACCATCATCAACTTCATTAATATTTCTGGTATTTTCTGTCCATTGGATTTCGCCATTATTTAAATTCCAGCTCCAACCACCGGTTTTTGTAATCGAATTTGTTTGCAGTAATAATGCCTTGGTTCTGTCTAATTCTATTTCGGCTTGTTTCCGTTCCGAAATTTCCAAAATTATCCCTGATTGATAGGTAGGCATCAAATCTTGGTTTAAACCTTCTGCTCTGCCATTATTAAAAACCCATACCCAGTGCCCTTCTTTGTGTTTAAGTCTTATTTCAAATTCATATGGAATGATGTCTTCTTCTTTTCGGCTATTGAAGAAATCAGTCATCACAGCCATATCCTCAGGATGCACAGTTTCAAACCATTTAGTAAAACTTATTGATTTCAGCTCGTTTTCAGAATAACCTAGAGTTTTTGCATAATTTCTGTTTAAATAATAACATTTCTTTTCCTTATCCCAATCATAGCTTCCTAAATTACTGCTCGAAATAATTAAATCTAATTTCTTTTTTTCTAAAATAAGGGCTTTTTCTGTTTCTCTAAGCTGGGTGATATCCTGAATGGTTCCTCTGTAAATTAGTTCATCTCCATCTTCAACTTTTGAAGCAATTTCATGAACATATTTAACATTTCCTTTTTTGGTGATGATTCTGTGGGTGAGATTAAAATATCCTGTTTTAAATGCTTTTATATCCTCTTCAAAAACATTTGCTTCGTCATCCGGATGCACCATTTCTTTAAATGAAGTAATGGTGGGGTTATAGGAATTGGGATCACATTCAAATATTTCATAGACAACAGGAGACCAGAGGATATTACCTGAATTAACATTGGCTTCCCAGTTCCCTATTTTTGCTAATTGCTGTGCTTCTAATAATCTTTGGTTGCTTTCCTCTAGCTCACGAGCAATTGATGGATCATTTAATTTCATTTTTCCCTATTCTAGTTTTAAATTCTTATTTTATTTTCATTTATTCAATTGTTTTATTGATTTATTTACAAATACTTAGAAGATATGTGATATTAGTTACATCCGTATCTTCAAAATTGCTTCAGAATTCAGTTTTAACTTTGTGTTTAATAAAGATAGGCTAAGTCGCCATTAAATAATTGACAGTAGAATTTATGACTTAAAATATCCTAAGAATAAAAATTACAGTAGTTTTATAGACTACAACAAAGAAGATGAAAGTATTAATTGTAGAAGATCAAGTAGAATTGGCAAAAAACATTGAGGATTACCTTATAAAGGAAGGTTTTCAAACGAGTATTGCACCAGATTTTTTTACCGCAACCGATAAATTAGCGGCTTATGAATATGATGTTGTGATTTTAGATTTGATGTTGCCTGATGGAAACGGAATGGATCTGTTATATTCTCTAAGAGCCAACAGAAAAAGTATCGGAACTTTAATTCTATCTGCTAAGAATTCCATTGATGATAAAGTAAGAGGCTTAGATGCAGGTGCAGATGATTACTTAGGTAAACCATTTCATTTATTAGAATTAGCTTCTCGATTAAAAGCTATTTACCGAACCAGAAAGCAAGAGAGCAGTAATGAAATCCAACTAGATAAGATATTGATTGATACGGATAAGAAAGAAGTAAAAGTAGGGGATGAGTTACTGGATTTAACCAAAAAGGAATATGAAATGCTTTTGTTTTTTGCCAATAATGCCAAAAGAGTATTAACCAAACAAAATATAGCTGAACACCTTTGGGGCGATTTTATAGATCAAAGTGATTCATTTGATTTTGTATATCAACATATCAAAAACTTAAGAAAAAAAATTCAAAAAGCAACCGGAACTGATTTGCTGGAAACAGTTTACGGTGTAGGCTACAAGCTCAAGACTTTATAATATGCGACTGATAACCAAAATAGTATTAATATTCCTCGGGCTCTCTTTTATCGTATTCATTATCGGTGGTGTAGTTACTGTTCAAATCATTTCAAATGAAGTAAAGAAAGAGGAGCGTTGGTTTTTACAAGAAAGGTTGCGTTCCACTGAAAAATACATTGAAAGGAGACAGCCTACAAGAGATATCATTCGGGATAAAGTTATCATTTTGCCACAGCAAGATTCAATTGAAGTAGATAACATTATGTTTTCAGATACTATTGTCTACCACAGTACCTTAGAAAGACCTGAGTTGCATAATAAGCTTGAAGTGGGTAAAAAAGTTGAGGGAAGGTTTTATAAAATAACTCTTTATGATATTATAATCGAGCAAGATGATATAGTTGACGGAGTAATTGAATCTTTAGTAAAAACATATTTACTGCTATTTGTTGTAGTGCTTTTAGGGAGCTGGTTACTTTCCCGAGGACTATTAAAACCATTTGAAGATACACTTTCTGCTATTAAGCGATTCGATATAAAAGAAAATGAGCCTTTTAATCTTCCTAAAACAGATACTAAGGAGTTTAAAAGATTAAATGAATTTATTCATCAGATGTCCCAAAAAGTAATGGCTGATTACCAGTCTTTGAAAGAATTCACGGAGAATGCAAGCCATGAAATTCAAACGCCAATTAGTATTGCAAAAGGTAAATTAGAAATTTTGCAAAATGGTAATCTTGATGAAGAACAGAAAATATTAGTAAGTGAGGCTTCCAAAAGTTTAACTAACCTATCAAAATTAGGAAATACTTTAACATTACTGGCTAAAATTGATAATCAGGAATTTGAACAAAAGGAAAGTGTTGATGTAAGCAATACCTTGGAAGATTTATTAGATGAATACGAAGAATTAATCTATTTAAAGGGAATTAATTTAAGTAAAAAAGTTAGCGAAGACATTGAATGGAGTATTCATCCAGTATTATTAGAAATCTTGATTACCAATCTTTTGAATAACGCCATCAAGCATAATATACCTGAAGGAGGTTTTATAAAAGTTTACTTGAAAAAAAATCAATTAATAATTGAAAACTCTGGTAAACCATTAAACCATAAACCTGAACTACTTTTCGCCCGATTTAAGAAAGGAAATCAAAGTAGTTCATCTTTAGGTTTAGGCTTAGCAATTATTCAAAAAATCTGTAAAGTAAGCGGATTAAAAATAAATTATATCAATAAAGAACAGCTCCATCAAATCACAATAGAAAGTTGAAAGAGAGTAGGTAAATTTCAAAATTTGATGCCTTAATCCACAATTCTATATCCATTTATCTCAAAGAAGTATTTTCAATTATTTCAACCTTATTCTTTATTTAAACAATTCACTTCAAAAAATACTTGTAGCTACATTAATTTTTCATTCATCTGATGAAAATTCAAATTTTCTTCAGAATTGGATCGTAATTTTGAGTTAAATAAAGATTGAAAAGCGAAAAAATGCATAAAACAAGTACAACTATTCTGAAAATATTTATCCTGGTTTTATTAAGTATTAGCACTCATCAAGTTTGGGCGCAAAGTACTACAGTAAATGGCAAGTTGGTTGATGCTAAAACAAATGCCCCCTTGGCTTATGCAAATGTAAGTGTCTTTGATAGTAATGATGAATTAGTGACCGGTACTGTCACTCCTGAATCTGGAGTTTTTCAATTACAAGTGGAAAGAGGAGAATATACTTTAAGAATACAATTTATATCCTATCAAACTGTTAATAGAGAATTAATTGCAAATCAAAACAAAATTGATTTAGGAACTATTGAACTAAGTGAAGATGTAAATCAATTGTCAGAGGTGGAAGTGGTAGCCAAAAGACCTCAGATGGAAATGAAGCTAGATAAAAGGATTTTCAATGTAAGTGAAGACCTTAGTAATATAGGAAGCAATGCAGAATCTTTATTTGATAATCTTCCAAGCGTGACAGTAGATATTGATGGGAATGTATCCCTAAGAGGAAGCGGAAATGTAAGAATTTTAATTGATGGAAGACCATCTGGTTTAGTAGGTATTAGCGGTGGTTCTGCTTTAAGACAAATTCAAGCTGATCAAATTGAAAGGGTAGAGGTAATTACTAATCCATCCGCTAGATATGAGGCTGAAGGAAATGCAGGTATCATTAACATCATTATGAAGAAAGAGAAAAAGGGTGGAGTTAATGGGAGTGTAAGTGCCAATTTAGGATATCCTATTATTGGTGGAGTAAATAGTAATATTAATTACCGTAAAGGAAATGTTAACTTATTTGGTAGCTATGGAATCACTTACAGAGAAAATTTTGGCGGAGGTTATATTGACCAACAATTTACACCGGATGACACCACGGCTTACTCAACATATGTTGATAGAGAAAGAGAAAGAAGCGGAATATCTCAAAATGCAAGATTTGGAATGGATTATAGCTTTAATGAAAGCACAACTTTAACCGGATCATTTCTTTACAGAATTTCAGATGAAAATAATTTAAGTTACAATTATTATGATGATTATGATGGCATCAATAAAGACACTCGTGAATTGGTAAGACGTTCTGTTCGTATTCAAAATGAAAAAGAAGATGAGGAAGTTTTAGAATATGATCTGAATTTCACTAAGACCTTTGGGGATAATGAGGATCATAAATTAACAGCCGATTTTCAATATAGAAATAATTCAGAAATAGAAGATTCTGATTTAAGAAATGAAAGGTTTGTAATGTCTACTGAGCAATATGTAGATAGTATTCAACAACAATCTTATATAAGTGAATTTTCTGAAAATATATTAATGCAAGCCAATTACGTAAAACCACTTGGTGAAACTAGGTCTTTTGAAACAGGCTGGAGAAGTACTTTAAGAACTATAACCAATGAATATGAGGTGACACAAAATGTTGAAGGACAAGAAGCAGATAGTGTATTAAGTGATTTCACCAATGATTTTATCTACAATGAAAATATTCATGCACTTTACGCCATCTATAATAGTGAGTTTGATAAATTCACTTACCAATTAGGATTAAGAGCAGAACTAACGGATATTACTACTCAGTTGAAACAGCCTGTGGATACAATAAATGCTCGTGATTACCTCAATCTTTTCCCAAGTGTATTTATGACTTATGAATTTAATAAGTTACACACTTTGCAGGCTAGTTATAGTAGAAGATTCGATAGACCAAGATTCCGTTCCTTAAATCCATTCTCTAATTTCAATGATGATAGAAACATCAGAATTGGTAATCCAAATTTGAATCCAGAATTTACAGATTCATATGAGGTTGGATTGGTTAATAATTTTAGTGATGCCACCTTATATAGTGGTTTATATTATAGAAGAACTACTGGAGTGGCGGAAAGAATTAATACAGTTATAGACGGTGTTACCTATACACAACCACAAAATTTGGCTGAAAGGAATTCAATCGGGATTGAAAATAATTATTCACATGACCTAAATGATTGGTGGAGATTAAATGGGAATTTAAATATTTATTATTCAGATACTTACGGAGTCGTAAATGAACAAGTATTTGAAGCTGAAACTTTCACTGCATCAGGTAGAGCCACCTCTCAAATGTCGTTTAGTAATGATTTTAATGTGCAATTAAGCGCATTTTACAGAGCTCCTCAACAAACCACCCAAGGTACTAGGAAGGCATTTTATATGGTTGATTTAGGTTTCAGTAAAGAAGTATTGGACAAAAAAGGAACTTTAGCCCTAAATGTTAGAGATCTGTTGAACTCTAGAAGATGGAGAACTACCACTAGTGGTGATGGTTTTTATTATGATTCCGAATTTCAATGGAGAACAACAACGGTAACACTTTCATTCGATTACAGAATCAACTCCAATAAAAGAAATCGAGAAAAAGGTGGTGGAGATTATGAAGGCGGAGGAGATGAGTTTTAATAAAGAGAGTATAGTTTAGTTTTACTTAGTTTAATGCAATAAAAGCACGGATTTTTTGATCTGTGCTTTTTTGTTTCAATCAAAAGCTGCAATTTTCCGTTCAGAATTTAAGTTGAAGCTTTATAAATGAAAAATTACATATTATTTCTACTTATCCCAATCTTTTTTGCTTGTTCAAATAAAGAGCAAAGGCAAGAAAGTTTAATTCAAAAAGGCTATCAATCACTTGATCAAGGGCAGGAGAAACAGGCTTTAAACTATTTTGAAAGTGCTATTGATCTCAATCAGGAGAATGCCTCGGCTTGGAATGGCTTAGGTGTGGCACATTATCAAAATGGACATCCTTATGAAGCTGTTCAGGCATTTAATAAAGCCATTCAATATAAAGCCGATTATACAAGAGCGTATTACAATAGAAGCAATGCCTTTTATCAAACTGGTGAATATTATCGAGCATTAGATGATTTAGAACCCGTTTTGGAAGAATATCAAGATTCAGCATTTGCTCACATGGCACATGGTTTGGCTTTAGTGGGTTTAGAAAATTATCCTGAAGCAAAAACCTCCTTTGAAAAAGCTTTATCCTTAGATTCGGAAAATGCTGAGATCCATACCAATTTGGCAGCAGTAGATTATTATCAAAAAGATAATGAATCAGCCGTTAAGCATTTGGAAAATGCATTAAAGCTAAACCCTCAGGAAGCGAATGCATGGAATTTATTGGCATTGATCCAATCAGAACAGGAATTATACGAATCAGCATTAGAATCGGTAAATGAAGCATTGAAATCACAACCTGGTCAGCCTTATTTTTTAAACAATAAAGGATATATCTTAACTTTTTTGGGTGAATATGAAAAAGCTTATGCCGATTTAAGGAAAAGTATCGTAAGAGATGAAAAAAACCCTTATGTCTATAGAAATTTAGGAATCTTAGCATTAAAACAAGAAGATTATAAAGAAGCCATCCGTCAATTTGAAAATGCATATAAGCGTAAAAGCGATCTTGCTTCCTTAAATTACTATAGGGGAGAAGCTTATCGATTATCTGATGATTTAGATAAAGCCTGTGAAGCTTATCAAAAATCCTTAGAATTAGAAGAAGAGAAAGGAATTAAAGCCTATCAAAAATACTGTAAATAACACATGTATTGGTAGCCAAAGGCTACTATTGCTATAACCACAGAACCTGTCCCGTACTGAAAGTCAGGAGTTACTCGGAGACTTTCACTAAGTTACATAAAGGTTTATATAAAGAATGTAGACAATGTTTATTTTGAAATAGACGAATATCCTTCATTTATGAAATAAGCATTTTCAAAAGAGTTATATGGTAATTCTAGATTAAATTTATCTTTTTGGTCCTTTGTGGAAAACTTAGCGAATCTCTGTGGTTTAAAAAAACAGCCTTTGGCTGTACCAGCTCTTTCTGAAATTCTCAGAAAAACTCTGTGGTCAATTTCTTCGGAATAGAACAATAAATTCCTTACTTTTGCCCAAAATTTTATCAATTAAAAAGTACCTATTAGGCAATTACACGAGAAGCACTAGTATTTAACTTGAAAATAAGAATCAAATGACTAGCCTTTGTGTAATTTAATTTTAGAATCCATATAAGATATGTTCGATAATCTCAGTTATAAATTAGATCGCGCTTTTAAAACCCTGAAAGGTCAGGGCCAAATTACAGAAGTAAACGTAGCCACTACTGTTAAAGAAATCCGTAGAGCATTGGTGGATGCCGATGTAAATTTCAAGGTAGCAAAAGACGTTACCGACAGAATTAAAGAAGAAGCTTTAGGTCGAGATGTCTTAATTTCAGTATCCCCAGGTCAACTTTTGGTGAAAATTACTCAAGAAGAGTTAGCCAAAATGATGGGCGAAAAGCAAGTAGACATCAGTACTGAAGGCTCTCCAGCTACCATTTTGATTTCTGGACTTCAAGGTTCTGGTAAAACTACTTTCTCTGGTAAATTAGCCAACAGATTAAAGAAACAAGGAAAGCAAGTCCTTTTAGCCGCTTGTGATATTTACAGACCAGCTGCCATCGATCAGCTAAAGGTATTAGGTGAACAAATTGGCGTAGAAGTTTATGCTGAGCCTGAAAATAAGGACGCAGTTAAAATAGCTAAGAATGCTATTAAATTTGCCAAAGATAATGGCAAAAGCATTGTAATAGTCGATACTGCAGGTCGTTTAGCAGTGGATGAAGTCATGATGAAAGAGATTTCTAGCTTGAAAAAAGAGCTGAATCCTTCTGAAACATTATTTGTAGTGGACTCCATGACGGGTCAGGATGCTGTGAATACTGCCAAGACCTTTAATGAGCAACTTGATTTTGACGGGGTTGTATTGACCAAATTAGATGGTGATACGCGTGGTGGTGCTGCTCTATCCATTAGAACGGTTGTTGAGAAGCCTATCAAGTTCATCAGTAGCGGTGAAAAAATGGAAGCCATTGACCTTTTCTATCCGGATAGGATGGCACAAAGGATTCTCGGAATGGGTGATGTGGTTTCTTTGGTTGAAAAGGCACAAGAAACTTTCGATCAGGAAGAAACCAATCGACTATCTAAGAAAATAAGGAAAAACCAGTTTGATTTTGAGGATTTCCTTTCTCAATTGCAGCAAATTAAGAAAATGGGGAATGTAAAAGACCTATTGGGGATGTTGCCAGGCATGGGAAAACAAATTAAGGATTTGGACATTGATGACGATGCTTTTAAGCCAGTTGAAGCCATCATTCGCTCTATGACTTTTGAAGAACGTAGCAATCCTGAATTAATGAATGCTAGCCGTAAGAAAAGAATTGCGGAAGGAAGTGGAACTTCTGTGCAAGAAATCAACAACTTGCTGAAGCAATTTAAGGATATGCGTAAGATGATGAAGACCATGAATAAAATGAGTGGCAGCAAAAGAGGCTTGGCAGGCTTCAATCCTTTCGGAAAATAATTAAATTCGAATTAATTTCTTACATTATTTTCATACTATTAAGTATTTGAACCGATCTTAAGGAGCTATCTTTTAGATCGGTTTTTTTATTTATTCAATTTCTAAATTGTTTAATTTCAGGACTGTAGCCTTTAAAGTGACCGTTTCATGACGCATTAAATGTTTTAACATCTAATTTAGATTAATATTTATATAAGTATTTCTTGTTTTTAAATATATTATTTTATTAAATTGTCACTTGAATTAGATAAAGGTAATTAACTGATTATTAAAGGTTTTACAATTTAATTCAAAACTATTAAACTTTTTATCTTTAATAGTATTTTAATAAGACAGGTATTTGTGAAAAATTATTTAAACTATTCTATTATCCTTACTTTGATTAGTTTTCTGCTATTGGTTGCTGTACAACCAATTGAAGCAGCTAACATTCCTTTATTAGCTACACAAAAAGCTAGTATGCTCAATTATTTATTTGAAATTGAGAATGAAAACCTTACAAACATATTTCAGGCATTTTCAGTATCCTTATTAGGATTAGGAGTATTCGGAATCGCATTCAGCTTTGTTAATGTTGGTTCGAAGAGAATAAAACAGCATAACGAATATTTAGAAAGTCAAGTAAAAGATAGAACAAGAACACTAGAACAAAAGCACGAACAATTAATTGCTCAAAATGAAGCTTATAAAGAAGCCATAGATTTAATAAATGAGCAAAAAGAAGAAATCGAAACGGCTCAGCAAGATTTATTAGCTAAAAATAGAGATTTAAGAGAAGCATTTGAAGAGATCCAATCTCAAAATGAACTTTTGGATCATGAAAGAAGCAAATTAGAGCAAGCCAAAAGAATCATTCAAGGTCAGAACAAAAAGTTGATGGGAATTGCAAGAAATCTCGATCAGCAAGTACAAGACAGAACTAAAGAACTTTCAGTATCCAACAACCTTTTAGTAGAAAAAAATAAAGAGCTTGATGAATTCATTTATAAATCAGCACATGATTTAAGAGGACCTATTGCAAGATTTAAAGGATTGAGTCAATTGATTCAAATAGAATATGATCAGAATAATGATATCTCAGATCATTTAAAGCATTTAAATCATTCCGCTAATCATATGGATAGCATGCTTAAAAGATTGAGCAATGTTTATGAAATTAGTGCCAGACCAATCAGCCCTCAAAAGATTGATATTGAAATGATATTGGAAACCGTGTTTGAGAGATTGAAAGGGGAGGAGAACCTTGATAATGTTTCCATAGAAGTTAATAATACAGTAAAAGACAAAGTTCAAATTGACCCTAGTTCCCTTCACTTAATTTTAAAGAATTTAATCGGAAATGCTGTTCGCTTTTATGATCCTTTAAAATTAAAGAAATGGGTTAAAGTAACCATTGAAATAATTGATAAACAATTGATTGTTAGTGTTAAAGACAATGGTATCGGAATTAAAAAAGAACAGCAAGAGAATATATTTGATCTATTTTATGTAGGCTCTGAATTGCCTAAAGGTCCTGGTTTGGGATTATATATTTGCAAAATCATCACCAAAAAGCTTAATGGTGACATCACCTTGAACTATTCATCAAAAGAAAAGGAAACTGAGTTTAAGACTATGATTCCTATTAGTATTTAAACCTTCTTTTCAGCCAAGTTAATAAGTCAAGCTTTGTATATCGTCTGATCTAAGCATCTCAATTAGGTCAGTACCGAAGGTCAGACCGGTTTTATTTCTACAAAATATGCTGCCAAATCTAATCAGAATTAATAAAGTTTATTAACTAAATTTTCCTTGATTAAAAAAATGAAAGTGATGTTTATCTGTTTCCGGTCTGACCTTCGGTACTGACCTACGCATTCCATAGAAACAGACTGGCTATTAGCTTTCACAATGTTTCTTCAGTGAAAGTCTTTGTGCGGCTTCCTTTAGGGGCCATTTCCCCAAAAACAGCCTTCACAAATGCCCATTTAGGCACCGTATTCATGATTTTTAAATCCTCCCACAGTGAAGTTTCTTCATTAAGGAATTTTAGAAGTGCTGGTAATGTATTGCCTTTATAGAGTTTGCCAAAAACTTCATGACCGCTACTTTTTTCAGTAACTAGCACATTCATTAACACTTCATCATAAAACCTAAACCGCTTGGAATTAGCAGATTCAAAACTTTGAGTATTGCTCCTTAAGCTATTAACAATCAGATGGATATGCCGGTAATTTCGAACAAAAGAATAACCGGTGCTTGGCTTTACGGTCCCAGCTAAAGTACCTATGGGAATGATACTATTATTTCTTTGCTCAAAAACCGTATTGGTCATGGGAATCTTATTGTATTCCTCTTCTACTATTTCATACTCTTGAATATTGAGTGTGTTTTCAATATAATGTCTTAAAGCATTCTCATATTCTTCCTTTTTCCAGAGTTCAGCTGAAAACAGAGTGTATTCCACTAAGGCTTCATTCTTCTTTTCTGGCAGAATATAGCCAAAACTCAAACCTGACTTCACTTCAGGAACTCGCATATCCATGTAGGTAATGGTTTCCAGATCAAAATTATTCGATTGAGTTTTAATCTTCCAGCCCAAGAAATGCTGCCAAATAAAGTGCTTTTTAGGATTTCTTATATCTAAAAGTTCATCTGCAATAAAGTAAGATTTGAAAAAGTACTCAGTAAATTGATATTGAGCATTTTGAGTTTCAACTATTTTACTTTTCGCATTTTCTCCAACTATAACATCTTGAATAATAGTAATTTGAGCACTATTACTTAATTTATTGAATATGAAGTTATAGTAATCAATTCCTTCAATTTTATAATATTGATAAGGGTGAAGACTTTGATTAATTTCAAAATCATTTCCTTTTACGCAGGCATTTTTCCATGATTTAGAAATCGGCAAATCATTCAACCATTTATCAGGTTCAGCCCAAAAGCACCAAGTACGATCATTGGTATTCTTTTTATCACGATCAATAATCAAGAGTTTCTTATGCTTTAATAATCCTTCATCAAGCATTTTCCAAGCTAAAGTGAGCCCAGCTAAGCCTGCACCGCCAATAATGAAATCGTATTTAAGTTTATATTGCAATGACTGTTAATTTGATCGTTATAATTTTCAGCTAAAGTAAAAAGAAATCTTTACACAGTGGAATTTTTTCAGCCGATAGCTGTTAATTAGGTTTATAATGTGAATTAGATGTTGAATCATTTATTTTATGCTATATTTGGCTATTTAAATAAATGTTTACTTATTTAAGGATTAAAATTTAAAAGAACCAATTTGATTTTAAAGTTGAAGAAAAGTACCACGATAATTGCAATAGTAGTAGGGGTAATGGCAATTAGTTTGGCCTTTTATACCACTTCTGAAGTAGCCTTTACCCGTTCTATGGACGAAAGCTCCCACAGTCAATTAAATTATTTGAATTTCAATTTAGTAAGTCCTGCGCCTGTTATGGACTCCAGCTTAAGCAATGAAGCTTTTGATAAAGATATTGATAAATTCTTAAATCGATGGGATATCAAAGGGGCCAGTGTTGCCGTGATGAAGGATAATAGATTGATTTATTCCAAAGGCTATGGCTATGCAAATATTGAATCCAAAGAAAAAGCCAATACCAAGCATCTTTTCAGAATTGCCAGTGCATCTAAGTTAATTACAGCCATTACGATCATGAAAATGGTGGATGATGGATTATTAGATTTGCAAGAAAACGTATTTGGCTCAGAAGGAATTTTATCTGACTTTGAGGAAATGAAGGATGATAATCACAAAAAAATAAAAGTAGGTCATCTATTGAATCATAATGGAGGTTGGAGCTGGAGAGATGGTGATTTCATGTTTCAAGCAGCTAAAATTAAGCGAATTATGGAGTTAGAAGGGCCTCCAACTGATGATGACATCATTGAGTTCGTATTGAAACATAGAAGGTTAAGATATAAACCAGGTACGCAATATGCCTATTCAAATTATGGATATATGCTATTGGGTAAAATTATTGAATATAAATCTGGGAAAAGCTATGAGCGCTATGTTAATGAACATATTTTGGAACCGAATGGAATTTATGGAATGCGAATAGCAGATAACTACGAATGGGAAAGAAAACCATTTGAAGTTCATTATTATAATCATCCTGGAGCTTATCAATTCCAATCTTTTGATGGTAATTTCGAATCCGTTAAGAAGCCTTATGGAGGAAGTGATATCAAAACTCTTGGGGCTGCTGGTGGCTGGATAGCAAGTGCATCCCAATTAGCTAAAATTGTTTCATTAATAGATCCAAAGAACACATCATATCAACTACTTTCTAAAGAAAGCCAAGAACTTATGGTGAGCGGAAAAAGTTATAAGGATGCTTACGGCTGGAAAGGAGCAAGAGGAGAAAATTGGTGGAGAACAGGCACATTAGCAGGATCGGCTTGTTTTATCTATCGAAAAGATAACGGCTATTCTTATGCGGTTGTGCTGAATTCGAGCGTTTGGATGGGGCATAGATTCAACAAATACATTAAGTGGATGATGGATAAGTCAATTATGCATTTAGATGATTCCTCTAAACACAACTTATTTTACCAAGATAAAATCCAGAATAACCTTTTACCTTTAGCAATTTGACCGTTTATCAAATTCTATAAAATAAATATCGATTTCACCGTTTGAAATCCTGAACTATAATAATATAAAGTATGAATAAGATAATTGTATCCATCTTTGTCCTTTTTTGGAGTATTTCAGGATTCGCACAATCCGAAGAACTTCAAAAATTAAGTCCTACTCAAGATCAATCCATGGAAGCACGGTTGGTAGCTGGACTTCTAACTCAATATCATTATGAAAAAATTAGCATAGATGATGATTTGTCTAAAGTGGTCTTTGATGAATACCTTTCATCACTAGATGCTAATAAACATTATTTCTTAAAAGAAGATATCGAAGGATTTCAAAAATATCGCGATAGGCTAGATGATCATATGAAGTTAGGCTATTTGCTTCCTCCATATGAGATATTCAACACTTTCCGCAAAAGGTTTCAAGAAAGAATGGATTTCATTGAAAATGAATTAGAATATGATTTTGACTATAGCAAAGAAGAATATTTAATCGTTGAACGGGATTCTTTAGATTATGCATCTTCAACAGCCGAATTAGATGATACATGGAGAAAGTTAATTAAAAGTCAAGCACTTGACTATAAATTGGATGAAAAGGCAGACACCACCATTCAAAGACTCTTAAAAGAAAGGTATGACCGCTTAGAACAAACGATAGGTGAATATGAAAGCCGCGATGTTTTCCAATTGTATATGAATACTTTTGCAGAAAGCTTTGACCCACACAGCAGTTATTTTTCTCCTATTACTTCAGAAAATTTTAAAATAAGAATGAGCCAATCTCTTGAAGGAATTGGTGCCACGCTTACTTCTGATGGAAATTATACGAGAGTGGCTTCAGTTGTACCTGGAGGACCAGCATTTGAAAGTAAAGTAATTAATACCGATGACAAAATATTGGCAGTTGCACAAGGCGATGAGGGTGATTTTGTAGACATTACTGGCTGGAGGCTTGATGATGTTGTTCAAAAGATTAGAGGCCCAAAAGGCACTGTCGTTAGGCTCAAAATAATTGAAGCCGGAACCTCGCTTTCTGTAGGAGTACCTCAAGAGATTAGAATAGTTCGTGATAAAATTAAGCTTGAGAATCAAGTTCCATATTCTGAAGTAAGAGAAGTTTATAGAGATGGAAATCAATATAATATAGGCGTTATTACAATTCCTTCCTTCTATTTGGATTTTGAAAACATGCGCAAAGGAGAAGATTATGGCAGTACTACCAAGGATGTAAAAGCTATTTTAGATACTATTAAAAACAAAGTGGATGGTATCGTAATTGATTTAAGATCGAATGGCGGAGGTTCTTTACAAGAAGCTATCCAACTTAGTGGATTGTTCATTGAGGATGGCCCAATTGTTCAAATTAGAGATTCTGAGGGTGAAATTGAATTGGGTAAGGATGAAGATAAAACTATTTATTATGATGGCCCTTTAACTGTTCTAACCAATAGATTTAGCGCTTCAGCTTCTGAAATATTCTCTGGTGCTATTCAAGATTATAAAAGGGGAGTGGTAATAGGAGAAAATACTTTTGGAAAAGGGACTGTTCAAAATTTAATCTCTCTAAATCAATTTGTTCCGAAGGTGGAAGATACTTTAGGGCAAGTGAAATTAACCTTAGCAAAATATTATAGAGTAAATGGCAGCAGTACTCAGCATAAAGGAGTAATGCCAGATATTAAAATGCCATCACCTTATACTGCCAAAACATTTGGTGAAAGTTCTTACGAAAGAGCATTGGAATGGGATCAAATTGAAAGCTCCGAATATGAGCCAAGCAATCATATCAATGAAAAATTATTGGCAGAGCTAAATGAAAAGCACGAAAAAAGATTGAAAGAGGAACAATACCTCCGAAATCTCAAAAATGATGTAGATGAAGCGGTCAATCAGCAAAATATGTATCGAGTTAGTCTGAATATGGAAACTCGAAAAGCTGAAAATGAAGCCGCTATGGAAAGAAGAAATGCGGCTAATGAATTGAGAGATAAAATAACTTCTGACCCAGAAGTAGTTAACAAAATCAATACGGATGGAGAAATCAAAGATCCATATCTTAGAGAAGGAATCGTGGTTTTGGCTGATTTGATTGCTATGGGAATCGGGTAAGAAGTGTTCAATTTTAAGTATTAAGTATTAAGTATTAAGTTTTAGGTTATAGGTTTTAAGTAATATAGTCAGATAGCACTTAGGTCAGTACCGAAGGTCAGACCGGAAGTAAGTAACTGGGATAATAGGTTTTAAGTTTTAGTATGACCAAGAAAGTTGCTTTTTTTAACTTAAAACCTATAACCTAAAACTCACTACTCCTAAAAAAGTGACTGCAAAATAGCATTCAGCACTGATAGAATAATACTAAAGAAAAAAGCCCACCAAAAGCTCTTAACCTTAAAGCCTTTCATAATTTTATCGACCAGCATAATCATCAGAGCGTTAATCACTAAAAGGAACAAACCTAAAGTTATGATGGTGATGGGGATGGTAAGGAAAACCAAAATGGGTTTAACGATAGCATTAATAATTCCTAATACAATAGCTACAATTACAGCCTGTCCATAGCTATCCACTTTCACACCAGATAGTATTTTTGCACTAATGAAAACTGCAGCAGCTGAGAGCAGTAATCGGATGATAAATTCGGTTAAATCCATAGTTTTATCTTTTGGTTAAATATTTAATCTATTAGCCAAGATACTATTTTTTATTTTTATTCTTAAAGCATAAACTTACATTTAGCACATATAAAATAGTTTGGATTTTTTTAGAAGAAGTTAATCTGTTGGTTATATTTGCTTCACTACCAAAACCCAATAATGCGTCAAATCAGCTCAATACTTATTCTATTATCCATTTTATTGATCCATTCTAATAAGGGATTTAGCCAATGCGGGAATCAGAAATTAATTCCAGAAGCAAAGCTAAAAACAAAAAATAATTATGGCTATGCAACTAGCTACAGTAATGGATACCTTGCTGTTAGTGAGTATCTTAATGATTCTATAGCCTATAATGCTGGGATCATCCATCTCTATAAAAAAGAAAACCAAAGCTGGAGTCCCGTTAAGAAAATAGCCACTCAGAATACGTCATCAAGCCAAGTGTTGGGAAGTGATTTAATATGTAGTGATAGCGTTATCATAGCCAAAGGTAATGTATACACCTCCAATGCGGGTGCAAATCAAATTCTTTATATCTACAGGCAAAATCAAACAGGAGAGTGGCCTTCGATAGAAACAGAGCGAATACTGATAGAGGATACGGTCAATTCTGATACTCGAGTAGTGATATTTGAAATGGAAATAAATGAAAAGGGAGAATTAGCAATTATCTATAATAAATATCAGGGCTCTGAGGTACAAGTTAAGATTAAAATTATTGATCTTAAAAATGGTAATACGATTCTTCTAGATGAGAGTTTAAGTGGAGAGGGAAAGAATTATTATGGCTATTTTACATCCCTTGTTTTTAAGACAGATGTTCTATTTATTTCTAATCCAGATTATATAAATGAAGCAGGAGAGGTACAAGGAGCTGTATTCGTTTTTGAAAAGGATGTCAATAATGAGTGGAATCTGAATCAGAAGGCTATTTTAACATCAAGTGCACCGAATCAACATCGTTTTGGAATCAATATGGCTTATGAAAATGATAAGTTATATGTTGCCAATTCATTCGATGAAAATTCAATGCATTCTCGTCTGTATATTTTTGATAAACCAACATCAGGTTGGGCTGATATGCAAGAAAGCCGATTTATAGAAAAATCATATGGATACACAGGCACTGAAGTAGAACTAATAGTTAAAGACGATATAATCTTCTGGACTATCCCTGTATTGGAAGAAAATTTCTCAATATATATGCCAGATAATTCGGCTACTTCAGGCTATGTTAAAAAAGAAATCATAAAACCCACTGATATTGGAGATGATAAAATGGAGTTTGGTACTAACCCAATAAGCACGGGTAATGAGTTGATATTGAGTAGCAGGCATGTTTACCAAGATGAAAGTAATCTACAAAATGAATGGGTTTTGATCTATGATTTAGAGCCCAATTCTACCACAGACATAGAAAATTACAAAAATGCCTTTAAAGGCGGATTTATTTCTGCATCTGATGATGAATTTGGAGTACAAATTTCAGTAAGCCAAAATACGATGGCAATTGGTGCAAAAGGAAGTTCTTATAAATGGGGAGATAGAGCCGGTAGTGTCTACATTTATGAAAAATTAAACGGAGCATGGGATTTTCAAGAGAAAGTGAATGCACCAGAAGAAGTGAATGAAGATGCTTTTGCAAGCCGAATTGAAATATTTGAGGATTTGTTGTTTGTTGCAGCTCCTAGTTATGACAGCATTATTGATGGTGCAAAGTACAACTCAACAGGTAAGGTATATATTTATGAAAGAGAAGGAGGTAATTGGGAATACCTAACATCCTTAGTATCTCCTGACATCCAATCAGAAAATGAGCAAGGCCACTTTGGAAGAAATATTACTTATTATAAAGGATATCTTGCCATTAGCGAAATTAAAAATGATTTATCAAGTACGATGGCAGGAGGTAGGGTCTATTTATATCAATATAATGAATCGAGCAAAGAGTTTAACTTAGAATTACAATTTGAAAATGAAGAAGACTATAATTATGATGGTTTCGGAAGAGATGTGATCATAAACGATAAATATATGGTTATTGGTACTGGTAATGTTTCCAGAAATGCTTCAAGAAACTTAAAAGTATACGTTTATAAATTAAACTCAGAAGCCTTTCAAAATGAATTACCTGATTATCGTTTTGCTTCTTCCTACACGGATATTTTTTCCAGATTTGGTGCAAGTATTGAAATCAAAGATGATTTATTATTAGTGGGAGACCCCAATTACGAAAGTACGGATACTAATGAATCTGCAACAGGCAGAGTATATGGTTTTAAAATACCTGAAAACTCAACCATGGAAAATATCAATTATGAAGATTTCCACATAACCCCCAATGAAACAGTTGATTACGCTCAGTTCGGGAACTATATCTCTTTAAACGGAAATGACCTTTATATTCAAGCTAAAGATTTATGGTACAATCAGAATGAAATTGATCACCTTTATAAGTTTGATCTAAATTCAATCATTGAAGATGAAACGGCATATGGAAGTGAATTGGAAATGCTTGATAATCCTGAAAATAATACAAAAACTGGTTTTGGGAGTACTTTAGAAATAGATAAAGGATTCCTTATTTTAGGCAGCCCTGAGGCAGATACTAAAAACGGATTCAGATCAGGTTCAGTTTTTACAACAATTCTGCAGCCATCTATAGAAAGAATTCCTGATTTATGTAATAACCTTACAGAATACGAATTAAGCGCTAGTCCTCAGGGAGGAACATGGAAGTTAGATCAAGTAGATTTAGGAAATAATTTGTTGGATATTTCAACATTAACACCAGGAAATCATACGGTTAGCTATTATTTAAATGGCTGTATAGAAGAAACTACTTTTACACTAAATTCTAATAGAGTAGTTGAATCGAAATCACCTAGCAGCATTACAAAATGCACAAATGATGAAGTGGAACTATTTATTGAGCTAAATATTGATCAGAATAATACGTTTGGGTGGTTTCATAAGAAAGAAATAGAAGCTGATTACCAGCTCTTAGACTCTGCAATGAATCTTACTCGCATTCAATCTACCGAGCCAGGATTTTATAAAGTACGTTTATTAAATTCAAAATGCGATGAGCTGGAAGAGGAGTTTCAAATCATCAACCATATGGTATTTCCTGAGCTTAATTTAAAGGGAGAACTGGAATTTTGTGAGCCGGAAGCAGCGCTAAAATTAGAAAATATCGACTCATATGAGAAAGTGACCTGGTATTTCAAAGCAGAAAATAATACTGGCTATCAAAAATTAGATGTTAATGAAGATCAAATAAGTATTGACTCTAGTGGGAAATATTATTGCTCTATAATAAATTCAAACTGCGAATTCGCAACCGACACGGTTTCCGTTCACTTTAGGCCTAAGTTGTTTCCAGAACTCAATTTAAAAGGGGAGCAGGAATTTTGTGAATCGGAAATTCCGCTAAGATTAGAAAATTCTGCTTCCTATGAGGGGATGACATGGTATTTCAAAGGAGAAAACAGTACTAGCTTTCAAAGATTAGATATTGAAGAGGACCAGATAATTATTGAAGCTAGCGGAGAGTATTTTTGTGGTGTTAAAAGTTTAAACTGCGAATTCCCTACTGATACAGTATCCATTCGCTATAGACCGGAATTGCAAGAATTATTTATTCCTAATGTGGCAACTGTTAACAATGATGGCTACAATGATGCATTTAGAATTAAAACGGATTATCCTTTCAAACAATTTTTAATTTCGATTTACGATAGATACGGTAAGCAGGTATATCAAACTGCTGATCAAGACTTTAAATGGTATGCAGATAATGGATATGCCGGAAACTATTTTTACCTATTGAAATATGAAACTGAATGTGGAGAAATAGACCAAAGAAAGGGTTGGGTTAAAATAATTAAGCCCTAAATAACTACTTTACCTAAGTAATATTTATCTATTATATTTCGTTATGGCATTCATAATTAAAAATATTTAAATATAAATGCTGTGAAAAATATAAGCTTAAGTACCACTATGATCCTTTTCCTTCTTGGGCTTATGGCTTGCAAAGAGGATACTATTTCGCCTTTGCAAAAAATTGAGGTAGAAATTGATAAAGCATTTACTGTGGATGGGCTTACACAGCTCAGTTTTTCAAGTTTTAATGAAATAGATTTAAAAATTGAAATAAGAGATTTTTCAGAGCATTTGGTAAACGGATTAGTTAGTAAAAGAACCTATGTGGATGTAGATATTATCGATAATATGAGAACATCTTTCCTAATAGAAGCAGGATATGAAGATAGATGTCATACACAGAGCACTGGAGGAAATTGCAATGAATTAAGAGTTGAAATGCAAGATCAAGTCTACTTTTTAAGATTTGAAGAAGTATATTGGAGCGATGTAAAGGAAAATAAGGAAGGAGTAGAATTTATAGAAGTAGATAGTGCTCGACTAATGGTTGAACGAGAATAATTCAATTCTATAGGTATAGTTTATTTCCCAATCTTCACAGTAGGATGCTAAATAAACAATAGCGGTTTTGCACCGTTATTTTCCTGAACCCAATTAAGTTTTATGAGAATTCTATTACTTGTACCCGTCCTAATACTTTTCTTATTTACCCAACCTTTATTTGCCCAGTTAAGCCTAACAATAGAATCTGGCTTAGCCTTTAATGGAAGCAATGATGTTCGCTATTTCAATGAGGAAGGCAATAAAGGAGATCTATTTTCATTAACAGATGATTTTACGCCACAGCAACCTCAGGTATATACCAGAATCGAAGCGCAGTTTCGCTTTCTGGACAAGAATATTATAGAATTAACAGCAGCTCCTTTGGCCTTTGATTATGAGAAAAATAGTGGCTCCAGCATTCAGTTTGGAGAAAACGAATACGGATTAAGTGGCAATACGGTAACAGGCCGCTACGAATTTAACACTTATAGAGCTAGTTATCGATATCAATTTATAGATAGGGAAAAATGGAGTTTATCTGCTGGGGCTACTGTGCTAGTCCGAGATGCTAGAATTGCCCTATCGGAAAATGGACTTGAGGATGAGACTACCGATTTGGGTGTGGTGCCGCTCCTGAGCTTTGATGGCCGCTATAAATATTCAGAGAATTTAGAGTTCTTACTGAAAGCAGATGCGCTGGTGGGCCCACAAGGCAGGGCAGAAGACGTTTTACTAGGATTCCAATATAAGTTCAAAGATAATGGGCTAAGTGCCCGAGCAGGCTACAGAATCATTGATGGAGGTGCAAATGTGACTCAGGTATACAATTTTTCGCTGATTCATTTTGCTTCAGTTGGACTGCAGTATAGTTTTATGAGGTGAAATTGATTTGTTTTAATGATAAGTAATCTTGTTAGTAGATTGCATTATATAATAATTATAGATTTAATTACCCTAAACTTACGTAGCTAATATTTGCAATAAAGTTTTTATTTCGATTGGAATAGGAACAAAAGAGTACTTTTTATTAAGGCCAATGTATTACAAACTGCTTAAAAGGTAATGAAATCTAATAAATTCTAAATAAAATCAGAATTCATAACTTCTAAGGCCTAGATGAAAAATCATATTTTATAAACACTTTGCTCTTTCAACTTATTATCTCTTATATTTGCAAATCAACAATTTTGAATGCAAAAAAGGAATAGCACCATATTTATTAAGTTCATTTGGCAATTTGCAATTGTCATGGGACTTGCTTTGTCTGTCTATAGCCAACCTACCTATGCGTCAAAAATTGATCATAGAATAATTGCATTTCAAAATGAAAATTCAGATTTAGAGATACATCAATTTCTTGCTGAAGAAAATAGTCATATCCCATTTCATAATTCTCCTGCCGAAGAATCTTCATCAAATGAAGAAAATGGAGAGGAAGAAAATGAGGAAACCAACGATTCTGATAATGATGGAGAATTATCTCATTATCAAGTTGAAAGCCTATTAAACCCATTAGCAAATTCCAAAGCTTCTGCGGATATAGCAATCAGTAGTTCAAGTTATAACATACCTCTTTACATACTTTTCCATTGCTGGAAAAGCTTCATTAGCTAATTTTTTAAGGTTTTACTCATTCACAGTAACACAAGTCTGTTAACTGCCCGAATGAAACTGTAGAGATTATCATTTTCTTTCTCTACTCACTTACTCTATTTAAAAAATTAAATTACTTATAAAATTATGAGGCAAATACTCATGTTTATCATCTTAAGTAGCATATTAGTCTACTCAAGTTGCGAATCAAAAGAATCACATCATGAAGAAGTAAGAACTTTTCCGATAAGTTCTCCAGTGAGAATGGACACTTCATTCACAAAAGAATATGTATGTCAAATTCACTCCATACAACATATTGAATTAAGAGCACAGGAAAGAGGCTATTTAGAGAAGATCTATGTGGATGAAGGTCAATCTGTTACAAAAGGTCAATTACTATTTAAAATTATGCCAAGGCTATACCAAGCTGAGCTAGAAAAAGCTAGGGCGGAAGTCAATTTTGCAGAAATTGAATATGAGAATACCAAGAATCTAGCAGATAGCGACATTGTTTCCTCGACAGAGTTGGCAATGGCTAGAGCGAAGTATGAAAAAGCTAAAGCAGAGATGTCACTGGCCAAAGTTCATTTAGATTTTACCGAAATAAGAGCTCCATTTGATGGGATAATAGATCGCTTTCATGTAAGACAAGGGAGCTTAATAGAAGAAGGGGAGCTGCTCTCGCATTTATCAGACAATAGTGAAATGTGGGTGTACTACAATGTGTCTGAAGCTGAGTACTTAGACTACATGAGTGAAGTAGAACGTGACAGTAGCATTACGGTTGAGTTATTAATGGCCAATAATAAGGTTTTTAATCAAAAAGGATTAATGGAAACAATTGAGGCTGATTTTAACCACGAAACAGGTAATATCCAGTTTAGAGCTACATTTCCAAACCCGAATAGATTACTCAGACATGGCGAGACAGGAAATATTTTAATGACAGTACCGCTTAAAGATGCATTATTGATTCCACAGAAATCTACATTCGAAATCTTGGATAAAAAATATGTATACGTTTTGGATGAAGAACATCGCGTACATCAGCGAGAAATCACAGTAGGTCAGGAAATTCCACATTTATTTGCTATCACAGGAGGCCTAAATGAAAAGGATAAAATTCTCTTGGAGGGATTGCGGCTTGTGAAAGAAAACGATGAGGTTCATTATGAATTCGAAACGCCTCGCAATGTCATTTCAAATTTAAGCTTATACGCTGAGTAACTGGAATTCTAAAACAAAAATCTCATGTTTAAAAGATTTATACATAGACCGGTACTCGCTATAGTGATATCGGTCATTATCATATTTGTAGGTACTCTATCAATCAAACAACTACCCATTTCGCAGTTTCCAAAAATTGCACCGACCACGGTGAGTATTTTTATTGCTTATCCTGGCTCAAGTGCTGATGTATTGGTAAAATCTACTTTAATCACACTGGAAAATGCCATCAATGGGGTGCAAGATATGCGTTACATGGCATCCGATGCCACTAGTGCTGGAGAAGCTACCATCAATATCATTTTTGAGCCAGGGACTGACCCGAACATGGCAGTTACTAGGGTCAAGACCCGTGTGGATCAAGTGATGCCGCTCTTACCTGAATTGGTGCAACGAGAAGGTGTAATTATTACGCCTATTCAGCCGAGTATGTTAATGTATGTTAACCTCTACTCTAAGAATGAAAGTATGGATGAAAAATTTCTATACAATTATGCCAACGTACAGATGATTCCTGAAATTAATAGAATTAAAGGGGTTGCAAGAGCACAAATTTTGGGTAGTAGAACTTATGCCATGCGTATCTGGCTCAATCCTGATAGGATGAGGGCTTATGATATTTCCGTGGAAGAAGTAATGAAAGCGCTTGAAGAGCAGAGTATTATAGGGCGTCCTGGTCGAATAGGGCAAAGTTCAGGTATTGAAGCACAATCTTTGGAGTATGTGTTAACTTATAAAGGAAGAAGAAACAAAGCAGAAGAATATGAAGAAATCATCATTCGTGCCAATGCTGAAGCTGAAACTATCCATTTAAGGGATATTGCCAAAGTAGAATTGGGTAGTGAATTCTTTGACATCTATTCCAATTTAGATGGAGATCCATCGGCCGCTATTGTTTTAAAGCAGAATTATGGAAGTAATGCCAGTGAAGTAATTGCGGACGTAAAATCAAAATTAAAAGAAATGGAGGCTGATTTTCCTCCGGGAATGGATTATAAAATCAGTTACGATGTATCAAAATTTTTGGATGCCTCCATTGAACAAGTTACCCATACCTTACGAGATGCTTTTATTTTGGTGGCGCTAGTTGTTTTCATTTTTCTCGGAGATTGGCGATCCACTTTAATACCAATTTTAGCGGTGCCAGTATCTCTTATCGGAGCATTTTTTGTCATCCAGTTTTTTGGATTGTCCATTAACTTGGTGACGCTCTTTGCTTTAGTATTGGCCATCGGTATTGTGGTGGATGATGCCATTGTAGTGGTGGAAGCCGTGCATGCTAAGTTTGCTGAAAATCCTAAGATTACTCCATATAAAGCAGTACAGCAAGTTTTGGGAGAAATCAGTGGTGCCATTATTGCCATTACAGCCGTGATGGTATCTGTGTTTTTACCGATATCCTTTATGGATGGTCCTGTAGGTACTTTTTACCGCCAGTTTTCTATTACCATGGCCAGTGCGATAGTAATTTCGGCAATTATTGCCTTAACACTAACGCCTGTATTATGTGCTATGCTTTTGAAAAACAAACATGGTCAGAAGCAAAAGAAAAACTTATTGACAAAGGCATTGGGTGGGTTTAACGGTGCTTTTGACAAGCTAACTGGGAAATACATCGGGTTCTTACGATTAATTGTGAGTAGGAGAGTGCTCACTTTTGGTATTCTACTAGCATTTGGTGCAGGTATATTCTTTGAAAATGAAATATTGCCAACAGGCTTTATCCCAAGTGAAGATCAGGGAACCATTTATGCCATAATTCAAACTCCTCCTGGCTCAACTCTAGAAAGAACGAATCAGGTTTCGCAGCGATTGCAGAAGATTTGTGAAGAGATAGATGGAATAGAGACAGTTTCTTCCTTAGCAGGATATGAGATTATGACAGAAGGTCGAGGTTCCAATGCCGGTACTTGCTTAATTAACTTAAAAGATTGGTCTGAACGGAAACATTCTGTTCATGAAATCATGGAAGAATTAGAGGAGAAATCCAAAAATATTGGAGCCATAGTGGAATTTTTCGAGCCACCAGCTATTCCGGGCTTTGGTTCTTCCGGTGGATTCTCTATGCGCTTATTAGATAAAACCACTAATACTGATTATCAGGAATTTGAGAAGATCAACGATCAGTTTATGGATAATTTACGCAAACGCGATGAGTTATCCGGTCTATTCACCTTCTTCGCGGCTAATTACCCTCAATACGAACTCGTTATCGATAATGAAAGAGCCATGCAAAAAGGCGTTTCTATTGGAAAAGCAATGGAGAACCTCAATATCATGATTGGGAGTACTTACGAGCAGGGTTTTATTAGATTCGGCCGTTTTTTCAAGGTCTATGTACAGTCTGATCCAAAATACAGACGATTGCCAAAAGATGTGCTAGATCTATATGTAAAAAATGAGGAAGGGGAGATGGTGCCATATTCCGCATTTATGACTATGAAGAAGCAACTTGGACCAAATGAGGTGACAAGGTACAATATGTACAATTCGGCTGCTATTCGTGGGTTGCCGGCAAAAGGCTATACGACAGCGGATGCCATTTCAGCCATAAGAGAAGTAGCATCTGCTACGCTTCCGAAAGGCTACGACATCGCTTGGGAAGGGCTTTCTTACGATGAAGCACAAAGGGGAAATGAATCACTCTATATATTTATTATCGTATTGATATTTGTATACCTAGTGTTAGCTGCTCAATACGAGAGCTTTATTATTCCACTCACGGTGATCTTCTCATTGCCTGTTGGGGTCTTTGGTTCATTCTTATTACTTAAGCTATTAGGCCTTGATAATGATATTTATGCGCAGATCGGTTTAATCATGTTAGTAGGTCTCTTGGGTAAAAATGCAGTGTTAATTGTAGAATTTGCTGTGCAAAAACGACAACAAGGCTTGAGTATTCTTGAGGCTGCCATTGAAGGAGCAAGGGTTCGTTTTAGGCCCATTTTAATGACTTCCTTTGCATTTATTGCAGGGCTGATTCCATTGGTATTGGCTTCAGGGGCAGGTGCAATTGGAAATAGAACGATTGGAGCTTCAGCTTTAGGCGGAATGCTATTTGGGACAATCTTCGGGGTAATTATTGTACCCGGATTGTACTACATTTTTGCTAAGCTTTCGGATGGTCGTCATCTCATTAAGTATGAAGAAGAATATCCTTTAACAGAACATCAAGAGAAAAAGAAAAAATGAGTAGTAAAAAACTAATATATATAAGTTTGGGAGTAGTTTTTACAGCTGTCATCATGACGGGCTGTAAAACTCCCTCATTAATGGAGAAAACGGTTAATCGAACTGTCCCTGAAAAATTCACAGATAGTCAAGATACTAGCAACACCGCTAAACTAGATTGGGAAGAATATTTCAGTGATGTTCACTTGGTTGGATTAATCGATACGGCACTGATTAGAAATCAGGAATTAAATATAATATTGCAGGAAATCGCCATAGCCAAATTTGAGATTGGTGCTAGAAAAGGAGAATACCTGCCTTCTGTGGATCTAAAAGCGGGCTCTGGTGTTGAAAAAAAGGCACGTTATACTCCTGAAGGAGCAAGTGAAGCTACTACGGACATAGAGCCAGGTAGAGAAATGCCGGAACCAGTTCCTGATTTTCAGTTAGGAGCAATTGCTTCCTGGGAGGTGGATATATGGCATAAACTACGCAATGCTAAGGAGTCTGCAGTCAAGGAGTATTTGGCTACTGAAGAGGGTAAGAATTTCATGATAACACAATTGGTGGCTGAAATTGCCAACTCTTATTATGAATTACTAGCGCTCGATAATCAGCTCCAAATCCTGAATCAGAATATTGAAATTCAAAGCAATGCATTGAAAATTGTGAAGCTACAAAAACAGGCATCCAGAGTGACGGAATTAGCCGTTCGGAAATTTGAAGCAGAAGTATTGCATACTAAAAGTTTGAAGTTTAAGATCCAACAAAGTATAGTTGAAACGGAGAATAAGATCAATTACTTGCTAGGTAGATATCCGCAGCCCATTGAACGAAGCTCACAGAAAATCATTGATATCATGCCGGATAGTGTGCAGACGGGCATCCCTTCACAGTTATTGAATAATAGGCCAGATATTAAAGAAGCAGAATATAAGTTGGCAGCAGCCAAACTTGATATAAAGGTGGCGAAAGCTAATTTTTATCCTTCATTAGATATTTCAGCGGGAATTGGGCTGCAAGCTTTTAACCCTAGTTATCTGATTCAGGCACCAGAATCTATGCTATTCAATGTTGCAGGTGATTTAATGGCTCCTTTAATTAATAGAAAAGCAATCAAAGCACATTATTACAGTGCTAATGCGAAACAAATTCAGGCAGTTTATGAATATGAACAGACAGTCTTGAATGCTTATGTTGAAGTGGTAAACCAGCTCTCCAACATCAATAATTTGAAACAAAGTTATGAATTGAAAGCGCAGCAGGTACAAGCTCTGAATGAGTCAATAGACATAGCGAATGATCTATTTCGATCTGCACGTGCTGACTATATGGAGGTACTGTTAACTCAAAGAGATGCTTTAGAATCTAAATTTGAATTGGTTGAAACTAAGAAAGAGCAAATGAATGCTAAAGTTAACATTTACCAAGCACTTGGTGGCGGATGGAATTAAGCATCTTCTTAATACTTTTCATAGTTAAATAGTGGTTCTATTTAACCCCGGTTGCTTAATAGTATTATGGAAATGATACGTTAAGGACCGGGATTAATTATTAAAAACAATATATGCTTTTGCATAATATTCTAAGTTAAGCTAAATTAATAGTTATGAGAAATCAATTCTTAATCATTGGAACCATTTTAATTGCATCCGTCTTTGCCTTGTGGCTTTTTGACTTAATTACGCTTTGGGTGCTAATTCCAATTGCAATTATTTGTATAATAGGATTCCATGATGCTTTTCAAAAAAAACATACTATTCTTCGAAATTTCCCGCTTATAGGGCATTTCAGATACCTTTTTGAATCTATTTCACCTGAAATTCAACAATATTTTATTGAAAGAAACACAGATGGACGTCCGTTCTCTCGTAATTACAGGGCATTAGTCTATCAACGGGCAAAAGATGTGAATGATACTAGACCATTTGGTACACAGTTAGAACTGAATAATAGCTTCTATGAAGGTTTACGACATTCTATTTATGCTAAATCCGTTAAAGAGGAATTGCCCAGAATAATAGTAGGCGGAGCTGATTGTAAAAAACCTTATGAGGCGTCTTTATTAAATGTTTCGGCTATGAGTTTTGGTTCTCTTAGCGCAAATGCCATCATGGCATTGAATGCGGGGGCTCGCAAAGGTAATTTTTACCACAATACAGGAGAAGGAGGGATATCACCTTATCACTTAAAGCATGGTGGTGATTTGGTATGGCAAATTGGAACAGCATATTTCGGATGCAGAACGGAGAACGGAGAATTTGACCCTGAGGAATTTAAGAAAAAGGCGCATTATGATCAGGTAAAAATGATTGAAATAAAGCTTTCACAAGGAGCGAAACCCGGTCATGGTGGAGTATTACCCGCTATTAAAAACACGCCTGAAATTGCTAAAATAAGAGGACTTCAGCCTCATACGGAAGTACATTCTCCACCCAGCCATAGCCATTTTTCTGATGCAAAAGGTTTGCTTGAATTTGTACAAGAATTAAGAGAACTGTCAGATGGTAAGCCCATTGGATTTAAACTTTGTATCGGCAATACAGAAGAATTCGATGAACTTTGCCAAGAAATGGTGAATTCGGGTATTAAGCCAGACTTTATTACAGTGGATGGTGCCGAAGGCGGAACAGGTGCTGCACCACTTGAATTTTCTGATAGCGTGGGATTACCTTTGCAACCTGCCTTGATTTATGTCAATGAAAATCTGAAAAAGCATAACATCAGAAATAAGATAAAAGTAATTGCCAGCGGTAAAATTATTTCTTCACAGTCTATTATAAAAATGTTGGCTCTGGGAGCAGATTTCTGTAATAGTGCTCGTGCCTTTATGTTTTCAGTAGGTTGCATTCAGGCTTTAAGGTGTAATACCAATGCTTGCCCTACAGGAGTAGCTACACAAAATAAAAATCTGCAAAAAGGATTGGTGATGGAAGAAAAAAGTGAACGCGTATACAACTTCCATCGGAATACGGTAAAAGCAGCCATGGAAATGCTAGCAGCTTGTGGCTTAGAGTCCATAGATGAAGTTACGATGGATATATTTTTGAAAGGAAATAAATTTGTGAGTATGGAAAATGAATATTTTCCGGAAAAAATGGATGGTGAAAGTAGGCACTGAAATATAGTTTACAGTACTTAAAAAGATAAAAGGAAAATTTATATATAATTGTCCAACAGAATTCTAATTAAATGTGATTATAAAGGTATTTAGTAGATAGTCAGATTATTGTAAAGTATTTTTTTATAATTATAAATTAATTAATGGCAATCATGAAATTTATAATCACATTGTTAATCGTCTCCTTTTTGTTGGGTTGTTCAACTGAGGCGCAGGTTTATCCTAAAGAAAACTGGTCAACAAATCAAAATCCTTCACAATCGGGTTGGTCTGAAAATGAACTTTCGAGTTTCAACAGATACATAATCGATAGTACCCAAATTACCGGCCTAGTCATTATTCATAAAGGAGAAGTTGTTCTGGAATATGGCGATATAAAAGAAAATAGCTACATCGCATCTTGCAGAAAAAGCGTGTTAGCTATGCTTTATGGCAAATACGTGGAAAGTGGTCAGCTTGATTTAGAAAAAACACTTAATGAGTTAAAAATAGTGGATCATTCATCATTACTTGAAATTGAGCAGACTGCCACAATAGGGGACGTAATTTCAGCACGCTCAGGAGTATTTCTACCGGGTTCAAACGGAGGTGACTTTCGAAGATTAGCACCCGAGCGAGGATCTGTAGAGCCAGGTAGTTATTGGCTCTATAGCAATTGGGATTTCAATTTAGCAGGGCATATTTTCGAGCAAGAGACTGAGAGAAACATTTACGATGAAATAGAAAAGCAATTAGTGGGTCCACTTCAAATGCAAGATTGGGATCGATCGCTACAGTTAAAAAATGGAAATCTATCCGTGTCAAAATTCCCGGCCTATCATATGTGGTTTTCTACTAGAGATATGGCGCGTATTGGATTGCTGATGCTGAGAAATGGAAAATGGCAAGAAAAGCAAATCATCCCAGCAGATTGGATAGGAGAAATAACAACACAAAGAACATCCTATAAAGAGGCACAGAAAAATGCACCTGTCTTAAAGGAAGACGGGCTTGATCTTGGCTATGGCTATATGTGGTGGCTAATTGAAAATACAACTGATTACAGACTTAAAAATGCTTATTCTGCTCAAGGAGCCTTAGGTCAAAATATTACGGTTTACCCTGAAATAGACGTGGTCTTAGCCTATAAGACAAAGAGTGACTACAGAAGAAGAAACTCCATTCAAACCCAAATGAAAGTTATGCAAAAAGCTGTTGAAATTTATTCTCCAAATAACAATTGATTCTTTTAAAACCTTTGGCTAAACTATGACAGGACCAGATAAACATTCCAAATTTCCACTTGAAAATTACGACAAGCTCTGTTTTCTTAAAAACATCATTAAGAACCCTAACATAATAGTGGGTGATTATACTTACTATGATGATTTCGAAAATGTAGAGAACTTTGAGAAAAATGTAAAGTATCATTTTGACTTTAGCGGTGATAAACTGATCATCGGAAAATTCTGTATGATCGCTTCTGGCGTTAAGTTCATCATGAATGGAGCCAACCATCTTACCGACTCCATCTCCACATTTCCCTTCGCCATTTTTGGAAACGGATGGGAAAAGGCCATGGAAGGCAAAACTTATCCTCATAAAGGTGATTTAGTGATAGGAAATGACGTTTGGATTGGGCATAATGCCACCATTATGGCTGGCGTAAACATAGGCGATGGTGCCATCATTGCTACAAATGCTACGGTAGTGAAAGATGTGGCACCTTATACCGTTGTGGGTGGTAATCCAGCAACTGAGATTAAGAAACGTTTTCCTCAAGAGACCATTGAAAAGCTCTTGAAATTACAATGGTGGAACTGGGACATAGAGAAGATCACTAAAAATGTACAACATCTTACGGGGAATTCTATTGAAAGCTTATTATAAGATCTGCTTTTTATCAAGAACAAAGGGCATCCAATGCATACATCAATCTATTTTGAGCACCTAATTGAGATCCAAAGATCGATCGATATAATTTTCCTTCACGCGTAATCAAAAGCCATTGAGGAGTTCCTTCTGCATGAAACTGATCATATATTTTGTGCTCTTGGTCTAAATAAATAGGGAAGGGGAGTTCATTTTTCGTGAAAATGCTTTTAATATCTTCTTCTGTGACGGGCTGTTTATTAAAAATAGAATGAATTCCAATTACCTGCAGTTGAGCATATTCTTGTTGAAATTTATAAGCTAAGGGAATGGCTCGACCTGTGCATCCCAAACATTGATTATTATAAATAATGATCAATAAAGGTTTTCCACTATATTTTTCTAGCAAATTGAAGTCCTTATAATCAAAATCTTGAACTATGATTGATTGAATAGGGGTGTTTTCAGTTTCCATAGGTGATATCTCTAATACTCAACAAAGATAGACAGTCTAAGGATTTCATAACTTGATTGTAGCAACATTTTGAACAAATAAAGGCATATATCCAAAATCCGACCTCCAAAATATATTATGTTAAGTTGAGGTTTTTTCCAGGGCTCTTTAGAATGGCTTAGAAGTATTGTTTTAAAAATGAGCTCACAATTCAGCTTCTTATTTAGGCTTATATGAAGTATGGCAAATCTTGAATTATATAAGGCTCTATTTTTTAATAGAATTATAAATCTGGGCATCGGCCAAGTTTAACCCAAAATTTAGCGATTAGAATTAATGGGGAATACTGATAGTAAAATTAAAGCCAAAATACAGCGCTTATAATTAAGAGCTCTTTACCATAGGACATAAGATCGAAAATAGAACATCAGCATTTTGAATGCAGAAGCAGGAAGTATAGGATGGAACAAATACTAATGAGTAAGGAGCTGCCTGGAGTATTTACTTTTCACAAGATGATATTATAGAATAGGTGGGTGTTAAAAATAGTAACTTAACATAATATAAATTATATAACACAAATACATAAATTTTGAATCATAGTTAAATCTAGACAAGTCATTTCACTATTTCTGCTATCTGAAGCAGTAAATTAAAAATAATAGTAAACGGGCAATTTGGTGCAGTAAAAATTGTTTATCCATGAATTGCTCAGGATATTATTCCTTAATCTATTATTTTTCGACTGCACTATAATAAGATCATCTAAACATGAGACGTAAAATTCCAGAATCAACACTACCTAAACTAAACCGTTCGCAAATGATTACTGCTGATGGATTACAAAAATTGCGCGAAGAACATGATCATTTGTGGAAAGTTGTACGTCCAGATGTTACGGCCAAGGTTTCATGGGCCGCCAGTTTAGGTGACCGATCAGAAAATGCTGATTATCATTACAATAAAAAACGCTTACGTGAAATTGATAGTCGCATTCGTTACCTACGCAAATGCATAGATAACTTTAAAGTCATTCATTATCATCCTCATCAGGAAGGCAAAGTAATGTTTGGCGCCTGGGTGGAAGTTGAGAACATTGATAGAGGCCTTAAAAAACGTTTTCGCATTGTGGGATATGAAGAGCTTATTGGTAATAAAGATTATATTTCGATGGACTCCCCTCTGGCAAAAGCGCTTTTAAACAAAAAAACCGGTGATGAAGCGATTGTAAAAACCCCTGCTGGTGAGTTCCGCTGGAAAATTCATAGGATTGAATATGAAAAAGGTGGTGCATCTGATTTCTAAACTCACCTCTCTCCCATTATTTTGGCGAAAATCATTGCCTTTAGTTTACCATGAATGTCAGTAACGAGGGTACTATAAATAATTACAAAACCTGTTGATATGATATAAATTAAAATATCTTTTGGTAAGCTGCTGGGCTATTAAGTATTGATCCTATTTTCTATTAATACAATTTACCTAAAGTTTGCAATTAACGAATTTGGTTGATATTCATAATCTCTAATTATCTTTTTACAAGCATCAACTACATTTTGTTTATCAGATTCATCTATACTTTCTGAAATCTTATTATTGGTATTTTCTAAACCGTTAATTCTAACTATATGTAATCTATTGGCCATGTGTTCAAGAATCATGATCATCTTTTTGTCTATTGATTTAGGGATATTTCCCTTATTAATTCTGTATGCGTCCTTTACCAAATGTTCTAAAAAATGAGATGGAAGATTTAAACCCTCGTTTTCTTTCCAATTCTTTAATAGAACTATTAAATGTTTCTGAACTTTGGTGAATTTTGTTTTCTTTAGAATTGATAAATCAGTTTTTTGTATGGTAGAATTATTGAATAAGATGCCACTTTTATTCACAAATAAGTAACCTGAGCTTTTATTCTTAGATAGTTTGTAGGGAGCAAAGTCAATCCAGTATTCCTTATTTTTAATTTCTACACATACCCCTACTGATCTTTTCTGTTTCCTAATGTCTACTATATTTAAAGTGTTAATTCTATTATCAAAATACTTATATACTTCATTATACATTTTATAGTTATTCGGAAAACTTTTTGATTGAAATGGAATTGCGATATCAATATCGTATGAATCATTGAGGGCAGTTCCTTTTTCAGTTGATCCATGAGGAATTAATTCACCCTTTATTTTTTTATGAAAGTGATTTTTAAATTCTTTAATAATTTTATTGACTGAATTATTCAAATTAATAAACTCGGCACTAGACTTATCAAGCGCAAGCGAATCTGCAAGATCTCTCAAATGTTTGTTTAAGTTAATCAGTTTTTCTTGTGAGTTATGATAATCTCTGACAGACCCAATTCCAAAGCCTACAACTGTTCCTACTGTTGCTCCTTTTATGGCTGCTGTTAGAAGTTTATTCCAATTAAACTTAATATTAGGATCCTTATTCAAATCCTTAAGTTGATCTATTAACTCAATAAATGAATTTCCTAACCCAAATATTAGAGCTCCATTTTTAGCGTATTTATTGGATTTTTTCATTTTATATCAATTAGTTCTTGATATTTTAGAGCACTGATAAGATTGCCATATAGTTGACTCCAATTTGTGGCTGCTGCAAACCTTTTCTTAGCATTTTCATCATAGTTATTTATAAACTTCCCGAATGAAAAGACAATGGAGTCCTGAGGTAAATCAGTAATCAATTTCTGTGACATTTCATCGCTTAATGGTTTGTTACCTTCTTCTCTATTTAGAAATAATAAATCAAAATTATAATCCTTAAGATCTACATTATCACCTTCCTCCATCTCAATAACTTCAATGTGTTTGAAATCAAATTTCTTGAAAAAACTATTTAAAAAAGAAACATCTGAGTCGTGTGCAGTAATTACCCTAATTTTTTTCTTCCTTTTAAGTTTTTCCTCATCATCATGGCTATCAATTATCTTAATTAATTGTCCCTTTTTCTCATCAAGAATGACCTCAAACTGCTCTTCAATTTTCTTTTGAGCCATGGACTTGACTCTTTGCCAGAAACCAAATAATGAAAGGACTGTTATTCCACCGACTGCAATTGCTATCCAGTCAAGAAAAGTTTTCTCTTGCTTATATTCCTTCAATAACAACTCAATTTCCTTTTTATAAAGGCTCTTTTCTTTATTCGATTCTAGTAACTTTAATTCCATCTCTTTTTTAAAGAGATTATATTGTTGCTTATCAATTGCATATTGCATTTGACTTGTTTCTGAAACCTGATTTTCCTTATTGTTATTGGAATTCTCCTGTGCAATACATTCAATATTAAAGAGAAATTGAACAAGTACTATTGTGATTATTCTATTCATATCTATATAAGGATTTATTATTGATAACATAAAATTTATGTTCATGACCGTCTTTCGACAAGCCTATAATAAGCATTATTGGGTTTCGTATTAATACTGAACTAATCTCTGATAATTGAGTAAAAGTACTAATATCTGTATTGCTTGGTTCGGGTAATGATTCAGGGTGAGTATGCCATTCTCCTAAATAGATGATACTTGGTTTTTTGTTATACTCCTTTCTCAATCTTTTTTCTATTCCTTTATTTCCTCTTTTAAATTGTGTTTTAGAATTTTCAAATTCAGTAGGAATAATAATGTCAGTAATTATTGCCTTATTAAAGTCCTCAGTATATCTTCCTAATAATATCCCTCCAAACTCTTTTGGATAATGTTTTTTTGATTCAGATACCATCCTAAAAATAATAGAATCATCTATTTCCAATTTCACACCTAAATCATTGCAATAGTATTCTAATAATGACATATTTTAATGTTGTTTTCTTCTCTTGATATATAAAAGTTTCTTAAGTCTGAGCCTAAAGAAATCTGTCTATCTATCTCATTAATAGCAGTATTTACAAGGACTGAAATATCCGTATTTCGAGCTTTAAATGTTGGTGACCAGCATCCCGTAGGATTAAATAAATCATTTATGTCTTGGTCTAATTGATTAAATATATGGGCGGTTTTTTTATAAATATTCGTTCCTGCTGTTACAACCATTTCATTAGCATGGTTTGTTATTCCGATCGAGATAACTTTTGATGTTAAATTTAAATCATCTAGGATATATAATAGATCATTATCTGTTGAACAGTCAAAAATATATCCATATTCATTTAATAGGTCCTGTAATTCTTCACGTGATCTATTATCGTCATATTTAAGTATCTTAATTTTATCAGTAAGAATGTTACTATAGATTATTTCTATAAATGGGGAAATTGACATCAAATTTAGACCTAGTTCGTCTGTCTTATCTGTTACTCCAGTTGCAAATCTGTAATTTGATCTACTAATATTGCCCGGCTCTTTGGTGTCATAGTCTACTAGAGCTAAAGTTTTTGCTCCTCCCCTGACAAGGTTTTCTGCAAGGATACTACCAGTTGCACCACAGCCAATCAGTAATATCTTCTTTGTCACAATATGTTCACTTAGTTTCCCTCTACCAAAAAATAGATGATAAGAACAATCAATAGTCTCCGTCCAATTAATTTTACTATCATTTAGTTTTCCAGTCCAATTTCGATCTTTGGTCTTAACTGAATAAATTGGAGGATTATTCTTTGGGAATGTTGCTACTTGCCAATGGACCTTATTACCAGGAATTTTATATCCGAAAAAAACAGTAATAAACTTGCTGTCTCTAAAATATCTATTATTTCTTATAGCATTTGAAACTAGTTCAAGGAATTCAGGATGTATCAAATAGGTTAATTCATCCCATCTAGTGGCTGCAATTCTATGATTGTCTTTTGTGACAGGTGGGTCGGTGAGGATGTAAAAACCGAAGTCATTTTTTGTATTGGAATAGAACATTGACCAATTACATTTTGCTTCTAAGGGTTCCCCAAATTCTTTGACAATGTAAGTCTCTCCTTTATTTCCCCCTAATACTGTATTTGCTAATAAGCTAAAACCACACAGGCCAAACTGATCTTCCTCAAATTCTATGTTTATGTCTGTAAATAAAAATTGTCTAATGATATCATCGTGACTATTATAAGGTACTATTATATGCTCATAATGGTGATCTTGTTTTTCCTCTATTAAATAATTCTGTACCCAAGATTTTAATCCATTCAGATCTAGAATAAGTTTTTCCCTAAAATTTCCAGGGTGACTATTTGTGTGAAGACAAATTGAGCCATCTGCATTTACATGATTATATTTTAGAAATTGCTTATTAACAAATTGAATTGTTTCTTGATTATGAAATTGAAATGGGTATGGTTTTTGAATTTCCATTTCAAATGAGTACTTCTCATCATTTATTTCAATATCAATTTCCCCAACTATAGATTTTGCTTTTGTTTCCTTGAGTTCATTTTTAAGATAAACACTATCAATACTTTCTATTACTTCCGAAATAACCTCAATTCGATTCATCACCCAAACTTCGTTGCTGGAGGAATACTAAAACCAGATTCTTTCACACCATATTTTCCTTTACTACTTTCACATGGAAACTTAGGGTTTACAGGAAAATAATACTCCAGATTGCTTGAATCATTTTCTATTCTTTGTAAAATGAAATTCATACTATCTCCAATCATCTGTTTATCGTAATCAGTAAGGGTTTCAGAAACATTGTTACCACCATTTCCTGGATCGATTAAATTGACCGTTTCAATGTTATCTTTTATATATTCAATAACTGATTTGAGCTTATCCCATATATTCCCTGTTATTTCTCCATCTTGAAATGCTTTAATAGTTATCAATTCTATAAGAAATGATTTCATTTTAGCATTATTGTTTACTTTCCAAACTTTCAGTAATCGAATTACTTTTCGAATATCTGTGGCATTATCTGCTTGATTTCTAATATTTTGAATCTGAGAATGGATATTAGTTCTTAATTGCTCGGATCCTTCTTCAAGAATTCCGTACTTCTTTTTAACAAACAAATTAAGTTTCTTATCATCACTATATTGGTCTTGATTTAATTCTCTTCCTGGAACTACATCAATATCAATTTCATGTCCGTCTGAATCGGCATGAAATACGAGACCAATTGAAACCTTTTGTTCTTTTATATAAGCAGTCCCTTTATACTTTTCGGTTAGAACTTCCAAGGTATCATGATACATTTCTTTAAGAGTACTAAAAGAATCACGCTTAAAGGGTAAAACTAAATCAAAATCAAACTTTGTATTTATTGCCGTATTTTTCGCGTATGATCCCGAATCAAAAGGGTTATAGCTTTTATTGCCGTAATTAGATTGAAGAAATTCCCTTACCTCTTGTCTTTTGTTCCTATGCTTTTCTAAAAGTGTCTCTTCTTTAGATAATTTATGGGATGAAAGAACGCATTCTAGATGTTCTATTTTTTCTTTACTCATTTTGTATTTGGTTGAATGTAAAAAATCTACAAAATTTATGTAAGTAATCTTTCACTTTTAGTTTACATAAAAAAGTAACTTTAGACGAACGAACTAAATCCTTAGACGAAAAGTGACGATTTTATTGACTATGATATTTTATTGAATGTCAAATCTAAATTTTACTTATTCCTAATATAATTATGTTACCTATATTTAATAGCACTTAAATCTCAAACCATGAAAATCCTTAAAAGCTCTCTCCTATTTATTTCCATCTTACTATTTTCATTTAATACGGTAGTTGACCATGTTTACATTTGTGACAGCAAATCAGCCAAAAAGTACCACTATAAAAAAGATTGCAGGGGTTTAAATGCTTGTAAAGCAGAAGTGGTAAAAGTTACCTTAGCTGATGCTAAAGAATCTAAGAGGACGCTTTGTGGTTGGGAGGATTAAGCGAAGCATCACACCCCTTTTCCCTCAACAGTTTTGAGAAAATCCTTTGCTCCAACAAATCCAGCTTCTATACCCTATTTTTTTAAGGAGCACTCCTCTCTATGTTGCTTTTGGTCAGCTCAACTAGTACTTAATTTTGATAACAACTAAACTCTTCATTGATTTATGAAAGTGCTTCCGTTTTATTACATCCACAATAAATAAAAAAATTGCCCAGCCGTCAATCACTGACTTTTACTACTTGTCCTTAAGGATAAAATCATGCAATTTTAAGTCTAGTACTTAAATAAGCAAGCTCTTAAAATGCTGTTTTATATTACATAGCCTTTGTACTAATGGTCTATATTTTCATCTTGCAAAGGTCTTAATAGATCGTTTTCACCTCATATCTACCTAATTATGAATTTTCAAAGTCCCTTTAGATACGCATTAAAATTAGTAGCTATTTGTATTTTAATTATAGGCATCACTTCTTGTGCGGAAGACGAGGTTGATCCAGATAAACCTATTTCTTGTATTAGTTTTCCTGAAGATCAATTTGAAGCAAGACAAATAATTTCTTTTGAATCATGCTCAGAAAATGCTAGCTCCTTCTCTTGGGATTTTGGCGATGGCAGTACCGCACAACAAGAAAATCCTAATCATGCTTATAACAATCCTGGAACCTATGAAGTAAGCTTAACAGTTAGTGATAGCCTGGGAAATGAAGCTTCTTCAACCAAAGAGATTGTTATCATACAACCTTCCATTATAAGACATAGTGGCATGATAACTAAAGATGAGACCTGGGAAGCAGGGGTGGTTCACTTAATTACCAATACAGGTGTCTATCTGGATAATGCCATATTAACCATCGAGCCAGGGACCACTATCCTATTTCAAGAGAATACTGTTTTATCTGTCTATAATGATACAGATTCAAAAAATGCTTTAATAGCAAATGGAACGGAGTCCGCTCCCATCATTTTCACCTCTGCAAAAGAAAATAAATCGCCAGGCGACTGGTCAGGACTTAATTTTCATGGTGTGAATACCGCTAAACATTCAGAATTAAGTTATTGTACGATAGAATACGGAGGGATTAGTTTTGATTCCCCACGACCCTTAATCACTATTAGAGAAGGAGCAGATGTGAGCTTTGAACATTGTACCTTTCAATATGCAAATGAGCTTGGGATTGAACTAGACAGGTTTAGTGAATTTTTCGCATTTAACAACAATACAATTCGTGAAATTGAAGATTATGCGATTTCGATTTCTTGTAATAAAGTCGAATCCTTAGGCCAGGATAATCAAATTGAGGATGAAGGTATTTTAGTTGACTGGGTGTATATCGAGGAAGACGTTACCTGGTCTAAGCAAACAGCACCTTACGTACCTGATGGTGATTTAAGGATCGGTTCTACTGAAGGAGCTACCCTAACCATTTCAGAAGGTGTAAGAATCGAATTTTTATCGTCTTCCAGCCTAAGATCGTATGGAACGGAAACAAGTGCTACCATAAAAGTGAATGGAACAGCATCTGATCCCGTTATATTCACCGCCCACGATCCTGAAAATAGTACGTATGACAATTGGAAAGGAGTACACTTAACAGCAGAATTTACTCCTGACTCCTATTTCCACCATGTAATTTTTGAAAAAGCAGAACATAACTCTGATTTTAGTTCAGTTATTAATGTATCGGGCACAACCCTAAATATGGAGAATTGTATCATCGATGCTAGTAAAAGTTGGGGGGTAGAACTAGCGAATTCTGCTACACTAGGCGTTTATGCCAATAATGATATCGCCAATATTTTAAGCTATTCGATGCGAATAAGAGGCCATCATATCGATGATATTGACGAAGGAAACCAATTTAGTAGTGGCAAAAATATCCATATCCCTTATGAGGCCAATATTACAGAAACGGTCACTTGGCGGGCTTTCGATGTAGAATATGAATTTCCCAATAGAGTATATGTTGGATCACCGGAAGGGAATGTATTGACACTTGCTCCCGGGGTTAAAATAGATGGAGAGATATATATTGGTACTACAGGAGTTGGTACAACAAGTTCTACATCAGTACCTGGGGGACTTATTGCTGTTGGGACCGCTGATCAACCTATCGAATTAACTGGTGAAGATGTCAACGCAAGCCCTATCAGGTTTAATGCACAAACCTTGCCTGAAAGTATAGTTTCCTATTGTCACATTAAAGATGCATCCATGGGGACTCGCGTGAGTAATATCTATAATGATGCTTCAAATCCATATCCCAGAATTGAACACTCTACCTTTGAAAATATTGATAAATATGGTATTTGGTATGGTAATTCCAATCCTGATATTGCCGATAATAATACCTTTATCAACATTGGGGAAGCGGATATTCATAACGCATACTAATACAGGACAGGTGTTTAGAAACGATTTTTTGATTAATTTTTAGATAGATATTTTGATCCAATAAAATATAAATACTATGAAAAAAAGAATTACTACTGTATTACTTGGATTTTTATTTGTTTTCTCTTTCACCGCAGTAGCCCAATCCAATAGGGCTCAGTCAGCTCGTTTTCCTGCCAAGAAATCGGATGTGCAAAAAGTAAAAGAAAGAACACTTTTGGTGGCGCTCACGGGATCTCCTGGTGTAGATGAGAGTTTAAAAAAAGTGATTCCACAAATCTGGGACTTTTCAGAAACTGAATTTGTAGCAGCTGATAACATAGCCTCCGTTATGGATGGTAATAAAAAAGAATACGCTGTATTGTCATCAAATATTATCACGATAAAGCAAGCAGCAACGATTGGGAGTCCGGTTAGCGAGTATTTGCGATTTGCTATAAGGTTAGCTGAAAAGTATCAAAAAAGAAAATCTATTTATTATCAAGATGTAATCATCAACCAAAAAGACGATAATATTTATTTAGAGCCGAGAGAGGTTTATGTTGGTATCTATAAAATTCTAAATCACTATGAAGCAAAATTAGAGAATGAGAAATTGATGGATGCTTTCGTAAAAAATGCTGGAAAACTTGAAAAAAGGACCCTTTTAATTCAAAAAGATCTACTGGATAAGGGGATAACAAAAAGTAAAATAGCAGAGATTTACCCATACCCTTTTGAATTAGTGGAGCCTGCAAAAATTGATAAAGCTGTCATGGATCAAGATGAAAAATATGCTTTTGTACATCTTGTACCGGTTGGTACTGCCACAAATATGATGATGCATGAAATATATGACTGCAAAGATGGTCAAATATTAACTTCGGGAGAGGCCAACAATGGTGCTTTCGATCGATACAGTAATTTAATTAATAAGGATCACCTAAAAGCTTACGTTAAGAATTATGATCGCTTAAACCGTTGGGCAGAGAAGCGGAAATAAGAAGAGATTCAAGATTTGAAAACCACCCGGTCGCGCTGGTCTTGGTATGAAACCATCTCTCTCGCCCGTCCTCCGGAGATGTCTGGAGGACTGAGGGGTTATAGGCATATTAAAAATACAGTTAGTTGATCTGATATGAATTTGTTGCCTTTAGCATAATTCGAAGCTTTCTATTAGTTTAGCGCGCTCATTGAACTCAAATAAACGTATGAAGTACTTTTTGCTGCTGCTTTTTGGCTGCACTTCTCCCCTTTTCTTGTCTGCGCAAACCCACTATTTAATGCAGGAAGATTTTACATCTCCCACTTTTGGATGGCAGTTCAAAAGTGATAGCAATGCACACTATCATTATGACGGTCAGCGCTTAAGAATTGATCGGTCCAATAAAACAGATAGATTTGGTACTTATACACACCTTGCCATTAATCCTGAAAAAGACTATAAAATAGAAGCTATGGTAATGCAAACGCAAGGTGGAAATGCGGGCTCCTACGGTATCCATTGGGGCTCTCATTACAGTAGTAAATCAACCTTCTCTTTTATCATCAATTCATCAGGAAGCTTTAATATTTATTCCAGTTGGGGCAAAAGAATAAAGGAGTTTACAGCCTGGCGGAAGTCTGATGCAATTCGAGTAAAAGGCCAAGACAATAAATTGACGATTCATAAGCGAGAGGAAACTATTTTCTTCAGCATAAATGAGCAGGAAGTTGCCCAAATACCTGCGAGCAAGGTCCATTTTCAAGGAGGCAGAATAGGGATGGTTTTGAATGGAGATATTGGCATCAGCGTGGATTATTTTCATGTATTACAGGATAAACCTGCCATCAATCAACTGGCCAACAAACCTAAATTGATAAAAGAGAAGTTGCCCAAAAGCATAAATACCAAGGCTCAAGAACTAAACCCTATCGTCTCTTATGATGGAAAAAGCTTATATTTTTCTCGAAATGAAGGCGATGAATCGGCACAGGAAATATGGCTATCCAGCTTAGAGAATGAGCAATGGGGAGCTCCAGTAAAGCTAGGATTTCCTTTGAATACACCTGGCGACAATAATGTTATGGGGATTGCTACTGATAATTCCAAGCTACTCTTAAGCAATACCTATGCAAAAGATGGTCTCAGTTTGATCAGCAATGGCTATTCAATGTCTGAATGGCAAGATGACCATTGGTCCATTCCTGAGAAAGTGAAGATTTCAAGCTATATCAACTCTTCCAATACCGCTGAAACGAGCCTTTCTGTTACGGGTAAACGTATGGTCCTTTCTTTAAAAACAGGATACAATGAAGGGATGAATGATTTATACCTTTCCAATTACACCTCATATATCCACTCTTGGTCTGGGCCAAGGACTTTAGGGAAAGTAGTCAACAGCTTTGGCAATGAAAGCGCTCCCTTTTTAGCGGCTGATGGTAAAACGCTCTATTTCTCTAGTGAAGGTCATTCAGGTTATGGTGATATGGATATCTTTATGAGCCGCATGTTGGATGATCGAGGATTTGAATGGAGTGAACCCATTAATCTAGCTTCTGAAATTAACACTCCTAACTGGGACGGTTATTTTACAATTCCGGCTCACGGAAATTGGGCTTATATGGTTTCCGAAAGTGATAGTGCTGCCCAATTAGATATTTATCGAGTAAAACTACCCGAGGCGCTAAAACCCGATCCGGTAGTGCTGATAAAGGGCAGGATTTTAGATGCCAACACTAAAGAACCTTTACAAGCACAGCTCTATTTTGAATCATTACCCAAAGGAAGAAGACAGAATGCTGTAAAGTCTAATGCAAGGGATGGCAGCTACCAAATCATTCTTCCTTACGGTAAGCATTATGGCTACTATACGCAGCTAGCCGGCTATTTATCTACCCACGGCAATATCGATTTAAAAGAAAAGGAAAACTATCAGGAGATTACCCGTGACATCTATTTGAGTCCGCTAAGCGAAGGCTCCTTTATAAGTTTAAATAACGTTTATTTTGGGCAAGGGAGCTTTGAGATTCTTGAAGCCTCTTATCCTGAATTAGACCGATTAATAAGACTTATGCGATCTTCTGAAACCATGGAAATAGAAATTGGAGGGCATACTGAGCGAAGAGGTTCTGCAAGGCTCAATAAGATCTTATCGCAGGATAGAGCGGATGCTGTGAAAGCTTATATAGTGCAAGCAGGCATTGAAGAGAACAGAATTAAAACAAAAGGCTATGGCTCGTCCAAACCTGTAACAGATGGCAAAACAGAAAAAGAGCGTAAGCAGAATAGACGAGTGGAATATACTATATTGTCTTTGTAAGATTTCCTTCAACTGAATAAACAGCGGTTCTTCAGTTGAAGGATGTTCTTTATTTTCTTATTCTTCTATTCCAAATGGAAACAGCCAAAATAAATAGATACCCAAAAACTAATAATGCTAAGAGATAAGGAATATTCCGCTGCATCACTACCCTATCGGCAATATCGGCTTTCCAGAACAGCCATTCATCAGCCATATCGGAGGCAAAAGCGTAATGGCCCGTTTCTAAGATGATGATGCCGGAGCTCGTTTCAAAATCCATTCTAGCCGCTGCGTTGATTGCATCATTGCCACTTCCATCGTGTCCAAAGGTTCTGGATTTCCCTAAGGGATGACCGTATAACCTTGGACCCAGACCGTAAAATGCATGTCCATTTTTATAGCTTTGAGGGCTTCTCATTTTTTCAATCATATCTGGAGATAGAACAGTGGCCTTCGATGGCATCAGTCCGATCATCAACTTTGATAGATCATCCAGACTAATCATCAAGCCGGCAGCTGCCTTAGCCGTGAATCTTTTCATAGGGCGAATGGTGCTATCTGTTTTGTATACATCCACTAATCCAATTTCTGTACTGTCTGTTAAAAGAAAACTGGTATTTTTCATACCTACAGGCTCAAAAATTTGTGATGCCATAAATTCTTGATAAGACATTTGAGTGACTTCTTCTATTAGCAACTGCAGCAAAGTATAGCTTGCACCAGAGTACATATGAGGCCCACCCGGCTCATATCCTACTATGGTTTTACCATCGGTCCAACTACCTGCGTCTGCCGCTTTGTCCAGTGATTCTTCTAACCTTTGGATTTTTTCGTCAGCTGCAAAACCATTGTAACCTAATTGGTCATCAAAGCCCGCAGAATGAGAAAGAAGTCGTCTGACTGTCACTTCATTATTGTCATACTCAGTTTTGGGCAAATGCCATCGGGTTAAATAGTCCTCTACTGGCCTGTCAAGCTCAAGTTTACCTTCTTCTACTAATTTTAGTACTCCAACGGCCGTTGCCCACTTACTTATAGAGGCTACAGGAAAAGCTGAATGTTCGTCTATCTTTTCATTATCATGCGAATAAAAGTAAGTTTTGGTCACCTCTCCCTCTTCAATCATCGCCATAGCTAGATTTCCAACAAATTCAGTTTTTAAGCCCTCTTTTACAGCCTTGAAAAATTCCTCTGAAGTATCGCATGAATCAAGGGTTCTCAAAAGATACCCATTGATAAAACCAAAGCCAACAAAGAGTGTCCAGGCAATAATACAAGCAGTAATAATAGCTGCGTTTTTTAATTTCTTCATTTCGTTTATTTTAATAATTGATTACTGATTGAGGCAAAGAAATTAATAGAAAATGGCTTTTAGGTTCGAGTAGACGAAAGTCGAACCCTTTTAATGAAATATTGATACAGAAGATGAAGTAGATAATATTAGACCGATTGCTTTCTGAAAGCCGAAGGCGTTAGCGAGCTGTGTTTCTTAAAGGCAGTATTGAAAGAAGATTTTGAATTAAAGCCTACTTCGTACATGATTTGTTGAATCGTAAAATCACTTTCCTTTAATAACTTCTTAGATTCTTCTATTCTGTACGCATTGACAAAATCGAAAAAATGCATTCCTATTTTTTGGTTGATTAATAAGGACAAGCGCTTCATGGGAATACTGGTCTTTTGGGAGAGTCCTTGCAAACTTAAAGCTTCCTCCAAATAGGGTTTATGTTTCGTCATATATTGATGTAACTGATCCTGTTCATTCTGGAGCTGTTCCCAGTCTGCCATAGCAATCTTTCTTGAAGAAGATGTAATTTCATTCACCTTGTTGAATAGTTCTGGATTACGCATAGTTTTTAAGACAAACCAGGAAATCACCAACAATCCAAACAAGGCGGTGGTCATATTCAACCATGGAAAGCGCTGAAAATCATTCAGGACTTCAAACACCCCACGAAAAAGTACGAAACTATTACCTAAGAGGAATAATAGTGAAGCTGTCATCAGCCATCGATAAGTTTCACTTTGAAGAGAATGGAATTTATCGTGTATCCTTTTATATTTTCGGAGCACCAGAAAGATAGCTCCTATATAGAGATAATACTGTAGCTGTAAAATAACAACATAGTATATCTCCAGCCTTTGATTGATCTCAAAAAATGAAAATATCAATAGAAAAATGAAAAATGGAGCACTATGCCAAATCAGCTTTGGCTTTAATTTAAAATCGCTGAAACAAGCTCTTTTGACATAGAAATATAATAGTGGCATTTGAAGAAAAACTAATGCCATTCTCAGTTTATTAATCAATTCATAGTTTCTGTAAAAGTCTCCAAGAAACTGCCCCGATAATTCCAATGAGGTTACCAGAAGGAATAAAGCGAAGAGAACATTCCCCACCCTATTCGGTGATCTGCTAAATAGCAGAAAACTAGAAAGCAGTAGTAGTAAAAATACACTTATTAAACCTACACTTGAAATTACATTCATTTAGATAAGAAAGATGCTATAAAGTTGATAGAATATCTTGAAGGGAGTACTCCCCAAGCATTTGAAATTCAAAAATAGCATTTTTGTTCAACTGCATTTCAATTTTTTAATGTAAAAGGAAAATAGTCACCTTAGCTGATGCCAAAGAATCTAAAAGAACACTTTGTGTTTAGGAGGATTGAAATTGATCACTCCACCACTACCTCATAACTTTACAAAAAAAATATTATTCTATCATCATTAAAATTAGGCCCTGCTTTCAATACCTAAAATAGTTTTATATCTTCTGGGATTGTAAATCTTAGATCAAAATGAGATACAAAATAGGAATTATTGTCAGTCCAGTTGCGTTCTAAACCTGCTGAAATGTTTGCCCAGATTCCATCTTTAATATTTATTTCTCCCCCCAGTGCCAAGTAAATGAAATTTGAATTAAGGTTTTCATTACGCTTTACTTGAATTTCACCAAATCCTTTATAACTATTTGACCCTCCATAAAATCTGGATGTTAATGAAGTAATACCATATTCTAAACTGTCATTAGTAAAGTAGTTATAATTGAACCCAAGAAGTATTTGACCATTTGTACCAACAGGTGCTCCGTAAGTAGACCATAAGGAGAATTTATTAAATTCAATATTTTCAGTAAGACTATCTGGTGAAGAACCTAGCATAGCTAATGCAACATCGAGTTTTTGCTTATTCCAATTTCTTTCTTTGAAACCTTGTTTTAAAGTATCTAGTCTATAATCAAAATTTGCTTCATAATCTTCTATTTTATTGTTTATATATTCATTCATGCTTGTTTTTTTAACTTCACTTTGTACAACATCATGAATACTTAAATTATTATTGGTAAGATATTCATCCTGATATTTATCTTTCAACTCTCCTTTATCAGCCAATAGTTTGTATACATGTCTGCGATATTGTTGATCATTTTTCAAATCTCCCTTATCAATTAATGTAGACCTAAAACCTATTGATACATCTGTAGTAGTACTATTTTCAGGATTTCTTGATGTACCTAATGAAAGTCTCAGATTATATAATTGCGAGTTTTTATCATAATCTTCCAAAGTAAGTGATCTTGATTTCATGAGGATGTAAGGAGCAAGTTCAGCAGCGAAAGATTTTGGTAGTACAAATCCATCTCCACCCCCTATTTCAGAAATCATCAGAGATAAGGCCTGTGGAGAAGAAGGTCTTAAAATGTTACTGGGATTTGTCCCAAGCATCTTAAAAGCAGGCATATCTGGAACAGCAAAATCAAGCCGAAAATTCTTCATTAGGGTTGTATCTTCTTTACTTTGCGCAAAAAGTGTAGCTGCAGTTGCCAATAGACATATTGTAATTATTATTTTTTTCATAATTTCTTCATTTTTATAAAAATTAGTGAACTTTGAGCAGATCCTGTATTGTTACCTTCGTCTTTTGCAGTGCCGAGTAGATTACTTCCCTGATATACCTCTGTTGAAATTGTATAATTTTTCACATTACTAGGATCTTGAGCAATAAACTCTGTTCTAAGTTGGATTAGACGCCCATCATTAGCTTTTAATGGCATTGGTAGTTGATATGTGTCATCTTGAGGGTTTTGGTTATTCCCTTTTTCATATACTACTTTATGATTGCTCTCAGCTTCCCATAGAGTATATGTATAAGAGGCTAATAAAAATCCCGAAAATTTAAAGGAGACTTTTAAAGCTTCTCCATTTGGGTTAAATTCTATTGTTTTCATGATTTAAAATTTACTTTTTACATTTATTTTTTATCATTAATCCATTCAATAACATCACTATTATCTGATCCATCAGAATTGATTTTCACATCATTGCACACCTTCTCATTTTCTATTAAATTTTTCGCTTCAAGCAAATTGACTTCTGGTCCTAAATATTTTACCACTTGCCTAATGACAAGTTGAATCCATGTATTTTCTGATTTTTTCGTTTTAGAAATGGCGCTAGTCGGTGGTGGGTTTTTCTCAGGATCGGAGTTACCTCCTTGATCTCTTCTTTCTAGGGTAAGGTTTAATAGTTTACTCAGTGATAGTCGTATAAATCCTAGAATTATATTTGCATCATATAATGAGATGGAAATATAATTATCTTGATTTCTTCCTAAACAATAAACCCGAGAAGCATCTTGTGAATAGCCAAAGAAGAAACCGAAATGACCTTTGCATGATTGTGGACTTTCACGCCAGAATATTATGACATCTCCAGTTTTAGTTGAGTGATTATGACGGTCTCCTGATATTTCTTTTTGACCAAGTTCTTGAGTGGCTATTTGTATTAATCTGTCCATATACAAGCGCAAAGGGTTTGATTGAGTAATAAAGTTCTTAATTTCATTTAATTAATACAATACCTATTATTAGGTATTTTTCACCTTATCCTTTTTCTAATAATTTTGAATTTATATAGTATAGAGCATTAAAAATCTTGCTTGTTCTAATGATTTGATGTCATAAAATATTTGTAACTTCACTGGTAAACATACACCATCATGAAAAAGAAAATTTTACTTGGATTTGGAGGCTTAGTGCTCCTATTGATTATTTGGGTAGTTTACGGATTATTTTTTGCTACCCCGGTTAGTCCACCCGCAACAGTCAGTTATAATGAGGGCGGATTGGAAATCACCATTGATTATAGTCAACCCTCTAAAAAAGGAAGATTGATATTTGGTGAAGAAAGTGAAGGAGCTTTGCAGCCTTACGGCAAATATTGGAGACTAGGTGCCAATGCAGCAACAGAAATCAGTTTTAATAAAGATGTCACTTTCGGTGGAAAAGCAGTAGATGCCGGTACTTATCGCTTGTACGCAGTTCCAGGTCCTGAGACCTTTGAAATCACCCTAAATAGCGAAACGGATGTTTTCTTTGGAGCAGTGGAGCCTAATTATGATTTGGATGTGGTGACAATTGAAGTTCCGGTAAAACAAGCTGCTTCAGTAGTGGAGACTTTTACCATTGGCTTTAGCTCAATTGATAATGGTGCCAATATTAACTTTAGTTGGGATCAAACTATGTTTCAAGTTCCTGTAAAACTTCAATAAGAATATTGATTACTTCAAAGAAATGGGTCTTAGGGCTCATTTCTATTTATTCAATTATTTTAGGTCTCTTGAGGCTTTTCGAGCGGCACGATCTACAAGCGTAAAGATTTTATCGTAATCATCTTTGTTTTTGCTTGCTTGATGCCCCTCAACTTTAACAAATTCGCATTCCAAATCATCCATAATTTTGAAAAAAGCGCTATATAACTCATAGTGATTTAAAAGCTTTCCTTTTTTAGAATGATAATCTGCTTTTTCCAAGGCTTCACGTCTAGCTGGTAAACCCACAATGTTTTGAGAATCTGTATAAACCACTACTTTCCGAACGCGATCATCTAACTCATTTAATGCCCAAATCAAGGTCTGAAGCTCTAATTTAGTGGAAGAGGTATTATTGAACTTTTTAATCTTAATTCTTTCCTTCAGCTCAATCTCAGATAGTTGAGTTTCATCAATCACCAAAGCAGCACCGCAGCCCACTTTGAGTTGATTATTTACACTTCCGTCAATAAAAAGTAAATGTTTTTCTTTCAAAGCTAGCCTCATTTAATACCTAAAAATAAGCAAGGTTATTTTTAGGTATATTCTTTTATTTCTTAAATGGCAGGAAATAAATACCAGTGGTATAGTTAAACAACATTTCTTTTAACCACAAAAGATTCAAAAGAAAACAAAAGATTTTTCGCTAAAGCGAAAAACTTGTTGCAAGAGTACCTTAACTAAATAGTATTAATGTCCTCAAGAAACACCCCTATGGTCCCCTCAAGGGGACAGTCTCACGGATTTTAATAAGTAGTAAATAATTTAGTTCAGCAATTTGTACTGAATATTAATGCGTTTCAAAATAAAATTAAAATGCAAAAGAATTTGTGTGCGCACTCCCCCTCTTTGGAGGGTTCCATGTTATTAAGTTAAGCTTTGAAGTCTCAAGTTTCACTATTATCCTAAAAAATAACTTTAGTTATTTTCCTTTGTGTTCTGTTGTGTCTTTGTGGTTAAAAAAGGAATGTTGGTAATCTGCACCAACATTAGAAAATTCTAACCACAGCCTGTCCTGACCACTCAAGAAAGGTATTTCGCTTAAGCGAAAAACTTATTGCAAGAGTACCTTAACTAAATAGTATTAATGTCCTCAAGAAACACCCCTATGGTCCCCTCATGGGGACAGTCTCACGGATTTTAATGAGTAGTAAATAATTTAGTTCAGCAATTTGTACTGAATATTAATGCGTTTCAAAATAAAATTAAAATGCAAAAGAATTTGTGTGCGCACTCCCAATTTTGGCTTCAGTGCTATTAAGTTAAGCTTTGAAGTCTCAAGTTTCACTATTATCCTAAAAAAATAACTTTAGTTATTTTCCTTTGTGTTCTGTTGTGTCTTTGTGGTTAAAAAAAGAATGTTGGTTATCACCACCAACATTAGAAAATTCCAAGCACAGCCTGTCCTGACCACTCAAGAAAGGTTTTTCGCTTAAGCGAAAAACTTATTGCAAGAGTACCTTAACTAAATAGTATTAATGTCCTCAAGAAACACCCCTATGGTCCCCTCATGGGGACAGTTTCACGGATTTTAATGAGTAGTAAATAATTTAGTTCAGCAATTTGTACTGAATATTAATGCGTTTCAAAATAAAATTAAAATGCAAAAGAATTTGTGTGCGCACTCCCAATTTTGGCTTCAGTGCTATTAAGTTAAGCTTTGAAGTCTCAAGTTTCACTATTATCCTAAAAAATAACTTTAGTTATTTTCCTTTGTGTTCTGTTGTGTCTTTGTGGTTAAAAAAGGAATGTTGGTTATCACCACCAACATTAGAAAATTCTAACCACAGCCTGTCCTGACCACTCAAGAAAGGTTTTTCGCTAAAGCGAAAAACTCCTTAAGGATATTTCCTTAACTTAATAGCATTGTTTTGGAATTAAAGGGGCTTTACCAATCAATCGGCCTATAATCCTTTAAAAACTTTCCACACCAATGCTTACCAGTATTAATGCCATCGAATAAAGGATCCATTACACGGGCAGCACCATCCACTATATCTAAAGGCGGTTGGAAGTCGTGTTCCTTTTCCTTCTTTTTCGCCAATTCAGCAGGATCTTCATCCGTTACCCATCCTGTATCTACCGCATTCATATAAATCCCATATTTAGCAAAATCAGAGGCTGCAGTATGCGTCATCATATTCAAAGCCGCTTTGGCCATATTCGTATGCGGGTGCCTATCTTCTTTATGATAGCGATGGAATTTTCCTTCCATAGCCGATACATTAATGATATGTTTCTTGCCCGTATCATCCTTTTTCATCAGATCCGCTAAACGATTGCATAGCACAAATGGCGCAACGGCATTTACCAATTGTACTTCTACCATTTCAATGGTATTTATTTCGCCTAATTTTAATCTCCAGCTATTGGTTTTTCTTAAATCTACTTGCTGCAAATCAGCATCTAATTTTCCTTCCGGGAATACTTCCTCCGCACTTAATGAATTATCGATGCTGTATGGGATTTGTGAAAGCTTAGCTGAATTACTGAGCCCCACTCCTAGTCTTTTTCCATGCCAACTTACGGGTAGATTCTTTTGCCCATCTGCAATTCCCTCACTTAATTCTTGCAGTTCTTTTACGCAAGCCAGGTGATCTGAAAGTAATTCCTGTGCGGATGAAGGCAATTCAGAGATGGGCTTTTCTTCATTTGGCATCAAGTGTTGATAAAAACCAGCCGGTCGTCTTACCGTTTGTGCTGCATTATTAATTAATACATCTAGTCTGTCGTATTGCTGCTCTATAAAATTACAGAAAATCTCTACACTAGGAATATGTCTTAAGTCCAGGCCGTGAATTTTCAGTCGATGACTCCATTTGTGGTAATCCTCTTCTTTAGCAAAACGGAGCGCTGAATCTATTGGAAAACGAGTAGTGGCAATGACAGTAGCTCCTGCCCTTAGCATCATTAACGTAATATGATAGCCAATTTTCAAACGAGAACCAGTGATTAATGCCACTTGACCGGTTAAGTCTGCGTTTTGGTAGCGCTTTGCATAATTGAAATCACCGCAACTTGGACACATCGTATCATAGAAATGATGCAACGTATCATATTGATCCTTACAAACATAGCACTCACGCGACTTCTCCAATTTAACATCCGATTTAGGAATCTCGCCTGTCAAAGAAATCATTTTGGGTGCTTCAAAAACTAAAGCTTCTCTGGCACTTCTAATACCGGTTCCATTTCTTGCAGCTTTATCCTTTGCTTTGATTTGTCTCTTTTCAGATTTTCTAGCTTCTTTCTTTCTCCTTCGAAATTCTTCTCTACTCGGTCTGGAAAATAAGCCTGCCGCCATCAGCAAAGCAGTTCTTTTTTCTTTTGGGATATCAAAAATTTGGTTGGTATCTAAATTCAATGCCTCTAAAATAGAAATGCATTGGTCAATTTGTTCTTCACTGAAAGCTGTCGGCTTGCTTTCTTCCTGATTTTCTGTCATGTGTCAATTATAAAACCGCAAAAGTAGTCATGAATACTCGGTTATTTTTATGTTTGGCTGAATATTACAGTAATATTTAAAACTCATCTAGTTGATAAGCTAGCCTGAGGATAAAATCAAATAAAGCACCACCGGTAGCATAGAGTACACCTGCTTTATTCATAAAGGTGGATTCAGGATCATTAAGATGAAGTGGCTTGCCGAAAATATCGGTTACAATAAGGCCTAGTTCTTCAAAGAATAAACGAGTGGCTGCATAATCCCAAATGCTGCCCCCTCCAAATTGCTTTTTAGGAAATTTGAAATAGCATGCAGAAGCTGAGTGCAATACGCCTATGGCATTCCGTACAGCTCCATAACCTAGATGAAACTCAAGCTTTTTTTCTTTTTCATCTGACCAGTTTTGAAAATCATTCTTTAGTAAGTCGAAATAGGGCTCTGACTGTAGACTGCGATCCATATAAAGCTGTATAACTTCAGTTTTCAAGGCTTCTCGATTGAATACCTCATGGTTTAATCGTAATCCTTTTCCTTTCACGGAAGTATAAACATCCTCCAAATCGGGTAAATATACCACCCCAATAAGAGGGTCTCCGGATTTTGAAACCAAAGCAATAGATACGGCATAGCCCGTCCTTCCTTCTGTAAAAGCTAAAGTCCCATCCATTGGATCAATACACCAAAAATGGTCTTTCTCCAGTCGAGAGGAATCATCTGCGGCCTCTTCAGTCAATAGGCCCAAATCATATTGTTCAATACTGTTATTCAAATGTTGAAGAATGATTTCCTGAGCCTTGTAATCCACCTCCGTTACAACTTTTGAAGCTAGTGAATGACCTCCTGCTTTCTGTTCCTTTTTATAATGTTGATTAAATTGTGATTGAATATGTTCTCCAGCAGCTATTGCTGCGCTTTCTGCAATCTTACAAAGTGAATATAGATCTTTATCTGTAAGCATTATGCGATTTTTAGTTCATTTAACACTTCATCAGTTAATTTTTTACTATACTCGTGCATTTTCCAATGATCTGGACTCCAGCCATCCAAAAACCGATATAAATCAGCCCACGCATATCGGTAAAGCGCACTCCATTCATTTTTAAGGGCCTGAAAATCAATAGCATGATCTAATGAGTTTTTAAGTTGCTTAAAGTAGTGCTGAAGAAGTTCCTCTTCATATTTTTCACAATCTTCAGCCTCAAAACAACTGCTGATAAAATAAGCAACATCTTTCACACCGCTCCCTTTTCCAACATATTGAAAATCCACTGCTGCAAGCTTTCCATCTTCACTAAAGCAGAAATTGGCTAATTTTGCATCTCCATGTACTATCGTTTGGTAATGGGCATCTTGAAGTTTTTTATCTATAGCAGAGGCCGCATCTTTTAATGCAATATTCTCCATTCGCTCCCATTCATCAGGCCGAGTTTCCAAATGCCAATAAGTACCCACTTCCCATAGTCCGTCTACTTTACTATTCATAAATTTGGCATGAAAATGTGCCAACCAACTTAAGCAACTTTTAGCATGATTTAGGCTAACATCATTATGATGTAAACGAACCGGATATCCACTTGCATCCAAGTCCTCCATGATTAATAGTAGTTCATTTCCCTCTTCCACCGCATGATAGATTTGCGGTACTCTGCAACTAGCATCTGTTTTCTTTGCAAATTCCTGATACCACTGCCGCTCTACCTGATAAGAGTTAAGTTTTCGCTGATGTGATAAGTCAGTATTCCAGCCTTTGGGGTGTTGATTAGCATCCGGTAACTGAATATGCTTAACGATTAGGCTAGGGTAATTTCCTCCCATGAGTACATATCGTTTTATTTCTCCATAACCACTCCAGAGCGTTTGCACAGATTCGGTTCGGATAATGCTTGAAGCCTTTGTGATAGCTAATATTTCCTGATTTACATCCATAGTATTAGCTCAAAGTTGTGGTTTTTAAATGGTTTGGGCAAGTTTTTCTTAAATCGGAAACCTTATATATCACAGCTTCATTTTTTAGTAACAATAGGCGTGTTAGAAATAGTGGCGAGTACTAAAACATAACACTTCTAACTATTGATTCCTCCTCTCAAAGCTTTACCCTTCACCAACCAACTTACAGCAAAAAGCAGCAACATGATGCATTCCACTATAAAAATGAAATATTTAGAAGTATTTAGATCTAGTATAAATTCTACAAGAATGGTGAGGAGGAGAATGACAATCATTCCAATGCCACAAAAGATATAGACTTTATTGGATTTAGTATTACTACTTTTCGTAAAGTTAAAGATACTTAACCAGCTCATTGCCAGAAAGAAAATACCAGCTGAAACAAAGTGAATTACCCTAAATATAGAGTCCTCATCCGTGCAATAAAAGGTTGGACAATTCACGCTGTAATTCCATGCAGTTGGGAAATCAGTCCAAACATATTTCCCAGGGATAATGACAACCAACAATATGGCTATCCCTCCAATGGTGGTGGCTAGATTATCGGAAATCCACTCTTCCTCTTGATCATAGCCTTTATAAGAGATTAAGAATACTCCTAAAATTGATAGAATACCAACAAACAATACGTTGGCATTGGAATAATAGTAATGACTGATAGAGGGTAATATATCACCTATGACAATGCTGCCGAATATAGGCAATGCTAGTCCGCAAATGCCAATGAGTCTCCTAAGTCGCAAATACGATAGATGTATGCTTGCTTCTGCCATGATTTGTGGTTTTGATGAACTAAATATAATTAAATTATTTAATTCTCATTTTAAGGATTGATTCTATGGACTATTAAGATATCCTGGCTAAGACACTATGCCGTGAAAAACTTGCAATGTTAATTAGTATTTTTTTGTACTTTTGGTCAGCTTACAAAAATATCAAAACTTATATGAACAAGATAAAATACTTAATTATAGATGATGACCATATATTTAGCAAATGGTTAAAAACTAATATTGATGATATATTTCCTGATTTTGAACATATAAGCTCCAGAGTTGATACTTTAGGAGGATTACTAGATATTCATAGAAATGAACCTGAGTTACTCTTTTTGGATCAATATATTGATGGTTTAAGTGGCTTTGATGTATTGGATTTGATGAAGCAGCAACCTAAAACCATAATGATTTCATCGGAAAGCATTGATAAAGACAAATTAGATGAATACCCAAATGTGATTGGTTTTATTGATAAGCCGGTAGATTTGGACAAGTTGAAAGCATTATTACAAAGAAACGGATTGATATCATAAGCCCTCATTTTTTATAAAAAAACTATAAACTGTCAGTAAATTCTTACTGGCCTTATTGATTCTGCTCTGGAATTATCCTGTGTTTGACTTTAAATCCATACAAATCATTTTCAAGCTGTCACTTAGGTCGCGATCAATCGGGATTATGTTTCCCAAAAATATTATTCGAAATTCTAATATGTCCTGTCCACTAGGATACGGTAACTATTATTTATCCCTAAGCCTATTACACCATAGCGATGCTTAATACAGCCTTATAAATTTCATTTTAAAGCTATTCCTTCTTTTAGTCCTATCGATATTGGCATCGATTATAAAAATGATATACATCTTTCATTGTGGTGATAATCCTCATTAAACATACATGTGATATTGTGTAGTTTTAAACAAATAAAAAAAGCGATTTATATATTTTACTAGTTTAAAAAACGCAAAAATGAAAACGCTACTACTTTTTATCCTAAATATAATCACAGTATTAGGCATTCATGGTCAAGACGATAGCGTCCGTATCCAACTATTAAAAGAAATAATTTCACATAATCAGGATAGTTCATTGGAGGTTGAAATGAAAAATCAGTATGAGAATGAAATCAATGAACTAATAGTGAATGAAACCATGACTAAAGCTGGAAATGACTTCCATGAGTTATTCTATAGTCTTTGGGTATGGCCAGAGGGCTTGAATGATACATTCATCATGTTGATAAAAGAAAAACCCCTCCGAGGTAATTCAACACAAGTCAGCATTATCATTAATGACATATTAATATTTGAAATGCCCCTTCAACCAAGGTATGATTACCTGGTTTCAATTGTAGAAATGGCAGTCAATCAAGCTAATGCATATTTATATAATTATGAGGAGATAAAAAGCTCACTTGAAGGGGATGATGTAAAAGGAACAGGAATATTTTAAAATAGTGATATTATGAAAAAGCAAGTATTATCAACATTAATCGTACTGTTTGGGATAGTCAGTATTGGATTTTCTCAAGACTTTGTTTACCAGCCGGTCAACCCGGCATTTGGAGGTGATCCTTTCAATTACCAGTGGATGCTTAGTTCAGCATCGGAACAAAATGACCATAAAGAAGAATCTACTTTCTCTTCTTATGAACAAGATCCTTTATCTGATTTTGAAAATAGTTTAAACCGTCAAATTCTTTCTCAATTATCCAGGAAATTGGTAGATAATATTTTTGGAGAGGGAGATTTGCAAGATGGAACTTTCGAAATTGGTGGATTTCAAATCGACATCGCTTCAGGTTCTGATGGCGTAACTGTTAAGATTTTTGATGCCGTTGACGGTGGTGAAACTGTTATTGTGATTCCTTACTACTAAAACAATAATGATGAAAAACATACCATACAAATATTTTGCCTTAATAATTTCGCTGGTAATCCTATCTAGTTGTTCAAATTATTTCTATCAACCCATGCGCACTAAAAATGCACGATTAGGAGCTGAAACCCAATATTACAAACAACTCACCTCTTTACCGGAGCCTAAAGATAAGATTGTAGCGGCAGTCTATAAATTCAGGGATCAAACAGGTCAATACAAAGAATCAGAGACAGGTGCTAGTTGGTCAACTGCTGTAACGCAAGGTGCTACATCCATTTTGCTAAGAGCTATGGAAGAGTCCGGCTGGTTTATTCCTATTGAAAGAGAAGGACTTTCTAACCTACTGAATGAAAGAAAGATTATCCGGTCTAGCCGGGCCAATTATACGGATGTTAAAGACCAATTATTGCCCCCATTAGTATTTGCAGGAATTATCATTGAAGGCGGTATTGTATCATTTGACAGTAATATTAAAACTGGAGGCGCAGGTCTACGCTATTTTGGATCTGGATCCTCCGGTCAATATAGAGAAGACCGTGTTACGATATACCTTAGAGCTGTATCTACGAGTAATGGCAGAATTTTAAAAACCATTTACACTTCAAAAACAATTCTTTCTCAGCAAGTGGACGTGGGAGTATTTAGGTTTGTCAGCTTACGTAGATTGCTTGAAGCTGAAATGGGATTCACCTATAATGAACCAAGCGAAATGGCTGTGAAAGAGGCAATTGAGAAAGCTGTTATTGGACTAGTAATTGAGGGTATTGATGATCAATTATGGCAAGTGATGGATACTGTCGACCTACAAGGAGATGTCATAAATCAATACAAAACTGAACAAATTAATAATAATTACATAGATGCCTTTGGTCTTGAAGTAAGAGAAAGACGAGATAATTGGGGAATAGGAATTAATGGATCGGCCATAAAATGTGAAGGTGATTATGTTAACGGAGAAACTCTTGGGGCTGCAGAAATAGCAATGGAATACTCGCCTAAGTCGGCCTTTTCAGTCATGACTAATCTTGGAGTAGGAAAAATAAGTGCTTCCGGAGGATTCAATAGCATACTGAGTTATGCAGACCTCGGTGTGAAGTACAAATTCCTGCATCTTAATACCATGACCCCATACATTTATATTGGCGGAGGAACGGTAAAAGAATTGATGAATGATCGCGACTCTAAGATAGAGTATTATCAGGACTTCTATCCTCTTGGAACGGTTGAATTTGGATTTGAGCATTTGCTTAAAAACAATTTTGGAATTCATGGAGCAGTAAACTACAGGCATGTCCTTAGTGACAATCTGGATGGGCTCGAATTTGGAGAGTATGATGACTTCTTTTGGGGGGTAAGTATTGGTGTGACCAAGTACTTCTCATTCAAAAAGAAGAATAAAAAAGGAGGAATAAAAAAAGAAGGTTTAAAGAGAAAAAAAGACGTTAAGATTTAAGTGAATTTTGACGAGTATATTCTTGAAAAATAGATTTGTAATTGCTGGTATTGCAGGCCTATTTCATCAGGCATATAATTATATATATGTTTTATTTTAAATAGAAAAATGATGAAAAAGTTAATGAGTCTAGTAGTTGTTTTATTATTAACAGGCTACTACAGTTTCGCGCAAAATACCAGTGATGTGTTTCAAGCTGGTTTTGCAAACGGATCGATGGTATTGCAAAATGGTGCAATGAACTATTCCTATTCTGATCAAATCGGAGACTGGAATATGGTAGGAACTGATCAATTTGGATTCGCAAACCAAGCATACAAATCTCAAAGAGGCGTATTAAATTTTGGATTGTCTAACCAATTTGGTGAACGAAACATCTCTACACAAAATCAGCATGGCTTTGGCAATTCAGCCGCTGCTACGCAATTGTGGGTAGGTAATGTTTCTGATCAGGTACAGCACGGTAAAATGAATCGTGCCATGACTAATCAATGGGGATTCTTTAATTATGCTTCTCAAGATCAGCGTGGACATGGTAACGTAGCGAGTATTTTCCAAACTGGAGAAAGTAATGAAGCATTTCAAGAACAACTTCATAAAGGAAATATGGCTACTGCATTCCAACAAGGTTCAGGTAATCTATCAGAACAATATCAATCAGGTATTCAAAATGTTGCTGATGTTACTCAATGGGGAGAAGCAAACTATGCTTCCCAAACTCAAGGTTTGAATGACGGTAATGGAATGGGAGCATGTGGAGACGATTGTGATGGAGAATGTGGACACGGACATGCTGCTAAATATAACTATGCTAACATTCTTCAATTAGGCTTTGGTAATAGCTCTACTCAAGTTCAACTGGGAGAACGTAATGGTGCATTCAGTGTTCAAAATGGTGAATTGAATTGTTCATATCAAGGACAATTTGGTGTAGGCAACTATGCATTGACAGTGCAAACTGGTGCTTTAAACAACGCTGTTGTGAATCAATTCAATGCTGGACATAATTCATATGTTAATCAGTTAGGTGTTGGTAACAACGCAGTTGTAGCTCAATTTTAATTTAAAGAAAATACTTTCGCCCAAATGGGTGAAAGTATTTTTATGAATTCTAACATGAAAAATCTATTTATCACATCGGCTATCCTTCTTGCATCACTCTATATACCTTATTATGGGTTTTCACAAGAAATAGGCATAGCTGTTGACATGGAGCAAATTGATGGTAATAATGAAAACTTAGCGAACCTAAAGAATGACGAATTTATTAATAGTGCGATTCTAGTTCAGTTAGGTGATGAAAACAGTGCTTTCATAAAGCAGGCCGGGCTTAATACTATTACTGCAAAGCAGGTAGGGATTCAGAATTCTTTATATTTAATTCACTCAAATTTTGGAGGTCAATTTACCTTGAATCAAAATGGAGATTTAAATCACTACAATGGCGAGCTTAATGGTACTCACATAGAAGCCTTAATAACTCAGAATGGGAACTCAAATACGATAAATCAACAAGTATCAGGCGATCATTTATTATATGAAATAATTCAAGAGGGTCAACATAATTCTATTTCGCATACTTCAAATAAATTAAGTTCATCCGATTTGAAAATTCAGCAAAGAGGAAACAAAATGCAGTTGATTATTAAATCAAATTAACCCAAAAGCCGTAAAAACCTTACGGCTTTTTTAATGAAAAGCACCATGCAACGAAATTCAATAAATCGAAATCTCCTATTTTTCTTTCTATTATTTATTGGCAGCTCTTGTATTGAAGATACCATCGCCCCTACTTTGGTAGGTTCTTTAGATGGTGTATTGGTAGATAAACTAACTAATACACCTATAGAGGCGGTAGAAATCAGTACAGTACCCGTAACCAGTGAAGCATATACCGATAGTGCAGGTATATTTCAAATAGAAAATATGCCTATTGGCGAGTATACCTTAGTTGCTAAAGCTACTGGATATGCTAATGAAAATGTTAAAATTACAATAACTAATAATAACGAGACGACAGTAACTGTTAAACTCACTGCTGCAAACCGAATTGCACCTCCCCCAATAAATCCTTTTCCTGACAATAGTGCTGATAATCAACCCTTATCAATCAGTCTACAATGGCAAGCTGTTGATCTTACCTATGATGATCTTCTAGCTTATAATATTATTGTGTATGAAGATGATGACAATGAAGCATTTATTGAGATAATCGATCATCAAGATACAAGTTTAGTAATTGATGGGTTGAAGTATAATTCCAATTACTTCTGGCAGGTGAATGTTACAAGTAGTACAGGTAATGTCACTAAGGGTGATATATGGTCATTCAAGACTATAGCCTTTCCAGATAATCGATATTTGTTCTCATCACTGCATGAAGGCAATTACGAAATATTTTCATCCGATAATACCGGAGAAACTCTCACAAGAATTACGAATACAAGTAACATGGAACTTAAGCCACTCTATTCAAAAACGAGAGACTTAATAGCGTATTCATCCAACAGGCAAGTTGACTTTCACATTTACACTATGGCGAAAGATGGATCTGGCTCGAAAAAGGTTACGACACTGCCAATTGCAGGATTTCATAATCAAGGAACGGGCTACTGCTGGTCTCCAGACAATGGAAAGTTCTTGTATAGTCACTACGATATGCTCTACCAAATAAACAAGGATGGTACTACCTTAAGAAAAGTGGCTATCGCTCCTATAAACAGAAATTTCCGTACCTGCGATTGGACTGATGTCAATAATAAAATTGTGGTAGAAACTATAGGTTCTACAATCTATTCTTCAGAGATATACTTGATGAACAGTGATGGAACAGATACAATGAGGCTTGTGGATGATTTACCTGGTATAATGGAAAACCCTTCATTCTCAGTAGATGGCAATAATGTAATATTCACTCGTGATCAATCTGGCTATGAATCAGCCACGGGAAGACAATTAGATGCCCGCATATTTAATATTAATATTGAAACCTTGGAGATTACTGATTTGTCAGATGGTAAAACTGATGGTACAAATGACCTTCAGCCAAGATTCTCCCCAGATGGTGCTAAAATTATTTTTGTAAACGTAGCAAATGATGGTTCTGGTTTTAAATCAGTATGGATAATGGATACAGATGGAAAAAATAGAGAAAAATTATTTGAAAATGCAGAGATGCCAAATTGGGAATAAACAAAAACCATAAAGAAAATGACTCTTAAAATAAATTGATAATGTTATGAAAAAAATTGAAGACCTAAAAGATTTGTTCATTGAGGAAGGAAGAGAATTATTTAATGCCCAAGAACAAGAGATTAACGCACTATCCAAACTTCGAAAAATAGCCACCTCTCATGATTTGAAAGCAACTATTAGAGATGAAATAAAGAAAACCTGGAAGCAACAAGGAAGAATAGAAACCGCATTCAAAAATTTCGAGGTGGAGTTAGATGGAGAAGTGAGTGAGCCATTTGGAGCAATAATCAATAAAAAAAATCATTTGATTAATAGAATTAAAGACTCAAAAATCAGAGATATGGAGATTATTAATGCAATTCAATATATAAATCATTTCAAAATTGCTGGATACACAACAATCTCTACCTTATCTGATGTGATGCAAGACAATACCATTTCGCGTGTATTTCATACATCATTGGAAGAAGAACGGAAACTAGACAAGCATTTAATTAAACTGGCAACTCAACATTTAAATAATTATGCGCATTCACCAGTTTAGTTTACTACCCTTATCATTATAATAGGGCTCCTTAATCTATTTAAAGGTTAAGCTAATTAGAATTTTATTATCGATAGGATCACAATTCCGCATTATGCTCAAAATTGAAAGGAATTGTGATTTTCCTTTTTTAATTATTCAATATAAAAATGATTGAATTACAAACTACTTGAGATTTAGCTGTGAATTTCGAATAAATGAAATGCTATTATATCGACTACAATTGCTGATAGAAGTATGATAATACATTTGCATATTCGGGGAGAATAGAATAATTAAGAATAAGGTAATTATAAGGTTAATCTTAATTGTGATTTGTATTTGATTAGACCTAAACACATCCAAAAAACAAAAGGTGGGGAATTATTCCTGGTCGAAACAATACCCCACCAATCTTGCTAATTTTTCGAAATTTCACAAAATATCAAGTTACAGTTATTAAGGCTTCATCATCTAATCTCTTTCCTAGGTGAGATCTTATAATTCTACCAAACTTAGTTTACCTTTTCCCAAATTCAAAAAACCGAACAATTTCCAAGAATAAACTAAATTTGATTAGGTTTTAAAACCTGCCCTTTATCTCTTACTTGATAAATCAAAGTTATTCATATTTATAGAAATCCCCAATGACCGAAATTGCGATTATATGTGATTTTCATCATTAAGCAAGGCTAAAACAAGACGCTCTGCTGCTTGAGCAATAGCTTCTTCTTGTGCTTTAGCATTAATTTGCTCTCGTTCCGCATCCATTTTCGCTTTTTGCTCCTCTAAAAGTTGATCTTTTTGTTCCAAAGCCATCTTTGCATGATAGCTATTCAGCCCGCCTAATTCTTGTAAAAATGACCAAAAATCTAATCTTTCCTGACAAGAAACTACCCATACATTAGGAACTGCAGCCTTGTGCAAATTCTGATTTTCATCAATCAGCCAAATAAATGGGATTTTACCGTATAGATTAGCTTCATCTGCTTCCAAATATTCGCTGAGTGGAATTAAATGCTCCGTATCATACTCGGCAGGAATAATCATTAATTCTTCTGTTTTTTCCGGAAAAATGGCTTTGTAATCTGCATAAGTAAAAGCCACTTCGGTTATGAAGTCTTTATTATCAGAGGTATTCGCCTTTAATGTAAAAATAGGCCATTTTTCTTCTGACTGGATATTTTCCGAAAGGTCAAACCTTCCACCCCATTCGCTGTACTTTGCTGGATCATAGAGAATTCCCGGAAAATATCGACTTGCATTGGCTGCTTTAGAAATTAAGAAATGGCTGGTGTTACTCAATTTATTTTCTTTTGGAACTGATAAATGACAAATCCCGGGAGCAGTAGATTTGAAACAGTTATCTAACCCTTGGTAAGTAAAGGTAGGATCAAGCATACTACTTTGGAAAGTATAAACATTTCGATGAGCAATACCAAGCGTTGCAATCTCTTGTCTGAACTGATGAGAGGCATCTTCCCAGCTTAATTGCTCATGTGGAGCAGTGATATGCTCCTGATTCAATACCACTATCTTAATCGGTTTATTTGAAGCCAATAGATGCGAAAGAGAGGTTAAATGATCAAATAAATAGGCTTGGGTTACAAGCAATACTATTGGTGGAAAAAGATTTAATTCATCCTGCAATAAACGATACCATGTGAAATGTTCAAAGTAGTCATTATGGATAGCTTCATTGTACTCCCCTTCAATTTCCAATTGTGCTATTCGATAGGCTTTCATTAAAGAAGTAAATGATTGCACTTGTTCATTGAAAAGATTTTGAATTTGGTCAAAAGCATCATTCTTTGCCTCAACCAATAGTGCTTTTTTAAATAAAAATTCTTTTTCAATAAGGGTTTTTAGTTCTTTTTCAATTCCAATTACGCCCTCTTGTTTATTGAAATGTACCAACCCTTTCTGCAAGATATCAATGATGTCTGTTAAGCGAGATAATCTTGAATCGCTTAGCTTTTCGGATGCATCCTGAGGAACCATATCCACCATTTTATCAAATGCTATAAGCTCATTTGCAAAATCATAATCTCCTTTAAGTGTCTCTATATCAGAATTTTTATCATCAATATGCATTAATCGATTTAATCCTTTTATGAGCGTGGCCAATTGTATTTTAAATGATTTTCTGTTTTCTTTTTGGTGTTGAGTAAGCAGAAAATCCACTAGGTAAAAAGGTGCCTTTTCCTCTAGCTCAATGGTAGTTTTTTCTGCACTATTTCCCATTGAAAATGGATAAGGAGATGGACTATCATCAAGCAAACTCAAAAGTGCTGAAGAGGCAGGCTTTTGTGGTGCATGGAATATCTCACCTGTACGGTAAAAATTTCTTAATTTTTTCCAATAGGCTTGCATTTCTTCTTCTGGAGCAGGATCACTTCTTTTCCAATGAATTGGAGAAATACTTTGCTGAAGTTTATCACTATTTTCCATAATATCTGACGTTAAATGGCGTATTTATCCATATGTGAATTAATCGCGTCTATTCGGTCTTCAACAGAAATACCAAGGTTATGAGCGCCATATTCATCATACCTACTTGCATTTTTATTCTGATAAAAAAGACCAATTGGAGTGGTTGTTTTAACTAGTTCGGCTACTTCTCTTGCTTTCACAATATCTGCAGGATCATGATCCTTCACATGCCGAAATTTTTTCAATGCATCCTCTCCCAGAACAATACCCTCATCATGATGAAGGACTGTAATGGCGTTAGGATCTTTAACCGTAGGTTCATAAGTGTCACGCATCCAAACAGGACATCTTTGTACAATTCGTACGAAAGCCAGCCCAGGATGATCAAAGGCTTTTTTTAAAGTTGCCTCTAAGTGGGCTAATTTCCAATCTACCGTTTGTGCCACAAAGGAAACATTGGGCAAGCCTAAAGTGGCTTGTATTGGATTGATAGGTGGAAGTACAGAGCCTGTTGGGTGAGTATTACTAACGGTGCCTATTGGACTGGTGGGGGAAGTTTGTTTTTTTGTTAGCCCATAAATTGAGTTATCGAAGAGCAAGACTACCATTTTCATATTATACCGAATGGCATGAACCCAATGACCAGCACCTATGGAACAACAATCTCCATCCCCAGTAATCACAAATACGTTCAAATCAGGTCTTCTGAATTTTACACCGCTGGCAACAGGAAATGCACGCCCGTGTAGACCGTGAAAGCCATATGTTTTCATATAATGAGGAAAGCGACTGCTACAACCTATTCCAGATACAAATACCGTTTTTTCTGGTGGTAGTTGTTCATCAGAGCACAATTTTTGAACAGAATGTAGAATGGTATGTGCGCCACAGCCTGAGCACCATCGAGCTTCGCTACTAGCATAGTCATCGGTGCTTAATAAATGTCCGTCTAGTGGTTCAATATCGCAAAAATCTGGTTTTAGGGTAATCATCTTCTATTCAATTAGGTTTAAATCAAGTGTTTTCTCAAGCATCTGCAATATTTTGATGGGACTCAATGGCTGACCATATACATTGCTAAAACAGTCTATATCTGTGAGCGTTTCAGCTCTTAAGTACCACGCTAATTGTGCATATCGCCTATTTTCTTTAGTGATTAAAGGATTTCCTATGGTATCGCTGTAGTTTATTTCCACAGTCATTACCTTTTTAAACTTATCAAATATTGGCTTGAGGCCCGGTTCCATAGGACTCATAAAATGGATATGAAGAGAGCTGACTTTAGCTCCTTTTTCCCTTGCACGTTCTACGGCTTCCTCTATGGCCCCTTTAGTTGAACCCCAGCCTACAAGCAATAGATCACCTGATTGATCTCCATTTATAATGGGTTCCTTAAGCGTTTGCTTTAAGGCAGCCAATTTTCGACTTCTGCTTTCAGCAGCACGCTGATTAATAGCAGGATCATAGGCTACATGGCTTTCTTCATCATGGGCCAATCCTGTCAAAGTATACATCCCTCCTTTTTGGCCTGGAATCGGACGCTTGCTCAAACCCGTTTGAGGATCCCAATCATAAGCTTTTACACCTTCTTTCCATTTACTTTGATCAATGGGGTCAGAAAACCAAGCTGATTTTATATTGGGTCTTGGAAAAGGCTGAACTCCTGTAGCCAGATTGGCATTGGTCAGCACAAAAACAGGTGATCTGAAAGATTCTGCTAATTTTCGTGCAAGTATGACATAATGGAAGCATTCTTCTATAGTTGCTGGAGCCAGTATAATCTTAGGGGCATCTCCAGCGGCCCCATATAATACCGAAAGCAGATCACCTTGTTCTACTTTGGTTGGTAAGCCGGTGGAAGGTCCTCCGCGCTGTACATCTATGATGACAAGCGGGATTTCTGCCATCACGGCCAAGCCAATAAATTCTGTTTTTAAAGCAATTCCAGGGCCTGATGTGATGGTGACTGCTGTTTTGCCTGCATAAGAAGCGCCAATTGCAAAACCTATAGCCGCTATTTCGTCTTCAGCTTGATGAATGATACCTCCTGCAGATTCTATCGTTTCAGCCAAGGCATGAGACGCTGAAGTTGCAGGTGTAATGGGATACATGGAGCATAATTCAATTCCTGCTGCCATCACACCCAAACTAACGGCCTCATTGCCATTCATTACCACATATTCACCTTCACTTGGCTTGCTAGGAATGGTGAAATGCATGGATAAATTCTCGTTTGCCCATTTATAACCGGCATGTAAAAGATCTAAATTACTTTGAATAACTTCATCACTTTTCTTGCTGAAAATTGATTTTACTTGTTCCGCTGCAATTGTCAAGTCACGGTCATAAACATTGCAGAGTAAGCCAAGTACCCACATGTTTTTTCCTTTACGCGCATCACTCACATACTTTAAGCATTCCTTTTCCATGGGGATTTCATGGATGATATAACCAAGTTCTTTGAATTTTAAAAGTGACTGTTCATAAGCAACTTTAGTTTCTTCGGTATGAGTGGCCCATTTATTCTCAATCAGTAAATAGGTTCCAGGTTTATAAGCGTTTTGGTCAATTCTTCCGTAGAGTACCTGTTCATTGAGCGCTACCACCATATCTGCATGGTCTCCCATATTGGTGATTTTGTTACTTCCCATTCTTACCCTAATTCCTGAGGCACCAGCTTTTGATCTGGCTGGAGGTCTAATTTCTGCGGGTATAATTTCTACCGTCCATACACCATTCCCCATTTTTGCGGAGATAGTGCCTAGACTCTGCCCACATTTTTGAGCGCCCTCACCTGAATCACTAACAATTTCAATGACAGCTTCTTTAATTTTATCCCTTTTAATTGTGGATGTTGCAGAATTAATAGTTTCAGAGCTAGTACTCATAATCGTGCTTTTTATTTTAACTAAGAAAGTCACTTTTTTATTAATAAAGGGTGACTTAGATCATATGAATTATAGATTTATATCAGATAATGATTTGATAGTTAGAGCGTTAATACTAAGAGTTTAAAAACTGTTGTTAGCCCTATATTTAATGCATCTTTGATATAATTTCCTAATTCCATTAGTAATTACAGTATCAAGAATAACCCATATTTCGCTTTCCTTTCCTGACAATTTTTATGCTTTTCTCACCTTTGATTGCCCCTAATTTTTGATCTAACCAAACAATTGCACCAGTAGGACATCTTTGTATTGGAATCTTGTTTTGATGTTCAAGTGAATAGTTCACAACTGGTAAGTTATTTTCCATGGTAATCAAATCTCCGGGTGCATCCATTGCACATCGCCCGCATGCTGTACACGCCACCTGACACTCTTCCAATACCTCATCCCCTTTTTCAAGGTTTTTACAAGCTACCCAAAGCTGGTGGCTAATTGGCTGAATAGAAAATAGATCTTTAGGACAGACTTCTACACAATCTCCGCAAGCTGTGCATTTATCGATATCCACCACAGGTAGTGAATGTTCATTCATATGAATGGCATCAAAATCACATACCCGCATACAATCTCCAGCACCTAAGCATCCCCAAAAACATCCTTTACCACCACCGGAAACCAGAGCTGCGGCTTGGCAACTATTAATTCCTTCATACTGCGCTTTGTTCCGAGCTACGTTTGTACCGCCAGCGCAAGCCAGCCGAGCTACCTGCTTTTCTTCGCCTCCAATTGATACCCCTAAATAATTACCAATAGCTTCTCTACCTTCTTCTGAACTGACAGTACATTTTCCTGGTAATACTTCGCCTGATACCAGCGCTTCTGCAAATGGTCGACAACCTGGAAAGCCACAAGCCCCGCAATTGGCACGAGGAAGCATATTTTCTACCACATCTATCCGTGGATCTTCATAGACATAGAGCTTCCTATTGGCAATTACCAGCATAATTGCCAAAGCAAGAGTCAATCCTCCAAGTGCGAGTACAGCAATAACGACAGCCATATTGTATTTTTTAATATATTAATTCAACCCACTTCTTACCAGCTATAAGCTCTGCTTTTCTGGCTTCCCATTTTTTCTTACTGCCCATAACGTCTGCAAATGCTTTATCTAATCCTTCATTAACCTTTTCATGTCCTGCTACATAAATGTAGGTATTCAGGTAAGAAAGCATGTCTAGGATTTCCTCCGAACGCTCATCTATGGATTGATCAATTACTACTGGATCATTCCAAAGTGGTCTTGGACTAAAAGCATGAATCGCTTTGAAAGTGTCTTCATTATAATAATTGGTAAGATCATCTTCTATTTCATTCTGATACAAAAGCTCCAGACCAGTTTTGGCACCATAAAAAAGTAGAATCCTTCCTGTCCAGTCTTTTACATCATTATAAATATGCTTAATGAAGGCTCTAAATGGAGCAATTCCTGTTCCCATTCCAATTAGAATTAGGTTAGAACTCCTATCCTCAGGTATTTTGAAGGCCAAGGGATAAGGGCCAGTTATGGTGATTTTATCTCCTACTTTCCGATCACATAAATAATGGGATGCAATTCCATGAAATAACTCACCGCTAAAAGCGTCAACATAAGAGCAGCGCTTCACCAACATGGTGATGATAGTTTTATTTTTCTGCTTTTTGGGTATGTCCGCAACACTGTAGAGGCGATGATGCAAGGTATTGCCAAAATCATCACTTACTTTAACTAAAACACCAAAACTTTGGTCGATTTCACATTCAAAGGCCGGATCTTGTACTTCCAATACTAACTCTCTTACTTCCTCCGTATCTTCAGGGCTTAGCCTTCTCGTTTTTTTAATGGTGGCAAAATATTGCTTTCTGATATCGTATTCTGATAAGTGTGCCATGGCTTTATCTTTTAATTTCTTTAATGCTACTTTTTTGTTTTTTACAAATGGTACCGCAGCCACAACTTCCACAAGCTGATCTGCCTGCTAGCACATCCTCATCCGTTTGCTGATCGATAAAGGCTTTGCGCCATAAATACTGCACCAAAGCCCAAATAATCATTAAGGCTGTAATTCCGAGTATTCCTATCGCATATTTTATCATCATACATCTATTTAACTACTACCTAAACCTGAAAACCCCATAAAAGCCAGCGATAATATGCCAGCCACAATTAAAGTCAATACCGTTCCCTTAATGACTTTTGGTACTTCTGCAAATTCGAGTTGTTCTCGAAGACCTGCGATTAAAATTAGTGCAAGGGTAAAACCTGCTCCAGCACCCAAAGCATATACTATGCTTTGGAAAAAATCATAGCCTTTATTAGTTTGGAATAAAGCAAGCCCAAGAATAGCGCAATTGGTAGTGATTAAAGGCAGAAAAATACCCAAAGCCTTGAAAAGAGTTGGGCTCATTTTCTTAACAAACATTTCAACTAATTGCACAGTAGAGGCAATCACCACGATATAGCTAATCAACTGAAGAAAAGGCGCATTGATTGCAATCAATAGTGAATGGATGCCATAAGCACAGATTGAGCTTATTAACATCACAAAAGTGACCGCTGCCCCCATTTTGCTTGAAGTGTCAATCTTCCCTGAAACACCTAAGAATGGACAAATACCAAGGAAATATGCTAAAACAAAGTTATTCACTAGGCAAGCATTTATAAATATCTGACTATAGGTTTCCTGATTCATGATAAAGCCTTTCTTTGTTTAATTAAATTGAAAAACAGCAACCAGGCAGCTAGCGTAAAAAAACCTCCGGCTGGAAGGATCATAATTACCCATTCCTGAAATCCATCAGGAAATAGGGCAATTCCGAAAAAAGCACCATTCCCTAAAATTTCTCGAACCGCGCCTAAGCTGAAAAGTGCAAGGATGAAGCCTAGACCCATTCCTAATGCATCCATTACTGATTTCCCCACCGTATTTTTAGAAGCAAAGGCCTCTGCCCTGCTTAAAATCAGACAGTTTACCACAATCAATGAAATAAATGCTCCAAGACTTTTGTGTAAATCAATGCTGATAGCCTGAATAGCATAATCTGTGATGGTGACAAATGTGGCGATTATCAATATATAAGAAGCAATCCTGACTTCCTTGGGAATAAAGTTTCTGAGCAATGACACCAAAATATTGGACATCAGCAGGACGAATGCTGTTGCCATGCCCATAGCCAAAGCATTCACCGCTGTATTGGAAACGGCCAAGACAGGACACATACCCAGCACCTGAACAAATACCGGATTCTCCTTCCATAAACCTTTGATAAACTCATCAGTGGAAGATGGAGCGGTATTGATACTTCCTTTATCGATTTCTTGATTACTCATTTTCAAAGCTTTTAAACACTTCTCTATTCTTATAAATAATGGGAACCCATTTCTCTGTACTCTTTGCGATTATATCTCCTATAGCCCGTGAAGAAATAGTGGCTCCCGTTATTCCGTCAATTTCCCACTCATTCAATTTCCCGCCTTGCTTTACAGTGGTTACTTTATTCTTAATGGCATTTTTGTCTTCGGTAAGGGATACATCCAAGGCATTGAAATTATCCAAAAAAAACTGTTCCTTTTCAATCTTATCTCCAAGGCCGGGTGTTTCCTTACTTTCCAAAACATAGAATCCTATAACACCTTGTTTATCAATGCTATATCCATATATAATTCGAATAATATCTGCATAACCCTGACCAGCCGCTACTATTGCTATTCCCTTCAGTTCACCCACATCATCATAACCTGCATAGATGATATTTTCATCAGTTTCTTTAGCTGGAGCGAATGTATTGTCTTGATAAGAAAATGGCTTCATTTGGGTGCTACCCGGAATAACTTTGAAAATAGCTTCTTGTAAAGCCTCTGCTCTTAATCTCTCAATTCTGGGTAATGTGCCTTCATAAGTAAGTACAATCAACAGTCCGCATATAATTCCGATACCAGCCATTGCTCGTACCATTTTAAAACTGTTAGGGGGCGATATGGTATTTTGCTCTTTCATGAAGTTTTTAGTGAAGTTCCGTAAACTCTATATCGAATCAATCTATCTATATGTGGAGAAAGCGCATTAGCGAGCAAAATAGCATACATTACGCCTTCAGGTAAGCCGCCCCAAAGCCGTATGATCACCACTAATGCTCCAATAATAATACCGTAGAGAATCACGCCCCAACTGGTTATGGGTGAGGCTACCATGTCGGTTGCCATAAATACAGCGCCAAGCATCAGCCCTCCTGAAAAGAGCATAAATAAAGGAGAAGGATACTCAACAGGATCTATCCAATAGAGTATCCCACTAAAAATGAAAACCGTGGTGAGAATAGAAACAGGAATTCTCCAATTCATGAAATTTCGAAATACTAAATACAAACCTCCAATTAGAATTAAAATAGAGGAGGTCTCTCCCGCTGATCCGCTCACCAACCCTAATGCTAAATCTGCAGTATCTGTGGTTATACCATCGAATTTCCAGGCTGAAAGAGGAGTTGCGCCTGATGTTCCATCTACTATGGGTTTCATAAAAGGAGCACCTAAGACAGCTGGATGAAGTTCAGTAAAACGGTTAACAGAAAAGCTTGCATACCAAGTAGTAATAGCTACAGGAAATGCAGCTTGAAGTACAGCTCTTCCAACTAATGCCGGGTTAAATACATTATAACCCAATCCTCCAAAAAGGAACTTACCCATTCCGATGGCAAACACGCCTCCCAGAAAGGTCATCCAAAGTGGGAAAATAGGTGGTAATGTCAAGCCTAAAAGCAATCCTGTGATAATAGCAGACCAATCGGAAAGAGTACTCCTCTTATTGGTCAATCGACATAACACATGTTCAGTCAAAACACAGGAAACAACAGCAGTTAGCAATACTAAAGCCGCATTCCATCCAAAAGCATAAATCGAAAATATAGCGGTTGGCATTAATGCTAATACCACATTCCGCATAATCACCTCTACACTAAGGTCTTTTTTAAGATGTGGCGAAGTACTGATATGGAGTGTATGCTTTTTCATCAGGCTACTTTTCGTTTTCTTATAATAGATTTCGATAGTCGGAAATATTGTACTAAGGGAATATTTGATGGACACACATAGGAGCAAGAACCACATTCAAAGCAATCCATTAGATGATATTCATCCGCCATTTTTTCATAAGATTCGAATTTGGCAAGAATACCCAGTTTGGATGGATTTAATGAAAGTGGGCATGCATCTACACAAGCACCACATTTGATACACGGGTAAACCTGGGCAGCACGATGTAGCTGTTCTTCATTAAAAACCACTATTCCCGAAGTGCCCTTTACAATTGAAATGTCCAGATTAGCAACCGCAACTCCCATCATTGGGCCTCCCATATATACTTCACTAATTGATTCATCTACTCCTACCTGCTCTAATACATATCGAAGTGGAGTGCCAATTGGAATAAGATAATTACCCTTCTTCTTAACACCAGGTCCTGTAATGGTAATCACACGCTCTTGAATACCTCTACCATGAGGAAGCAATCGACCGATCTCCGCAGTGGTTGCTACATTTACTACCACTGCATGAACATCAATAGGCAAGCCGCCTGAAGGCACTTCTTTGTCCAAAAGAGCGGTAATTAACATTTTCTCAGCTCCTTGTGGATATTTAACCGGCACTACTTCTATTGAAATTGGTTCATTTTTAGGAAGAAGACTTCTTAAGAAATTGGCCGCATCCTGCTTATTCGCTTCAATACCAATTATGGTACGTTTAGCTCCAGTTGCTTTCATTAAGTATTTGATTCCTAGGAATATATCACTGGGTTGCTCAAGCATTACCCGATGATCGGTGGTTAAATAGGGTTCGCATTCAATTCCATTAATGATTAAAGTATCACAATACTTGCCTTCCGGAATTTTTAATTTGGCATGAGTGGGAAATGCAGCGCCCCCCAATCCTACGATTCCTGCCTGCTGAATTCCTAGAAGTATTTCCTCTGGGGATGCAGTGTCTAAATCAATGGGATTTCCTTCTAATATCTCTTGTGTGGAAGAAGGAAATGGCTCTAGATATATGCCTGTTGTCATCTTTCCTGAGATAGTGGGCACATTGCTAATTTTCCTTACCATTCCGCTAGCTGGAGCATGGAGTGGAACGGAAAGGTATCCGTCTGATTCTGCTAGAATTTGTCCCCTGACTACCTCCTGCCCTTCTCTTACTATAATTTTGGAGGGTGCTCCAATATGTTGAGCAAGCGGTAAAATGATTAAAGGTGAAAATGAAAATTGGCGAATAGGTAATCCATTCGTTTCCTCTTTATTTTCAGGAGGATGTATTCCGTTCTTGAAGGTGTTTTTTGCTAGTTTCATAACGGATTAATTAAATTTCTCTCCCCTTTTGATCCATTTATCCATATCCTTAGCGCTTGGATCAGCTGGTAATCCTGGATGAATCACTTGCGCTGTACATTTTTCAGCCGCTATCACTAAATCTTGATAGGGTCCGCCCGTAGGATCTTTGATATAGGCTTGTTTGTCTTTATTGTATGCAAATATTTTAGCATTTATATTGATGCATTCATCACAGGAAGTACACTCATCTGATTCTATCCATGGAGACATGACTGACTCGCTACTTGTACTAGGTTCAGCTTTTGATTCAGCTTTTGGTTCAGCTTTTGATTCAGCTTTTGGTTCAGCTTTTGATTCAGCTTCCTCTTGCTTTTCAACTTTTTTAACCACAGGACTTACATCTGGAATAGTTGCACCCTTTCCTCCTGCCAATTGCATGAGCTTTTGGGTGATTTTACTCACCACCTCAGACCTTATCTTACTCTCAAGGTCAATTTCTGTAGCATCTTCATAATTAGTACCTGCTAAATCACGCAACAAAATCCAGAAATCTCTGCGCTCCTCGCATGATTCTACTATTGGTTTGGCGACTAATACTCTACTCAGTTGACTTTTCCTGTCTACTGCCCAAATAAAAGGGAATTTACCTTCACGCTCTCCTTCTTCCAGCTCTAGGAAGTCAGTCAGTAAGATCATATTGTCATTCCATGAATTGCGTGGTGCATTTCTAAAATGCTTTCTAAAACGCGCTTCTGTTAAGGCAAAATCTGCAAAAGTCATAGGAACCTCCATTGTCTTCTCTATACCGTTTTCCTCATATTTCAACTGGTAAGTTGGCCAGTCTTGATCCATTGCAGGATTCCCGGAAAGGTCAAGCGCTTCTTGGACTTTTACGCCCAAATCAGGGTTGTATTTGAATATTGGATAGGCTCTTGACTCTACTGCCAATTTTGCCTGATGTACTCCTAAATCATCTGCTACCCCATGCTCAGGTTGGCAGGTGGTGTAAAGATTAAACAATGCAGGTCTTTTTGTAGTCAGGCCGTCAATAAAACCTTCAATCATATGACTTGTGTTTGCCAGAGAAGCTTGCATCACATAGGTATTACGATGAGCCATAGCTACTAATCCAATTTCTTTTCTAGGTTCAGATTTTCCTTTCCATACCTTTCCATATTGTGCCATATCAGAAATCTGGCCTATAAAGCCTGAAGTACAAGCTTGTCCTCCTGTGTTGGAATATACCTGAGTATCAACCACAATCACTTTAATCGGCTTACCGGAAGCCATCATTCGGGATAGGTTTTGGAAACCAATATCATACATTGCTCCATCGCCACCTAAGGCCACCACTGGTGGACAAAGCAGCCATTCCTCATCCGTAAATTGATGCCAATTGAAATAGGTAAAGAAATCTTTGTCTTCTTCTGGCTTATATTTTCCTTCTAATTCCAACTCAACCTTACGAATAATAGTAAATCCTTCCGCCATTTTCGCCATGTGTCCTTCAAAAATACCCATTGCCATAGAGGTTGAATCTTGAAATAGATGATTTGCCCAAGGGAATGGGTACGGATTATAAGGATAAGTACTACCCCATACAGAAGTACATCCAGTGGCGTTAGTCATTCCCATTGAAGATCTACCTTTACCGCTTGTTCCATCGGTATATTTCCATTTCAGCCGCTTTAATTGGGATAGCAGTTGTGTGGTTTCTTGCAACCAATCCTGATCAATTGGCTTACTTCCACTTTCTGATTCTAACCTACTGGCAATGCCCGACATGGTAAGATCTGAATCATGCGTATCTTTAAGGATTCTTGCTATTGCCTCTGTATCGTTAATATTTACATTTTCTATTAATCGAGACTGGATGTGATGTTCCATCTTTTGAATGAGTTCATCCAAATGATCTAAGTGTTTCTTAATACGTGGCTGCATTAAAGATTCTACCGTGGCTACAAACAAATGAACCACTGATTTTTCCGAACAACCAAGACAAGCGCCATCACCACTTGCAAAATTTAAATAAGCCTCTTTGTTTAAAAGGATAGTTTCTAATGGGCCAATTTTCTCTTCCAGATCAGAAATGCGATTATATTTCTCTGGAGTAGTAGGAAGGTCCATCCATAAGTCCCAATCTTTTCTCAGTTTAGCTATAGAGCCATCAGTTTGAATAATTGGCCTGAGCGCATCATCTTCACAAACCTGAATGCATTCGTTGCAGCCTTTACAGGTATTTGGGTTTATAGTAATACTAAATAAACCGCCACTATTTGCCGCTTTCTTTTCATGTAAATCATAATATGGTCTGGTGAGGGCAAATTGAAAATCCCCTAACTCTTCCCTGAACCATCCCAGCTCTTCCACCATCTCGGCCTGACCTTTATTCTCGTCTATCATCTGATCGATAGCCTCTTTAACATAATTATTAACCGTAGCACCATTGGAAGATGAATTCAATAATGTCCTGATCTTTCCTTCCAAAGTTCTTGCGGCTTTTTGTAAGTGACTTACCTTTTCATGATTCTTTTTAACCCGCTTAACTATTGTATCCAGCACATCTTTTAATTCGCTAACCAGTCCAGGTATAGCAGTATCCGGGCAAACCGTATAGCATTTGCCGCATGCAGTACAATTATTTGGAATCCAATCAGGATGTTCAAAGCGAATGCCTGTCATATCTCGAAATACTGAAGAAACAGCCGGCATAACACTCAATCCAATGAAAGGATCAGTTATATTATCATTTCCCATGCCTTGTGCATAGAAGTTGCCTGTTTGCTCCCAAAACCGATGGATATCACTCAAGGTGGATTTGCTTTGTGGCAGCTCCTTCAACATTTTTGGAATTGGAATTCCAAAAGAACCATTGGAATGAATAGCGGAACCAGTCTGAATTTCTTTATTGGTGATTTCAGTAATTTCTGTGAACCCACGTTTTACTACACGCATATTATCATCCACTACCCTTTGACCTTTACCACCAAATTTGGATTGTAATTGATCTTCAATGGCTTGCAATAATTCCTTTTCATTTAAACCAGCTGTTTTCATCAAAGGGGAGGCTGCAAAGAAGGCTCCTTGAAAGGCAATTCCCTGCATACGTAACTGAAGTTCAGGATCTGTAGCTTCTTCTCTGGCGATTTTAAAGCCATCAATGTAAAAAACATGAATATTATTTTTGACAATCAATTTTTGATACTGCTTTGGAATACTAGCCCACACTTCATCCTGATTTGCTTTATCGCTTTGGATTATAAAACATCCACCATCTTTTAAGCCTGCAAGTGCATTGGTATGCTTAAATACATTTGGATCAGGTGATAAAACCACATCCACAAAATAGAACTCGCAGTTCATTCGAATAGGTTCTGGAGCTGCGGCTAGATAGTAAGTGGTGGGTTGTCCTTTCTTCTCTGAACCATATTTTGGATTTGCTTTAATATCATAACCAAGCAAGTCATATAGTGTCATTGCCAAGTTTTTACCTGTAGTTATAGCGCCCCATCCCCCAACAGAGTGGAAACGAACAGTAGTAGCTCCTTTTGGCATAAGGTTGGGGCTCTCAGAGCCATGCACTGCTAATTCCTTTACTTTAGGATATGCCGCCTCTATGGTCTCTTGATGAGCTCTTTGCTTAGGTGTAAAAGGATTGTCACGGATAAAATCTATGGATAAGTAAAATAATTTTTTGTGTTTGCCTTCAGGCAGCATATTTTCAACAGCACCTATGATCCCTTCAGCTTGCAAATCACGGCTACCCATTCCAAAGGAACCAGAATAAATTCTTGGTACTTCTTTTAATTGATAAGATTCGATTTCAGGATAAGGTTTATCCCTTTTTGAAAGCCCATTTTCGAGGCATTTTGATAAGACTGACCGAAGCTCACGCGCTATTGGTAAATCTTCTGCTAGCGGTTGATCCAGTCTTTCCAAGACCACCACTCCTTTTTTTCCTTTAAGGATTTTGGATAGGTGATCAGCAGGAAATGGACGGAACATCACTAAATCTACTACACCCACTTTGAGTTTTCGAGTCTCTCTAAGATAATCAACTACTGCTTCAGCACTTGGAATTACACTTCCCTGAGCAAGAATCAGGTAATCAGCATCTTCAGCTTTATAAGACATTACACGTTGATACTTTCTACCTGTCAGTTCCCCATATTCTTTAAAAGCTTGATCGGTTAATTCTTTAATATGATCAAAAAAGAATGGTCGTTGGGCAGCCACACTTTGCATATAGGAATCTTGATTTTGAACGATACCCGCCATCATTGGATTATCCACATCCCATAACTCAGGAATCCTTCTTCTTTGTTCACCGAAAATTATTTTTTGAGCTGGAGTTGGTGTGTTTATGATATCATCAGGTCTACCTAGAAATTCTTTGATTAACTCACGTTCTGGAACTAATAAGCTTTCAATTAAGTGAGTGGTTAAAAATCCATCTTGAGCAATAATTCCAGGTGTAAGGGCCAATTCTGCTACACGGTGGGCAATAACATTGAGATCGGCTACATGTTGGGCATTCTTGGCAAATAGCTGAAAAAAACCTGTGTCATCCACTGCATGGTAGTCATCGTGTCCGGCATGAACGTTGAGCGTGGCCTTTGTCATGGCTCTGGCTCCTATATTCAACACATAAGTAAGTCTCTTACCGACTGCCGCATACAAGGATTCATGCATATAGGCAATGCCCTGACCAGACGAAAAATTAGCTGCTCGTTGACCAGTCATAGAAAGTCCGGCAGTTACAGCTGCTGCTGCATGTTCTCCTTCAGGTTCAATGAATATAAGTGGCTTATTTGAAATATTGAGATGTCCTTTTGCGGCCTCTTCCGCCCAGTACTCTCCCATTTGCGTAGATGGAGTGATCGGATAAGCTCCAGCTGCATCTGAGGATTCACGTTCGCACATAATGGCTGCAGAATTGCCGTCTAGTGCTGCAGCGATTCCTGGATATTTCGGTTTGACAATCTTACTCATGAGTCTTTCCTTTAATTTTTATTTATTTACCAAGCACCATATTTCGTGTATTTGTAGCCATCGCCATAAAACTATTGACGGTATCTAAACTCATCCACACATCCTCGTTTTGCGTAGGATGATAAAGTGGTGCTAAATGGAGTTCATTAAATCTTTTATCAATTTCTCTACATCTAGAAAGTAAGTCAGCTACATTTGAAGATTTATCAAAATCAGCTCCATTTTCTAAAAGAAAACTTCCTAAAAAATTTACGATGGCGTTATATGCATTCTGACAAACGCTGTAGTGTACTACGTCCTCTTCAGGTTTGCATAATTCATTATTAGCTCTTGATAACAGCTCATCAGCCGTTTCTTGGAGGGTTTTAGTCATCTCTTCCATATCGGTAGCATTTTGTTATGGAAATAAATCTACAAATTGGTATTGAGACATATTATGACTTAAATCACCAAAATCTATGATTTAAATCGAGAGCATAAATTATAAATATACACTAGGAGTTATATGTTTTATTGGCTCTGCTTTCCTCTAGGGTTGTTTCATTAAATCATCAATTTCTTAGGTCTACTGAGGGGATTTATTCAAAAATTAGAAATGACTGATTTTAGCTAGGTTATTGAATAGCATTATCAGGTTGGGATAGATAATTTATTTAATGAAGATTCTTGCATCAGCGACTAAAAGCTCTGTTTCAGAAGCAAATACAGGATTGAGATCTAATGAACTGATTTCTGGGAAATTATAAACTATATAGGATAATTTTAGCAGCAAATTTGCCAAGCCTTCTTTATTTACTGGAGGCTGAGATCTGTAACCTTCTAACAACTTGACCCCTTTTATTGAATTGATCATTTGAAGTGCTTTTGTTTTAGATAATGGAGCCATACCAAAAATTACATCCTGAAGAATTTCTACTTTGGTTCCACCCATCCCAAACATTATGGCATGCCCAAATCCTTCATGATACTTAATCCCCATTATTAACTCGACTCCATTTTTAACCATACTTTGGAGTACTACAGCTTGAAAGCGATCTGCTGACACACAAGTTGATATCTTACTAAAGGCTTCTATTAAGTCATTTTTGTTGGAGATATTCACAATTACACCTCCGATATCATACTTATGAATCACACCTTTTGCCAAAATTTTAGCAACCATTGGATACTTAATTTTACTAGTCTGAAGTGCCTCTTTTAAATTAGTTGAAACAGCATAAGGTGCTATTTCAAATCCAAATTCTTTTAATAAACTATAGCTTTGAATTTCATTAAAATAGCGTTCGCCTGCCTTTTTTAATTCATCTATCTGCTTTTTAATAGTCAAGTATTTCCTTTCAGCTAATTTTTTGGATGGGTTTAATTCTTCCGTTTGTGAATACTTTCCAAAGTTCGAATAATATGAAAGTGCCTTCACCGCTTGCTCAGGAAATTCATAATTTGGTAAATCATATTCATCAAACAATTTCATAACAGCATCATCTTGTACATTCGGAAAAACTGCTGCAATTGGTATATTCCTTTTTCTTGCTTTCTCTAAGATTGATTTAAGACTTTTCAGAATTTCTTCTCTTTTGGTCATAAACTGAGGTGTGCATATGACAAGTAACAAGTCAAAAGAATTTAACTTAATTAAATCTCTGAGGGTATCGCGATATCTATCAGCGGTTGCGTCACCTAATATATCAATAGGATTCTTTACAGATGCAGGTGGTGGAAGTAAAGTTTTTAATAGATGTTGTTCCTCTTCTAATAGTTCTGCAACTTTTAGATGATATTTCTCTGCACTATCCATTGCCATTATTCCCTGTCCACCTGCGTTGGTAACCACTAATAGTTTATCACCTTTAGGAACTGGCTGATTGGCCATGATCATCGCTGAATGGAACATTTCTTCCATCGTATTAACCCTTATCACACTGCAATCTTCCAGAAAATACGAAATCATTCCATCCTCTCCTGCCAATGAACCGGTGTGAGAAAGCGCTGCCTTTTTACCACTTTCACTTCGCCCAGATTTTAAAAGAATAATAGGCTTTCTATTTATTTTATTGTTTCTTTTTACGATTTCTCGAAAACGAATACCATCTGCAAAATTCTCGAGATATATTAATATGACCTTTGTTTGGATATCATTGTATAAATAGTCTATAAAGTCATTTTCATCCAAGGCAGATTTATTGCCAATGGTCACAAATTTACTGAATCCAATATCGTGCTTATCAGCAAATTCTAATGCGTGAATACCAATGGCGCCACTTTGAGAAATAAATGCAATATTACCTCTCGGTGGTATGGCTCTGGCAAAAGTGGCATTAAGACTAGTTTTTGGATCTGTATTGATAATGCCTAGACAATTAGGTCCTACAACCAATAAATCATGTTCGGAAATAAAATTTGATATCTGTTGCTCTAATATTTTACCACTTATTAATCCCGTTTCTTTAAACCCAGCTGAAATAATGATGATTGCTTTAATTCCTTTCTTTTGACAATCAGTTAATATTTCAGGAACAATAGGAGCAGCAACTGCAATAATTGCAAGGTCAATGGAATGATTTATTTCCTTTATATTTTGATAGGTTTTAACTCCAAGAATTTGCTTTGCATTAATGTTAACTGGAAAAACTTCACCCTTATAATCTGCGTCCAATATGTTTTTCAATAAAGCATAGCCTACTTTGTTGACTTTAGTAGAAGCACCAATAATGGCTATTTGTTTAGGATAGAATAATAATTCAAATTGTTTTTTTTTAAAGATCATCTGTTTCCTGCTTAACTAAAGTAAGTAACCATTTAAATACTTCTAAGGGAATGAATTTCACTCATTTTTGACTCTATTATATTTATCCTTAATTCTTACAATGTCATTTTCATCAAAATCACCAAATGCAATTTCTAAAATACAAGCTGGTTTACTTTCTGTAATAATTTGGTGATGTGTTAATTGTGGTATATAAAACTCATCGCCTTTATTGGCTGTCACTTTTTGATTTCCTATCAAAATAATTGGGCTTCCCTCTATAACTTTCCAAAACTCACTTCTTTTTAAATGGTATTGTAAACTAAGCTCAGCGTGAGCATCAACATTAATTAATTTAACCGTACACTTTTCATTATGCGTAAATTGCTCAAAATTACCCCAAGGTCTCTTTTCAGTATACTTATCCAGTTTGTTTTTTTCTAATTCGACTAACATGATTTTTTCCTTTATTTGATTCCTCAATAACACGAATAATTCACATAATGTCGATGATAAGAATTATCAAAAGTGTTGATATCCATCATCGCTTAAGATTTAAAAGCTTTATATCTTTATATCATCAAGCCAGAGATAAAAGGAAAGTCTTTAAGACTGGGTTAAATGAAATCCGGATTTCGGAAATCTTCCTTTTCAATTTAGGAAAGGATTTGGGAAGAATGAAGCTTTATTTAATCTGAATCTCATAAGCTAAAAGCTATTAAGATGAGTCCACAATAACTGTAACTTGACATATGGTAAATCTAAGGAAATACCATTTGAGGCGGGCGTTGATTGTAATCTAGATGCCCGTCTTCTGTTTTTATACCTCTCTTGTATAATTCTGTCTCTTTTCTATCTCAAAAATTGCCCTTTGATAAATATGATAACTAGAAAGGAGTTAATGCTATAAAATATAATTTAGCAAATCCCTTCGGAAAAGAATTTTATTTATTGAGGTCATAAATAGAAAAAGGGAAAGTGATTTCTTTCCCTTATAAAAGAACCTAATTTAAGACTTTATAATATGATTAGGTATCAGAAACAATCAAATAAACACCATGTGGGTACCTTCTCCCTCAGCCAGTTCGTACATTTGGCCAACGGTAATGATATCATTAACCTCAGGAATAAAGTCCTCTTTTTTAAGATGGAACATATCTGCTGCCAATTTACAAGCGTATATTTCACCCCCACCGGCTTCAATCATTTCAAAAAATTCTGTTACGGGTGGAATGTCTAATTTATCCATCTCTTTTTTCATCATGGATGAAGCAAGTGCCTCAAAACCAGGTAAGCCACCAATCATAGTAGGTAATCCTCTCATAAAAGCTGGGTTTCCCACTGTGGCAGTATGGAGGTGATCTGCTTTTTTCTTTGTAATGGCGTCAAGTCCAAAAAAGGTGAAGAACATTTTAGCTTCTTTTCCTTCCGCCAAAGCACCATTAGCCATTATAAGAGCAGCATAAACATCCTCTAATGTGCCTCTGGCACAGATGACCAATATTTTTTTTACTTCTTTTTTCTCTTTAGCAACCACTTTATTTGCGGTCATTTCTTTAACGACTTCCATGACTATTTCTTTAAAGGGTTAAACACAACTTACGGGTTTTGGAATCCCTGCTATTTTACTAGATATCTTTAATGGTCCACCTGGGAAGAGTTTATAAAATTCTTTGATGTCCACAATTCCAGATTTTCCCACTTTACGAATTGTAAGTGGTACTTCCTCTGCATACTTATTTCTTAAGAAATGCAAAACTTCAAAATGCTTCTCACTAAGGTCTATATTTTGCTGCTTAGCCATTTCTACAGCTATATCTTCATTCCATTGAGATGGATCTGTGAAATAACCTTCTTCATTTACCTTAATTGCTGATTTGTTGATTGTTAATGTGTCCATGGTCTTGATATTTTGTTATAATAAAACTTCCTCTTGTTGAGGCTCTTCTTTCTCTTTATTTTCTTCTTTCTTAGGAGCTTTTTTCCCTGTCATACTCATATTGGTACTAACCGGTAAGGATTTACCTGTTAATAACATATGCCAATAGATCCATTTAAAGGCTAATTTTCCCATATGGTTAATTCTAGTTTCTTTCAATAGGCCCATTGGTCCTAAAACTGGTATAGGAAATTGCCCAGGCAATGGCTCAGTAGTATAATTAAAATCAATTAATGCAGCTTTTCCGAAGCCTGTTTCAATAAAGCAGTTTGCATGTCCATCAAACTTGGCTTCCAAAGGTTTGCCGTTAATAAAACTCAAGATATTTTCTATCAAAATCTCCCCTTCAAAGTGCGTTACTGATCCTGCTTTAGAAGTCGGTAAGTTAGTGGCATCTCCAATCACAAAGATGTTTTCATGTTGCTTATGCTGAAGAGTTTCTTTATTAGTTGGGATAAAGTTCAAATCATCCTCATCGCTCATATTACTATTTGCGACCATATCAGCGCCCATATTAGTTGGAATGCTTACTAGCAAATCAAATTCCACTTCCATGCCATCATAAGAGACTATTTTCTTAAGGTCATTGTCAACATGCTCCAAATAAAAATCAGGAACTACATGAATATTCTTTTTCTCCATGAGCTGACTTAACATTTTGGTTGCTATCGGTTTGGTGAAAGCACCAGAAAGAGGTGTCACATAATTTATCTCTACTTTATCTCTTATGCCTTTTTCAGTGAAATATGCATCCGCTAAAAAAGCAAACTCCAAAGGCGCTACTGGGCATTTTATGGTCGTTTCTGCTAAGTTGATAACCAATTTACCACCTTTCCAATTTTCCAATTTCTTCGCTAGTAAACTGGCTCCTTCGAAAGTATAGAAATCAAATATATCCTTATACCATAATGGTCCCATTAAGCCTTCTGTTTCACTAGGAACTGGAGTGGTGCCTGTTGCTACTATTAAAACATCATAAGTTAATACCTCACCACTTTTAAGAATAACCTTATTGTCATCTCCATTTATTTTGTCAACTTCATCTATAATAAAATGAGTACCTGCCGGAAAAAACTCCTTTCTGCTTTTTACAACATCTTTAGGTTTATAAATACCAAAAGGAATGAACAAAAATCCTGGTTGATAATAATGAGTATCATCTTTGTCAATAATGGTTATTTCCCATTCCTTTTTATCTAATTTCTTGTCAAGCTTATTGAGCATCATTGTGCCCGCTGTGCCTGCCCCAAGTATTAATAGCTTTTTCATTTTGAATAGATTTAAAAGGTTTAGTTTTACTTTTTATTGCATAAAGTAAGTAAAATAACTCCATCTAAATAATGATGTAAAATACTGTAGAACAATGACTTATATCATATTTTTCAGCAATCTACAATATATACGGAAGATTAAAACAGATTATTATCAGAGTGGATTACCAAAAGTAAATGCCTTTATTATCAAAAAACAAAAGAAGCATATAAATTAACAATTAAGAGATAATTATCTCCTTGCAAAAAAAGTAGATTATCGATAATTAAGAGTTTTAAGGATCAAATGCGCTCACCAAACAAAAGCTTCACATAAAACCTCGGCTTCAGCAACTCCTTTTTTAAGTCCACATTATCAAGCATGGAAGTTAAAAGTGTTCGAACTGAGGAATTGCTATTTGCTTTATTAACCACAAAATCGAAGAGTTTGGGGTATCGAAGTAGCATCTGAATCCTTCGGCTAATGCGCAATTCATTCCACATTTTATGGTAAATCATCTTATCATATTCCCTAAGTAAATCAGCAGTAAAGTTTTGATTTTCAAATGCTTTAATGATATACTCAGACGCAATTCTTCCACTCCTTAATGCATTGCCAATTCCTTCTCCGGTAAAGGGATCTATCAAGCTGGCAGCATCTCCCAATAATAAAAAGCGCTCTCCTGAAAGTGGTCTCTTTTTCGAACCTATTGGCAAACCAAACCCTTGAGGTTTTTCTAATGAATTGGCATTTTTAAAGCGTTCTTTTAAATCAGGTTTTGATTGAATTAGGTCATTTAAGGCCTTTTTCAAGTCTAATTTTCTTTTGCTTACTTCGCTGGATAACATTCCCAATCCCACATTGGCTTGTCCATTGGGTAATGGAAAGATCCAAAAATAGCCAGGCAATAGTTCTTTATAAAAATGAAGTTCGATATGATGATTAGCATGAAAACCTGTAACGCCTTCATAATATTGACGAATTCCAGCACAATAGTGATCTTTTTCTACTTTGATGTTACCTAATTTTCTGTTCACGATGGAATGTGCACCATCTGCACCTATTATCATTTTCGCAGTCAGTTGCCTTTGGTCTGTTTTTAACTCAATTCCATATGACTCACTTTTAATATCCATCACTTTTTCACCTTGAAAAATCTCAATATTTGGCTGGTTTTCAATTTGCTGAAAAAGAAAATGATCAAAATCTATTCTTTTACTGATGTAGCCGGCAGCATTGCCGTGATTCGGATTTTGGTAGTTGATATCCAGGAATGAATGGTTAGGGGCTACAAAACGAACACCGTGAGAATAAATTTTCTGAGCAAATCTTTCAAACTTTTCACCCAAAGACTGATCCATTCTATAAAATTGATTCACCACATCAGCACTTAATGCATCGCCACAAATTTTATCACGAGGAAATGTAGCATGATCAATTATGGCAATTTTCAGATTCTGATTTCTTAACTGATAAGAACAGGCAAAGCCAGCTGGCCCTGCTCCTACTATTATGATGTCGAAATCAATATTTAAATCATTCATATTAAAAATCCTGAAAAATTGAGAGTATTAATCTAATAAAAGTTGGTTGATAAAGGTATGACCACTCAATTTAAATACTTTTTTTCTTCTTCAAGGATTTTGTTCATTCTTTTAACAATTTGATCTAATTCTATTGAGCTTATATTTAATAATTTCATTAGATTTTTCTTTTTTTCTTCAGAAGTTTCTAATTCAATTAAATTTAATAGACCTAACATTCTAGCCAATGGTGCACGCACTTCATGGGAGTTCATGTGGACGTATTTAGTAATTCTTTTAAGTTGTTGATTAACAATTTGTGTACGCTCTTCTACTATATTTTCTAAGTTGGAATTTAATTCTAATAATTTATCATTAGCATTGGATAGTTCCTGTGTCCGCTCATTTACAATTTTCTCGAGATTTTTATTATTGCTTTCCAACTTTCGTCTAAAGTTCATTTGAACCAAATAAATAGAACTAACAAAAGCAGTTGCAATCATCTCGAGAGTTCCGGAAATAAAGATAGATTTATAAGAAGGTAAAAATGATACATCCTGGTTAAAACCAAACATCCAATAGGTGAAAATTAACATAGGATACAATAAAATGCAGTAGTAAATAAGAGCATTAAAAAACCAAATGAAGCCTAATTTTATTGCCTTAAAATCAAACTTTTTGATCCATTGATAGACATACCAAAAGATAATTAAGGGAACGACATGCATCAAAAAAACAGGAATTAACCTAAGCTCTAATGGCAACCCTAAAAGAGTAAGAATACAAAGTAAAACTATATATAGAGGATTTCTTAGGTGAAAAATAGCTATCAAAAGTGGGACTTCTCTTAAATCACTATAGCTTCCTTCAAAGCCGGGTGTATCAATTGTAATTAATCCTAAAACTGCGGAAAGCAATCCAAATATTATTGTAATAAATAAATCTGAATGCTTTTCAAAAAACTTAAGCTTGAGTTCTGTCATCTACATTAATATTCGAATAATTACATATTTATTAATATAGGTAAATATATTTATAAATAGAAAATTAGGATAAAATTGATTCAACTCACCCTACTTTCCGAATACAAATCATAAGCAGCCACTAACGATTCTCTACCAGTGGAGCTTTCATAGCGTTCGTATTTGTAAATGCTCTCTCTTTCTTCTTCATAAACAGCTTGGTAAGCATCATCGTAATTATCCCAGATAATCAACATGTATTTATAGCCAATTTTGCTGGCTCTACCTGTTTCAAGCCAACCTTCAAAAACTGATTCTTCCAATGGTTTTGGAAATGATGCCCCGTTAAACATAATGCTTTTAAATATTTGTAAAGCTTAAAATTAATGGGTTATGTTGAGTTATAGCTAATGATTTAAATTTAATTTAATAAAATTTGAAAATGGACTTATTGAGAGTCCTCTAATCATTACCAAAGTCAATGCGAAATTAACTATTATAAACTGCAGACCGATTAACTAGACTTAATCAATCAAATTAACCAGCATTCAAATGAAATCTTAACCCAATATTAACACTTAAATAACTTCCTTGATGAAAAATACTTGCCTCTCGCTCAGGCTCATTTTTATATTGATACTGAATATCAGTCTGTCTAAGGTCAGTAAACCCTCTATTGTAGGTGAAAGTGGAATACATATTAAATTTTGGACTGATTTGGAAATCAAATCCAGTTTCAACCGATGCAGTTAGATAATATTTATGATAATAAGTATTTTGAGTACTTACTGAATATAAACGATCTCCATTTATGGTGGAACTACCTTGGCTTCCATCAATGGTAGAAGTAGTTCCAACTTGAGCTGGGTTAGTAACACTTAATTGAACTCCCAGACTAGTAGTGGCAAATAACCAATCACTAAAAAGTGGGATTCTTACTCTTGTTCTAATAGGAATGTGATAGTATTCGCCTTCGTATGTCCCTTCACTAACCGATCCGTGATCACTGAAAACTAAGGAAAAACCACTTTTTACAGGATGAATTGCAATTCCAGTTTCCAAACTAAAAATTGAATTTAATTCATATCCCGCAATAAAAGTCGCTCCTGGAGGAGCTATTAATCTGAAAATGGGTGGGCCAGCTGAATTGCCTTCATCCGTAACTTGATAAAGGTCATAATTGAAATTACCTTCAGTTGAAATGTAAAATTTGGATTGTGAATTTGCCTTAAAGGCAAAAAGACTTACGGATATGCTTAAAAATAAGGTGGCTGTTTTCATATTTCTCAGTTTTAATTCATAATTAACTCTCCAGTAAAGAAAATAGTATACACTAGCTGATCAAAATGAAAAAAGGCAGCACTCCAAAAGAGTAACTGCCCTTAAACCAACCTATGAAAAATTAAACAATCTATTGTCTCATAATTTCTATTTCCCTATTTGGTGTCATTGCTTTATTTACGGTTTCCACTGTGATATCTTCACTTACACTTATCTGATCAGTTAATTTAATATCTTGTGAAGAAGCCCCTATTCTAATTGTATATTCTCCAGCTTCAACTAACCATCTTGAATTAGTTTCATCAAAGGATGCTAAATCTTTCGCATTTATTGTGAAGCTCAAGCTTTCACCAGCTTCAGGTTCCAATAATGATGTTTTTCCAAATGCTATCAATTGAGATTCTGGTTTCTCCAATTTTTCCGTAGGAGCCTTTAGATAAACTTGAATTGCTTCTTTACCTGCAACTTGGCCTATGTTCTTAACATCAACCGTTATTTCCAATTGATCAGTAAATGAATCGGTGCTTAATTGTAAATTACTGTACTCAAATGAAGTATAGGATTTTCCATAGCCGAATTCATAGGAAACAGGAACATCAAAAGTCTGATAATAACGATATCCAACATAAATATCTTCTTCATAAACCACTTCCCATGGCTCTCTTTTCATAAATGAAAATCCTGATTCGTCCTTTTTATCATCGGTCTCTCCTTTTACACTATTGCCGGGAAAGTTTTCAACTGTTGGTGCATCCTCATAAGAATTTGGAAAGCTAGTTGCTAATTTACCTGATGGATTAACCTTTCCGCTTAATATATCTACTACAGAATTCCCAGCTTCTTGTCCTGGCAACCATGAACATAAAATGGCATCAGGAACATTCTTCCAGCTAGCAGTTTCAATCACACCCGCAATATTTAAAATCACTATTGCTTTTTTCCCTTCAGCATGAAAAGCCTCAGTAACCACTTTAATTAATGATTTTTCTTTATCATTTAAATAGAAATCTCCGGCTTCAGGCTTTCTGTCATCACCCTCTCCTGCATTTCTACCGATGGTAATAAGAGCTATATCAGAATTGGAAGCCATTTTCTTCGCAATATTTTCATCTAATTCCATTTCAGGAAGTGGTTGCTTTCCACCTAATAAGGCGGTCAAGAAATTTTCTGGCGGTGGTTGGTTCGCTCTTGTCTCTTTTATATAACTTGTATATATATCTTGTAATTCACTATCTACTTGATAATCTGCATTTTGAAGACCTTCAATTAAGGAAACGGTATAAGCTTCATTTACATCACCACTACCAGTTCCTCCAGAAATGAAGTCATAAGAATTAGCCCCAAAGGCTGCTATATTTTTAACAGAAGAACTAAAAGGAAGTGCTTTATCTTTATTTTCAAGTAAAATCATACCGTCTGAAGCAGCTTGACGAGTTAAAGTAGCATGAGCTTCTAAATCTGGTTTATTTGAATTTTGGTAATCACTAAATCTCGGGGTTCTTAACATAACGGAAAGAATTCTTCTAACATTGGTGTCTAAAATGCTTTCTTCCAATTCTCCATTCTCCACAGCAGCAATTACAGCCTGAATTTGTTCAGGAGAGCCTGGCTGGATCATATCATTACCTGCTTTCAATTGAGCTACAATATCACTTCCACCTCCCCAGTCTGTCATTACATATCCATCAAAACCCCATTCATCTCTTAAAATTGTGGTCAATAATTCAGGGTCTTCTGATGTATAAACCCCATTTACTTTATTATAAGAAGACATCACCGTCCATGGTTGACTTTCTTTTACCGCTATCTCAAAACCTTTCAAATACATTTCCCTTAAAGCTCGTTCGCTTAAGATTGTATTTACAGATAAACGATTGGTTTCCTGATTGTTAACTGCATAGTGTTTAATCGATGTACCCACTCCATTCGATTGGATTCCGTTTACCATAGCAGCTGCCATTTTACCAGTCACCAATGGGTCTTCAGAATAATATTCAAAATTTCTACCGTTTAACGGATCACGTTGTAAGTTCAAACCTGGTGCTAACAGAATATCCGCTCCATATTCCAATACTTCCTCTCCTATTGCTTGTCCAATATTCTCGATTAGTTTTGTATCCCAAGTGGAAGCTAAAACAGTTGCTATCGGAAATGCGGTGGCATAGAAAGTGCCTTCTTTTCCTTCTCTTACTGGTGATATTCTCAATCCAGCAGGGCCGTCAGCCAAAGTTTGACTAGTGATGCCATATTTTGGAAATTCAGCTGTCACGCCAGCCGTCCCAGGTAAATATTGTCGTATTCTAGTTACCATCTTTCCGTAGGCGGTAGTAGTGTCCAATTCTTTTCTAAGCCCTTCTGGAATCATGGCTTTTATAGAATCCGGTAATGGCAAATACATCCCCGTTCCTACTACTAATTGAGCCTTTTCTTCAACTGTCATTTTTTCAATTACAGATGAAACATCGAATTCGCTTTTATTCCCGTCCTTTTCAGATGTTTGACATGAAAACAATATCCCACCAAATATTACCAAAAGTAATATCCTGTAGATAATCATGTTCTTTTTAATTTTTAACATTCTATTCTCCATAGCCGTGATCTTAAAGTATTCAATTAAATAATTATGATAAATTTGAGTTAATATTATGAATACATATTCTAATGTGTCAATATTACACAATAGTAATAAAATCTAATCAGGATTTAAATTATTTACATGGATTTTTCAAATTTTCTTCATTCGGTATCAATAGATTGCGTGGTTTTTGGATTTCATCAAAATGAATTAAAGGTGTTACTTCTAAAATTAAAACATCTTGATTTATGGGCTTTACCAGGCGGTTTTATAAAGAATAATCAAAGTGCATCTTTGGCTGCAGATGTCGTGTTAAAAGACAGAACTGGTCTTGAGAATATATATCAGCAACAATTTCATGTATTCACAAATCCTGACAGATCCAATACACATCATATTGAGCATTTAATCAAGAAGGAAGTGTTGGATAAAGATTCCCTAGCTTGGTTTCAAAATCGTTTTATATCCATTGGATTTTATGCTTTGGTTGAATATTCTAAAGTGAATAAGCCTAAACCAGATTTTATATCAGAAAAATGTGAGTGGGTTTCAATTGATAAATTGCCTGATCTTATGTTGGATCATCAGGAAATTATAAATGAAGCTTATAAAAAGCTTCAGCAGGATCTTTATCAAAAACCGATAGGCATCAATCTTTTGCCTGAAAAATTCACAATGCCCGAATTCCAGGCTTTGTATGAAACAATCCTTCAAAAAAAGATAGATAGGAGAAATTTCAGGCGGAAAATGTTGAGCTTAGATATATTGATTGATACTAATGAAAAAAGAATGGGATCCAGCAATAGAGCACCAATTGTCTATAAGTTTCATAAAAGCAACTATCATAAAGTATTGGAAGATGGGTTTAATGCAAACTTTTTTTAGTACGAGCCTATCATTGAAATGAAATATAAATACCCCAACACTCCTATTGCAATTGAATGCTTTTCAGCTAATTTTGCAACTCAATAGAATAAACATGAAGGAAGCATCAGAATCACTTAATTTTTTAGAACATATTATTGCGGAAGATTTAAAATCAGGATTATCGAAAGATAAACTGCGTTTTAGATTTCCACCAGAACCAAATGGCTATTTACACATTGGTCACGCTGCTTCCATTTGCCTCAATTTTGGATTAGGTGAAGATCATCAAGCTCCTGTAAATCTGCGTTTTGACGACACAAACCCAATCAAAGAAGAACAAGAATTTGTTGATTCTATCAAAAATGATATTGACTGGTTGGGCTTCAAATGGGCTAATGAATTATATACTTCTGATTACTTTCAACAGCTATATGATTGGGCAATAGAGCTAATCAAAAATGGTAAAGCTTATATTGATGGACAATCTCCTGAATTAATTGCTGAGCAAAAAGGGACTCCTACATCTCCCGGTAAACCTAGTCCGCATCGTGAACGACCAATCGAGGAGAACTTGGAGATCTTTGAGAAAATGAAAAATGGGGAGTTTGAAGCGGGTTCTTATGTATTAAGAGCTAAAATTGACATGGCTTCTCCAAATATGTTGATGCGCGATCCTTTGATGTATAGAATTATAAATAGGGCTCATCACAGAACTGGAACAGATTGGTGCATTTATCCAATGTATGATTGGGCACATGGTCAATCCGATTATATTGAGCAAATTTCACATTCTTTATGTACACTAGAATTTAAATCGCATAGAGAACTGTATGACTGGTTTTTAGATCAGATTTATGATGAAAACAAATTAAGACCAAAGCAAAGGGAGTTTGCCAGACGTAATTTAAGCTATACTGTGATGAGTAAGCGTAAATTATTGGAATTAGTGCAAACCAAAACCGTAGCAGGCTGGGACGATCCTCGAATGCCCACAATTTCAGGTTTGAGAAGAAGAGGTTATACGCCTGAATCAATCCGTAAATTCAGTGAGATTTCTGGAATCTCAAAAAGAGATAGCGTAACGGATGTTTCCCTTTTGGAATATGCCATTCGTGAAGATTTGAATAAAAGAGCAACACGTGCCATGGCGGTAATTGATCCTGTTAAATTGATCATTACCAATTATCCTGAAGGAAAAACAGAAATGCTTGAGGCTGAGAATAATCCAGAAATGGAGAATTCAGGTTCGCATGAAGTTCCATTTTCTAGGGAATTATACATTGAAAAAGAGGATTTTAAAGAAAATGCTGGTGGCAAATTTTTTAGGCTGACCATAGGTCAAGAAGTTCGATTGAAAAATGCTTATATCATCAAAGGAGAATCAGTTGTAAAGGATGATAAAGGCAATATAATTGAAATTCACTGTACCGCAGATTTAGATTCTCGTTCCGGAAGTGGAACAGAAGCAAGTATGCGAAAAGTGAAAGGAACTTTGCATTGGGTATCCATTCAGCATGCAATTAAAGCTGAAATCAGAGAGTACGACCGTTTATTTTTAGATGAAGCACCAGATGCACATGGTGAAAAGAGCTTTATGGAATTTTTAAATCCTGAATCTTTAAAAATAACCAATGAAGCTTATTTAGAGCCATTTTTGCAAGAAGCAAAGTTGGAAGATAAATTCCAGTTTCAGCGAGTGGGGTATTTTACTCTAGATAAAGATGCAACAGCGGATCACTTGATTTTCAATAAAACCGTAGGACTGAAAGATTCTTGGGCTAAAGCACAAACTAAGGAACAAACCCAAGCTCAACCTCAGCAACAAAAACAACAAGGTCAAGGCAGAAGTCCAATAAATGAAATTCAGAAAATCAGTAAGAAATATACAAATCTTTCAGGTGCAAAATTGGAATCAGCAAGAGCCGATATTGCTAAACTAGCGAAAGATGTTACTTATGATGAGCTGGAACCGCTATTTGGAACAGCCAAAAAGAAAGTAGGTACTAGAATTGGGGTTACTATTGCATTAGGTGTGTTGTTGAAAAAAGGCTTGGAAAGAAATGAAGCGATTAATACTTTCGTTCAAGCTGGTTTGGAAGATGATAATGAACTATTAGTGGAAGAAGCTAAAGCAATAGAATAGGTTAACCAAAGGCACAAAAGAATAAAGTATATAGCAATCTGGAGTGAATTCAGATTGCTATTTTTTATTCAAGTTCAGATTATCTTTCCAGTCAATCTTGAACCCAAGCAATTCGAACAATATCTTCAAGTTCAATTCTATAATTTCCCTGTCTGATATGTCCATGAACCAATAATGCAGGTGGCAATTCAGGAACGGTAACCATTTCGTATCGCTTTTCTTCAGTTTTATTCACTTCATGGCTGGATAATCTGACATCCATGATATTCCCTGATTTCTGAATCACTTGGATTTTAGCTCCTATTGGAATATTTTTAATGGCTTTTATTGCATCTTCTTTTGTCATGATTTAAGATTTTAAAATCATAACAAAAAAAAGGATGTGCTTGTTTTAATCAAACTGGATACATTTTTTAATGAAAACAGGTATAAGGAAGAAGTATTGAAATTGAAACACCATTCTTCATCCTACATCCATCACCCTTCGCCCCTCAAAATCCTCCCTAAGTCCACCTCAGAATAATTAATTGACTTCAAAGTCTTATTATCCGCTTTACGATAAACTAAATAAAAATCATCTTTCTTTTCGAAATAGGCTTCTTGATTTTGGGATTCAAAATGGTTTACGGTGGCTTGAGCTTCTTCTTTAAATCGGCATACTTTGCTCATATTGGACCTCTGTACTTCAGCAAATAAATCGGCAAACTTCTCTCCCATCCCAAATTCTAAAATGGCTCCTGCCAATACGTATTGCAAATCACATAAAGCATCTGCTGCTTCTACTACATCTTGATTTTCAACTGCTTCCTGTAATTCTTCTAATTCCTCCTTTAACAAATTTAAACGTAATTCTGCTCGATTTTTTGGTGGTATTTGTGGCTCAGATAAAATGGGGTGATTAAAAGTTCTATGGAATTTTGATACGGAATTAAGTGCTTCTGCTTCTTTCATTTTATTCGTTTTATGAGATTTTTAATTTACGAAGGTTGAATTTATGCTAATTGATTGAATTACCATATAATTTTTAATTCTCTTTTTATTTGAATAAAGAACTTAACTTTGCAGACTTAAAAAATAATAAACATGTCTAATAATTGCCCAAATTGTAAATCTCCTTACGCCTACCCTACTGATACTTTAATGATGTGTCCAGAATGTGGTCATGAATGGAATCCTGCAGAAGTTGAAACTGAATCCATCAATGATGATCGCCTACAAATAAAAGATGCAAATGGCAATGCATTAGAGGATGGGGATAGCGTGGTAATCATTAAAGATTTACCCGTGAAAGGTGCGCCAAAACCGATTAAAGCGGGCACGAAAGTAAAAAGTATTCGATTAGTTGAAGGTGATCATAATATTGACTGTAAAGTTCCAGGATTTGGTGCCATGGCATTAAAATCTGAATTTGTTAAAAAGGCATAGAAATTATGCCTTTTTAAATCCTTTTCTTTGTTGATCTCCCCAGCTTTTCTTTTTCAATATAAACTGATCAAAATTACCTTTGATTGCAGCCCAAACCGTTAAAGGATGATAAAATATAGGCTCTATTAAGGCTGTAAACATCAAAGTTAATAATGCTCTACCGCTACTATATTCCCTGTAGCTTATTTCTTCTATCCATAATGCCAAAAATGAAATAAGGACAGCATAACTATATACTAGTGTAAGCAATATATAAAAATGAGGCCAATTGATCCAACCTAATAGGGCCATCACTAAAAAGTAGAGGGCACCTAAAAATTCGATTATCGGAGCCAACCATTCATATAGGAACCAAAAAGGATAACTTAGCATCCCCATTAAGCCATACTTTTTGCGTAGAAATATTTTTTTGTGGCTTCTTAAGGTTTCTATTGTCCCTCGAGTCCAGCGATTTCTTTGCTTAAAAAATGAATTTGTTGACTCAGGTACTTCTGTCCAACAAAGCGGATCTGGCACATAGGCGACCTTATAAGGAATTTTTTGTTCCGCCATTCTTCTCCTCATTCTCACTACCAATTCCATATCTTCACCCACTGTTGAAGTGTCATAGCCTCCTACTTCAATTAGAAGTTTACGGTCAAACATGCCAAAGGCGCCAGATATAATCAATAAACCATTTAAATGACCCCAAGCCATTCTTCCTAAGAGAAATGCTCTGATATATTCAAGTGTTTGAAATCTGGCTAATTGATTTTTAGCTAATTTGACTTTGATTAACCTGCCATCTTCAATTTTACAGTCATTGGCAATTCTTACCACGCCACCAACTGCAATCACTCGATTTTTCGTTTCTTCTAAATAAGGTTTAACTAATTTTAATAGTGCATCTTCTTCAATCACGCAATCTACATCAATACAGGCCACTAATTCAGCATCAGAATTTGAAATACCAGCATTGAGCGCATCAGATTTACCACCATTTTTCTTGTCAATAACTGTTAATTTCTTAAATGCAGGATTAAGTGATCGGTAAACATTTTGAACCTCTTTATGAGGTAAATCAACACAATGAAGTCCATCAATAGCTTGCAAATCATATTCTGCAATCATTTTCTTCAAACTATCATCTTTGCTTCCATCATTAACAATGATGATATCATAATTATTATAGTGTAAATTTAGTAGTGAGCGGATATTGGCAACAATCGACAGCTCTTCATTATAAGCAGGAGCAATAATGCTGATTTTAGGAGCTATTGGTGATCTTAAGATATCATCAAAATAAACATGCTTCGTTTTTCTTATGTATTCCCGCATGGCAAAAAGCGAGATGACCGCCAACACTAAATAGAAAAGCATAATGCTGATAGCGTAGAAAAATATAGTATAATTAAAAAATTGACTTATTTCCTGATACATAAATTATTGATAAATAACTGAAAATCTTCCCAAATGAGAGGACAACTTTCTCATTGATGGGTTTCTTGAATTCTGCAATTTCTCTAATTCTTTGTTGCCTAATTTAAAAGGTGTTCTATGCAAAATAGATAAAATGGAAATATAAGTCCAAGATGACATTACGCCTATCTTATCTTCCATCTGCATTAATCCCTTACTCTTGCCAATTTCAACTATAGCTATTTTTGCTTGTCTTCGCACATTGGAATTATGATGCTCTAATAATGGTAGAATGTTTTTTGTATGCTTTTCTGAGCCCAAAACTGACAATTCAATAATAGCTTCCACGATCTTATCCCAATTTGTACTGTTTAAATTTTTAATGGAAAACTCTTCCAATTTAAAATCATCGTAAATAGCCTTTGCCCTCTCAAAATATTGCCCAGACAAATTGTAACCAATTGAGGTTAGTAAATCCACCAAGACTTGATGATCGTTATCAGATTTTAAAAACTTTTTAAGCTTAGAATATCCTGCTTTCTTTTTATCAGGATGATTCAAAATCATGGATAAAATTGACTGAAGTGTTTTTTCACGTTTATGATAATTTTTATCCCTTAAAATGAAAAATGATCTACTTATGCCTATTCCAAAAACTACAATTAGCAGAAAGATCAAAACAACGAAAATACAATAAATTAAAAATTGATCTCCAGTGTTCATGCAGATTGGCTTTGTTTTCGAAATACATTTTTAGCTCTGGCTACCATTTCATTTGGACTAAAAGGCTTATCGATAAAATCAGCAGCACCTAAAGAAAAAGCCTCCAATATCTTTTCTTCCAAATCCGCATCACTGATAATAATCATGGGGATTTGCTTGTCATTCGCCAATTTTAACAATTCGAAAGCACTTTTAAATGGTAATAACTCCTCAGCTATTATCAAGTCACACATTTTTTCTTGCATATAAGACTGCAATTCCAAACCATCCACCACAGTGGAGACTTTAAAATCCTTTTCCATGTCTAGCCTATCTTTTAAAACTTTCCTTAAAAGTTCGCTATGTTCTGCTAGTAAGATATGAAACACTTTATTTTCCATCTTTATATCTCTTAAATTCAAATGATAATTGAATACTATGCTGGTTTCGTTCAAAAAGTTCAAGCTGATAGCGAGCGTAAACATAGGACAACCTAAAAGCTGTACGTCCATAAAATTTACTTTGGAAATAGGTGCCAATATTCCATAAATAAGGATTATTGGTTGTACTGTTTAGTTGATCCGAAATAATAACCAAGGAATTATCATACCCATAAGAGCCGGAAACGGACAAATGCGATTTACCCTGTAAGTAATAGCGCCAGCTGTGTTGCAAGGAATAATTGTTAGGCCATTCATTTTGACTATCCCAAAAATATTGGGCTGTAAAATTTCCTAAAAAATTTCCGATATATCTCGACAAGCCTATTTGAGGCCCAAAAAACTGTGAATTATCGGGAAATACTAAGTAATGAAAGCCCGCATTCACTTCCCATAATCCTGCGGTATGATAATAAATAAAACGCAAATGGTTTTTTGACATAATTCTTCCTTCTGAAAGGCCTCCCTCTAATAATGCATAATCTTTATTTTTAAATTTTCTATAGATTGAAAGTTGACCAGCAATATCAGAAAGACTAAACCTATTAACCAATTGAATTTGTGGAATCCAAACGTATTTTGGGCCATCCGATTTTAAGGATAGTGAAAATTGATTCCAGTCATTAAAATCACGGTCAAAAAAATCTCTTTGGTAGGAAGCTGCAATACTATTTTCTCTATTTTCTTTTTGTGCCCAAGAGTTACAGGAAATTAGAAGGAATACTAAAAGTAATACTAATGGATTCTTCAAAATGATGATTTAGAAATAAATGATTTGAAATTAATAAAAAAAAAGTAGTTCTAAAAATCTATTGAGAGATATACGTTTGCACTTACTATTGTATAAAACTGATTAGAAAATTTAGCTTATATCACTAATGAACAACTTCTATAAACAGTCGTTAAAACAAGGGAAATCTTTAATTGTTTCAATACTTTCAAAACAAGGGAATTCATCATGAGCAGAGCATTTGTAAAAGAAGACGATCAGGAAGAAGCTCCATTTATACCACCAAGAGCTCCATTGCCCGAAGGTGAACCAAATTATGTTACCCCTGCAGGAAAGCAAGCACTATTAGATGAGAAAGCCATTTTAGAAAAAGATAAATCCGAAGTTAAGTCCATAGAGAAAGAACAAGATAGAAGGAGAAATATGGCCACCATAAATGGTCAACTTAAATTGCTAAAGGAAAGAATCAATTCAGCCAGAGTTTTAGATCCGACTGACCAACCCAAAAATGAAGTTCGATTTGGTGCAAAAGTAAAATTCAAAATGAATGGACGAGAACAAAGCTTTCAAATTGTAGGTGTGGATGAAGCTGATGTCAAAAAACAAAAGATTGCTTTTACTGCGCCTATTGCTAAAGCTTTAATTGGAAAGAAAAAAGGGGATAGTGGTGATTTTCAATTGGGTAAGGAGAAAAGGAGCATTGAGGTTTTGGAAATTGATTATTTAAATAGCTAGTATAAGCCTCCTGTATCTAGATTTGGCTCATCTCAAATTAATTTTGATTACTAATTTGCTAAAGGAAACTCCACTTTGAATATAGCGCCTTGTCTTTCAGGATTTCTCTCATACCAAACCTTTCCATTACTTAATTCAACATAGCGCTTCACTAAAGATAAACCCAAGCCTGTTGAACTTTCCCCCGCTGTTGGTCTTGGGCTCAGCTTTGAAAACTTTTTGAATAATTGATCTTCTTCTGAATAGTCAATTCCAGGTCCTTCATCCTTAATGCTAATTAGCAAATGACTATCTGAATTAGAAATATCTACTTCAATTTTTTTTCCTTCTTCCGAAAATTTAATAGCATTTGACAATAGGTTTTCAAAAATCAAATGAATATAAGTTTGATCTGCTTCAATTTGGGATTTCTTTGCGGCATCTACATAATAGATGCTGATCTGCTTTCTATTGGCTAATTCTTGCATATTTTGAATTAGTTCTAGCAGCAGTTCTTTAACATCAACTTTTGAAATATTACTCTTTGAGCTTTCATGTTCAGATCTATCCAATTCCAAAACCTTATTCACCAAATTTTCGGCATTAGTAGAAGATTGTAATAACAATTCTCTTATTTCTAACCTTCGTTCTTCCTCCGTTTCTAACTCTAAAAGTTTAACTAAGCCTTGAATATTTTTTAATGGGCTTCTCACATCGTGGGCTAATATTCGAATGACATAATTTTTATCATCTATCAAGGTGGTTAATTCTTCCTTTTGAGAGGCAATGATATTTTTTTGTTCGATCAACGTATTGTTCTGATTCGCCAATTTTTCCAGAGCAGCTGTTTGGGTAGATTGGAAAATATACGCTACTAAAAAGATAATCAATAACAAACCAGGCTGGACGAAAGTAATCCATAATGCCTCATCTGAAATTTTTAACTGATTTGGAAATTCAAAACCAGAGGTAGCGGCTGATTCCCATTCCAAGCATTACAGCAAAACTTATAATGCCCCAAAAAATGGCAGATTTTCTATTTACAACTAATAATGCTAAAATGGGGATAGAGATAATCCAAGGATAAATGGCTGAAAATATTCCTCCTGAGGCATAAGCTAGGATCATAACAGCAATACCTCCCACAAAAACATACAAATTGCCTATACCATTGATTGAAATCTTAAATTTCAGAAAGAAGGGTAATAATAGAAACCCTATAACATTAAATGCCATTAGCTTAACTCCTATATCAAAATCAAAAGTTAAACTTAAGACAAGATAGGTACTAGAAAACAGACTAGTTAAAAGTGAAGCTCTTATCAGTAACTTAGATTTTCTTAAGTTAACCCGGTTTTTCTTCCTGTCTTCTGTTAAAAAGAATTCAACTATCCCCCCCATTTTCAATTAATTATTAGCATTGCTTAAATCAATTTAATTAAAAACTCATCAAATTAATGGAAATTTACCATCTATTATAGATGGTATGATTAAACATGCATTTTGTTCGATTAATGTAATGTTTTTTCACCCAAAACTCATTCTATCTACAAAATACTATATTTATTGATAATAATAATCATTATTGTATTTTAATGTCATCCACAGGATTTACAACAAACAACATAATCTTTCGATAGATAAAGCATGGACAAACCAAAATTCAAACTCAGCAAAATCAAAAAAGAATTAGAACTTTCTACAGCAAGAAGTGGGGGTTCCGGTGGTCAGCATGTCAATAAAGTAGAAACAAAAGTAATACTAAGATTCAATGTAAATGAATCTCAATTATTATCAGAATATGAAAAACAGACCATTCAAAAAGCTTTAGCAGGCAAACTGACTAAATCAGGTGATGTTATTATTACAGCTGAAAACCATTCTTCTCAAATCAAAAATAAAGAACTGGCTTATAAAAAAATGGAGCGTACTTTATCAAAGGCATTTGAAAAGCCTAAAATCCGCAAAAAGACAAAGCCCACTAAAGCCTCTCAAAAGAAGAGATTAGAAAAGAAAAAAATGCACTCTGATAAAAAGAAAATGAGAAAGAATCCTTTGAAATAAGCCTTTTACCATCCCCAACTTCCCTTTATTCCTTTAAAAGGCCCGACAATTTTAGCGGTAATCCATCCCCCGTAAAAATCTCCTTCTTGTGGTTCTACTTTTTCATCCCCAACATAACATGCGTCCATTTTGTGAGCATAGACTGCAATATGATCTTTTATCACTTTGAATTTTCCATTCGGAGTTGGATATCCCCAAGCAGCGTTTAAGGCTTTTTTATCACCACTTTTAATATCATAATAAAATGAAACTCCCTTAAATTCACATGCTGTGCTGTGAGTTCCTTCAATTAGTGTCCCCTCTTTGAAAGATGAAATGGGAAGATAATAAGTTGGTGGATGACTGGTTTCTAGCACTCTGTAAGATGTATTTGTATCTGCAATAACCTCACCATTGAAAATAATCCTTAAGTGATTCTTAACCGCTTCAACTGCTGGTGGACGTGGATAATCCCAAACAGACTCTTGACCTGCCTTTGGTTTTATTTTTTTCATAAGATATTTTTAATGGAAACTTATTTCTATCAATAAATAAGTGTTTTAGTTTCAAAAAGTTATGAAAAACAAATATTTAAATAGCCATAACTATGATCTTTAATATATCACATCTCCTAACCGTTTTTTCACTTTAGGTTACAACCAAAAATAAAAACCTTGAGTCTATTGATTGGATCCTGCCTTCAACCGTGGTCTTAAACCAACCACTTTATCTTCCATTTATAAAACATTAAAACTATCAAAATGAAAAAAATTACAAAACTCAGTTCACTATTTTTACTATTATTTATTTTTTCTTGTCATAGCAATTATGAAGATGGTTATGGTCCCGATTATTCTGCAGAATCCTATTATAATGAAGGAGACCAATATATTGATAATGGAGAAAACCCGTTTATCAGTACTTCGGAACAAAATGTATCTACTTTTTCAATTGATGCTGACGGTGGATCTTATGCGAATTCCAGAAGGTTTTTAACGCAAGAATCAAACCTTCCGCCTAATGGTGCTGTAAGAATAGAGGAATTCATTAATTATTTTGACCTGAATTATCCTCAGCCCACTGATGGTTCGCCAATAGCAGCTAATGGAGAAGTAGCTAAATGTCCTTGGAAGCCAGAACACAAGCTAATTCGAATAGGAATTCAGGGAAAGGATATTCCAGAAAGCCAGCTTCCAGCCTCAAATTATGTGTTTCTGATTGATGTTTCGGGCTCAATGAGTAGCAAGGATAAATTACAATTATTAAAACAAGGCTTTAATTTATTGGTAGATAAATTAACAAGTCAAGATAAAATTGCCATAGTGACTTATGCTGGTCAGGCTGGACTTTTATTGGAATCAACATCAGGTGATCAAAAAGGAAAAATCAAAGAGGCTATCAATAGTTTGGGCTCCGGTGGTTCAACTGCAGGAGCTGATGGTATAATCACAGCTTACAATATTGCCTTGGATAATTTCATCGAAGGGGGCAATAATAGAATCATCTTAGGAACTGATGGCGATTTTAATGTTGGTATATCTGACCGAGAAGAGCTTATCACCCTAATAGAAGGAAAAAGAGACAACGGTATATTTTTAACTACTCTCGGTGTTGGTCGCGGTAATTTGAATGAGGGCACTTTAGAGCAAATAGCTAATAAAGGAAATGGGACTTATGAATACATAGATAATGTAGAGCAATTAAAAAAGGTGTTTATTTATGAAAAGAATAAATTTTATACGGTTGCAAAGGATGTTAAGGTTCAGGTAGATTTCAACGCTGAAATTGTAGATGCTTATCGTTTAATTGGTTATGAAAACAGAATATTGAATGAAGAAGATTTTGAAGATGATAGCGAAGATGCAGGAGAATTAGGTGCAGGACAGAGCATTACAGCAATCTATGAAATCATACCTAATCCTGCTGTTGGGTTTGAAACCGGAAGAACGTTCTCCATTGATATGCGATATAAATTGCCTGACAACACCACCAGTGTTCCTTTTGAATTGGATATAGTAGATGAAGATAAAAGCTTTGCACAATCTTCCGACTATATGAAATTCACGGCTTCTGTTGCAGCTTTTGGAATGCAATTAATTGATTCCCAATTTAAAGGAACTGCAAGCTACCAAGATATTAATGATTGGTTATATCAAACTAATTTGGATGATCCTTATGGTTATAAGGAAGAGTTGAAATCTCTGGTAAATAAGGCAAGTCAATTATAATTTAAAAGCAGGTCATTATTAAAATGGCCTGCTTTCAAGGTACTAAATAACTTGATTCATCGCTTTCAAAATCTAAAAATGCTCTTATGTGTCCATCTCCCTTAAGTTGAAGAATTTCTGCTTTTGAAACCTTCATGATCAACACAGCGAAATATTTATCATCATAATCATTTTTCATTTGATGAGCATCATTCAAAGAATCAACCTTTTTCCCTGGCTGCGATTTAGTATTGTAGGATTCTTGTCCATCTTCAACTGAATCCCATAAATCATCAGCTATTTCGTCCTGATGATGAATGTTAATTTTCCCCTTCAATTTAATTTGACATTTATTTTGTTGATCATAAGCTAAAACAGATGCAAAAGGATTTTCCTTGATTTCTCTAATTTTATTTGATCTGTAATCAGTAAAAATAAATAGCTCCTGAGAATCAGTTTTGAATTTTCTTAAGACTACATACCTTGTATTTGGAATTCCTTCTGAAATAGTATTCAATATGATATATCGAAAAGCAGAACGCTTATCATTGCCTGCTTGATTCAGTGCACCAAGCATAGTACTTTTAACATCAGATAAGTTATCTTTTAATTCAATTAAACTCATGATATTCTCTTTTTAATGCTTTTATTCATCCATCTTCCAAAGCGACTCCAAAAAATACTTTGACTCCAATTCCAGATTTTATAGAAAGAGGGGGCTACATAACTACTCAGTTGTACTCTCACAATACGTTTATCCTCTTTATCTTCAGTCCTAAACTCAAGTCTGAAAGGACGAATAATTCGAAATGAAATAGCGTAACTTCCGTAAAAATATTGCAAATCTCTATAATGGGAAGTAATCTCACCAATTTCACCTGCCAATGAAAGCATTGGTCCATGATGTATGTTCAAAACCCCTTCTTCAAAATCATGCTCCTGATTTTCATTTCGTAGAAACTCTACTCTAAATGGCCAAACCTGATTGTCAGTAAAAGTTTTAGGATCATTCAACCAATCCCAAATTTGAGATTCTTGATAAGGTGATTCATATTCCTTGGTGAAAATGTGTGTTTTAAACTTAATAGGTTTAAGCTGAAGCGTCTGGGTAGTTTCCATTTTTTAATTTTAGAATGTAACTTATAGCTTCTACTTTTGTTAAGTTTATTAAAATTTTTAATGGTCTAAAATAAAATTTACAGCCATTTCAATATGCAAATCAGTGGTAGCCAACATAGGTAAATCAGCTTTAATATCTTTCAATAACAAAGGTAATTCCGTACAACCTAGAATAATTCCGTCCGCTCCTCTACTTTTCATTTCCTTTATTTGTTTGAGGTAAAATGCTTTAGCCTCTTGTGAAAATGTGCCTTGTGTAAGTTCTTTGGAAACATAATGATGGGATTGATCTAAATCTTCCCCTTCCGGAATTATAATCTTTATTCCGAAATCATTTTCTAGAATTGAAGGAATAAATTTTCCCGTCATAGTGGGTTTGTTGCCCAATAATCCCAAAGTCTTAAGCCCAGCATCCTGCGCTGCTCGTCCTGTAGCTACACCAATGTGTAAAATTGGAATATCAATTTTAGGCTGTACGTAATCATAAATCATGTGAGGAGTATTGGCACAAATTATAATACCTTCTGCTTTGACTTCTTGAAGCTTTTTACTGACTTCAAGATATTTAGCTTGGATCTTTTCCTTATTCTGCTCCCGCATTAATTCAATATTAATGCTATAAATAATCAGTTCGGGATTGGCTTGTTTACCAATCACATCCCCCACTTTCTGATTAATTTGGCTATAATACTCTACTGTAGCATGCCATGATGTGCCTCCAATTAGTCCTAAAGTTTTCATGATTCACTTTCATTATTGATTAGTTCAATATACTAATGAAAGGATTGGAATGGAGTAACTTTAGTTACTAAAGATTCTTTAACCCGCCAGCTAGCAATTTAGCAGTCCTTGGCTTTCTCCAAAACCTCCCAAGTATGATCTGCCAGCAGTTTAACACTAGCCAAATACTTCATACTATTTTGGCTTCTGCCCCATTCTCCGGGTGCAATCAAGGACAATATGTCTTTTCCTTCAGCATCTTCATACATATGATAGGTATGATTAATAAGTGGTTCAAAATTGATTTTAGCTAGATAGATACGTTCTGAAATTTCAACACGGCTTTTTAGATCATTTGCTTGTTTAGCTAATAATTGCATTTGCTCATATAGCTGAGTCATTTGCCTATCAGTTTGCTCATGCATAGCTGAAACAGCACGACCCTTTATTTTACCTCTATCAGTGGGTTTAATAATAGCACTACCAGAATGATGAGGAAAGGCAATAGTTCCAGGCTTATCAGAAGTGCCTTCCTTCATTTTTTCTAAATCAATTTTATCAACATCTATTTTTTTGCCTGCTTCACTCATTTCTCAAATTGTATGTATTCTAAAATTCAATTACACCAAAAATTGTTTTATAGGTGCTAATTATAAGGAAGTTAATAGCTCTCACCATTACACCTATCTATTAAGATCAATTTACCTTCGGATTTCAACTTCCATAGGGTCTTTTTGCTCAACACTATCTTTAACAGATTTGTTTTGTTCAGTTTCTGCACCCGGTCTTCCTTTTGGAAATTTGGTTTTCCTTGACATATCGTAAACCACGTAAAATACAATCAACATAAATAGGATTGCGATAAGTAAAAAAATTCTAGATTTCTTCATTTCTATTCAGATTCTTCATCATCATTAATTCCAAATAAGGAAAACGGTTCTTTTAACTGGATTTCTTTTAGAAAGTTATAATAAATGCCTATTCCTGATTCTAACACATCCAAGCTGATTCTTTCATTTGTACTATGAATACTATTAATGTCCCGCTCAGTTATTACAGCAGGAATAAGGCCGTAGGAAGGAATATCATAAGACCTAAAAAGACTGTTATCACTAGTTGCTGGAAATAAAAACGGTATTGTTTCCGCATCAGGATAGCTGGTAGCAATAGCATCCTCCAAAGCCCTATAAAATTTGTTTAAACGTGAAGGTTGAGCTTCAGGACTTTCCGAAATTACGCTTACTTTAATATTATCATTATCTAGTTTTCTTTCAATATAGCGAATAAAACTCTTGGACGATGTCCCAGGCACCAAACGACAATCCAACACTGCAGTAGCAGAATTACTGACTTGATTAGGTGGCCCGGGTGGATTGTAAATGTTTGTAACCGTCACTGTATTAGTTAATAATGAGGATAGAAAAGGTTCTCTGTCAATTTGCTTTCGGACGAAAGGTGCTAAAATAGACCAATTAATATTACGAATAAAAAAGCCTCTGACACCTCCTTCAGCTCTTCCTAAGCTTCTGAACATTCTTCTAGTACTTCTATTAAAAAGTAAAAGTACTTTTCTGTTGGTAAGATTATTTAAACTACTAATTAATTGAATATTTGCATAGTCTTTTGAAGGAGCAGCCCCATGGCCTGCAGAGTTGCTATTAATCTTCAATTGCAACCATAAACTTTGCTTTTCAGCAATGGAAACACCAAAAACCACTTTATCAGGCTTGTTTTTAAGAACATTTTGATAACCTGCTCCTCCTTCTCCTAGAATAACTGCTGCATTAAGTTCTTCTTTAAAATTCTTCATAAGGTATCTTGCACCTTTATCACCACCTGTTTCTTCTGCAGAAAGAAAAAGTACTGTTACATTAAAAGGCAAGTCTGTAGTATCATAATCCTGCTGAAAAGCTTCTAAGGCTTTCAATTGCATAATACCTAATCCTTTAGCATCTAAAGCTCCTCTACCATAAATGTATTCTCCATCAAAATGTCCACTATAAGGATCGTGTTCCCAATCATCAAAATCTTCGACTGGAACAACATCTATATGACTTTGTAAAATAATATTGGGCTTTCCTGAATTTAAGGGATATAGTGAAGCAGCAAGATTATAATTATCTGAAAAATCAGAGAAAACCTTTAGATTCAAATCTGTGGTTAAAATATAATCCTCTATAAAAATGGCTGCTTCTTTCTCACTGCCAGATACGCTCTCTCTTTGGATATATGCTGAAAGCAGATCAATGGATTGATTTAAAGAAACAGACTTAGGTAATTTGATGGGTTCGCTACTATTTTGAGCTAAAGCTGAAGTGGAAAACAATACAACAAATAGCACGAATAATCTTAGCGTCATTTTAAGTAATTTTATCTTCAATCCATAAATATCCTACACACAACAGAAACAGAACAAAGAACCATAATGTTACGGATTCTTTATTATACTTTTCACCATTCTGCTTAATACTTGAATCTGTAAAATTAAGATAATTTAGGTAATCATAATTGTAATTACTTAAGAATTCTGATTGGTTAGCTAGAGAATCCGAATGAACAAAAAATAGGATCGGATCCAATTGATTTTTCACCTTGATAAAATGCCAGCCTTTTTGCTGTGGATAAAACATAAAATGCTTCCTTTCGGGATACATAAAATCTGACATCGAATGCAATTTGATGGTGTCGTTTTGAAGATTGAAAATTGAAATACTGTCTACTTTTTCATCTGACCAAAGTCTAAAAAAGAAGGGCTGATGATGAACCGACCATTTCGATTTATCATAAAAAATCTCAGATGATTTTCTGATTAATTCACTAAAAACAGTAGACCAAATTTGTTCATATTCCCGATTTTTTCCTGACAACTTGAGTTGAAAACTGTTTTGAAAATTTAAAATCCCGCAAATCAAATCAGGATTTACTTTTCTGAAAACACTGTTTTTTGCCACTTCATCTAATTGATATAGATTATTGAATTGTAAGTAGTTATAATTATTTTGCTCAAGTAAATTATTGCTTGTACTAAAAATATTAGTAGATTTAGGCTTGTCTAAATTAAGCTGAATTCGGCTATTTGGGTTAGTTCTAAAGATTAAACTCCCCTTGTTTTCCTTCAATTTTTCTAGATATAGATTTTTCTCATTTGGTACTAAATCTGCCCAAGCTTTTGCATCTACAAATAGTACTTTTAAATCTTTCGCAACTCCCCTATTGATTTGTAAAGTATCCTGCCAATTGAAAAATGAAGATTTGAATTTTCCTTTGGAAATTTGAGTTTTCTGATAGACAGAATGCTTTTTAGATTTCAGATAATCACTAAAAAATTTCCACTCAAAATCAGGAGTGGCAGCCAGGATTTGAATGACATGATGTTCGGGTTTTTCCACCTTAACTGCAAAGTGATAATCTTCATTGTCCGTTCTAATTTCTGATAAAATATAACCTGATGACTTTGGTAGAATTGAAATAGGGCTATGAGTTTCGCCTGGAATGGATATTGAAATACTATTATTCGCAATAATAGCGGTGATATTAAGTGTTCTGTGCTCTAAATTCTGAATGTTAATTTGCAAACTATCACCTAAGGCAATGGATTTCGGATAATCAATCTGAATACCTTTTTCGATTTTAATATCTTCTCGGACTTGATAATGGTCAGGATTTAATTGCGGAAGATATCCATAAACAAAAGCGGTATCAATCTGATAATTGAGTTCTGCTAAAATTATCTGCTGCTCCGTCTCCATATTCTGAAATTTAGAATTTGATTGCCGTTGAAAGATTTCCAAATCATAAGTAATTCGTAATGAATCCACTTTAGTTTCAGATATATTTTGCCCAATAAGCAATACAGACTTTTTTGATTTTTCAGTTAAAATGTATGGGGATAAATAAATGATATACAGAGAAATAAATGCAAATAATAAAGCAATTGTTCTCCATGCTTTTCGAGGCTTTTGCTTCCTGATTTCCCATACGAAGGCAAGTATAAAAACTACTGCAAGCACAGCTAAATGCCAAACTTCAACACTATTTTCCCAGCCGATATTTTTTATCAAATCATTCATTCAGCAAGTCATAATAAGTTTTATGCAAAGAGGTTTTTATGCTTTTGCCTGCATTAGCCTCTTCCAAAACTGATGCCGGCAGCATATCTTCCATTATGATTAAAATATCTCTTAGTCTACTTTGTGAGTTAGTGTTTCGGAATTGCTTAACAGTAGCCAACAAACTTCCATAGCGCACAGGTTCTGAAGTAATTATTGAAACTAAATCATCTGTGAAATCATTTACCACTGCCTCAGCCTTACTCATATCTCCAACTTGATAAGCAGCTTTTAATTCAGTATAAGTTTCAGCCAGTTTCTCTTCAAATGATTTTTCTCTCAGTTCTTCTTCGGTTGTTTGGGCATCAATTTTATCCAAATCACCTGTCAATCTTTTTTTCTCTTCATCAATTGGAGGTGGTTCAAAGCCCATTCTTTCCACATAAATTCTGGAGGCTCTCTTTACCTCCTTTATCAGTTTTAGGGCTTCATACTCAAAAGGAAGTGCTTCTTTTGGCTTGTAGGTTCTTAAATAAAGCTCCGCTTCCCACATATTGGTGAGCGCTGCTTTTAATTTGGCTTTTACATTAGCATCTAAAAAAGTGGATAGCTCAGATTCATCATGCGCATGCACATATGCTTCCAATTCTGGGGTTTCATTGTAAATCGGGTTGGAGAAATTACTTTCGGATTCCTGCTCGTCATGATCATGACCTTCGTGCTCATCATCCTCTCCTTCAATAGCGCCATGATCATGCCCTGTATGATCCACCTCTCCCAATCCTCCTGTTGTTTCATATTCTTCTCCTAAAAATACACCATACCTTAACCTTAGCAATTTCTGGTCAGCACCAATAGAATTACTCCTTTGTTCAAATTCATTTTGACTGATTTGATTTTGCTCTTCTAGCAATTTCTCGGTATCTATTATGATTTGTCGCTGACTTTTAAAATATTCTGCCTCGTTAGTCAATGCAAAGCCCTCATACTCCACAGGCTCTGATTCCACCGTATCTGCTATGGAAAGAAAATAGACATCCGTTTTGCCGGTATTTGCTTTTGGTTTTTTATTGTCTTTAGCTGAAAAGTAAAAATAAAGCTCATCACCGGGCTCTAGATCAAAAGTATCCATTGGTAAGCTGATGCTCTTTTGCTGTCGCTGAAGCTTCTGAGAAATGCCTCTAATGGATTGTTTCATCTCCCGGAACTTCACCGCTTCGCCCTCTCCTCTACTCAAGGTCATGATAATGTCAGTCGAGCCAATTCCGTAATCGTCTTGCAAAGTCAGATTCAAATTGAAATCCTTATCTAAATCTTCCCATCTAACCTCATGTCGATTTTCTTTCAAATTGGTAGAGAGAATCGGTGGTTCATCTCTTTTCATTTCCAATATTTCAGGCTTCAAGGAAATAGAATCATCATTTTGCAAATAATCAATTTGGAAAATGGATGACTGATTGAGAAAAAATGTCTTGGATTGATTATCAGTAAGCTTGAATTCATATTGATTTTGCCATATCAAATCGAAATTGATATTTCCCTGATTGGTAAAAACCAACCGACTTCCTTCCGGAATCTTTTTATTGCCTTGCCATTCAAAACTTCTTAAAGCAGTATAGCTTGGTGGATATACTTTTAATTGATAAGCAAAATTTCCAACTTCATTTTGATTTGCACTATCAACTTCCACCTCAGCCTTATTTTCGATTGATGTCAACTGAATTCCGGAAGGTTTTTCCATTTGATAATTGAATGAAGCAAAATACAATAAACCACTAAATACCAATAAGATAAACACCTTTCTTAAAGGTATTGGGAAAGTTATATTTTGAATAGAAGGTAGTTGCTTAAAAATCTTTGCCTGCTGCAATTTTCCTAAAGAATTAATATCCTTTTGGAAGAAAATGGATAAGCTATATTCCAAATCAGGATATTTATGATGCAGAAACTGGATCAGCTTTTGATTATTCCAAAATAGTTTTGAGTTCCATAGCATTAGTAAACTAGCTATGGATACAGTATAAACGATCCAAAAGGCAAAAGTAATACTTAGATGCGCGATATTGGCAATTGACAACAGTAAAAGTACTCCAGCCACAAGTGGAATCACTATGGATGCTGCCAACAATAGTTGAAATTGCTTTTTGAGCTTCGACCAATATTTTTCGAAATCCTTATACATGCTTTTTTCTAAAACTAAAATACCTTTCTAAAAGGATCAACAACACAATCAGCCATAAAAGCTCCTCATCAAATGTTTTGGCTTCTTTAACTTCTTCCACTCCCTCTGATTTTTTGGTATAAAGCATATCAAAAGAAGAATACTGATAATTAGGTTCTACTACTTGCGCTATATACTCGGAAACAATCAATAAAAACATATCCTCATTCAATGGGTTATTTAGCCAGCTTTCATTTAGGTATAATAGGCTGCTTTGGTACTTCTTCTGGATTTGATAATTACTTGATATACTGTCACTCACCACAATTTGATTGGTTTCCAGCTTCTGTGGGGAAAGAGTAAAAATCAATTGAGCCTCACTCCTTTTTGCTTCTTTGAAATTCACTTTCCCATTGGTGTATAACTGATTTGCTTTCAATACTTTAACAAACTTTCCTTGAACAGTTTCAGAAAGCTCCGCAAAATGGATAAGTAAAGTGTCCAAATTCCTTTTTCCTTGTGAATTCTGCTTTTGATTAGCAGAAATAAGCTCTGATTGGAAGTTTAATTTGGGAATAGCTCCTACAAAATCCGTATCCCTAAAATCATTGATGTAAATTAAGGAGTCAATTTCGGGATGCTCCACTGCAAGTTCTTCCAATAAATACCAATGATTAGAATTTTCACCAAATGCAGAAGCCCTAAAAACAGTTATTTCATCATTTGCATAGGCTTCAGGTACTTTAACGTCCTCTCCCAGCAATAAAGCTTTCTGTTTTTCTACTTCTTGGTAGTTGACCCATCTTGCCATGAGCATAACAACCAAAACCAATATAATCAAGCGAACTAATAATAATGGAATCTCTGAAAGTTGGATTTTTTTGGATTGTAAAGTGCTACTTTCCCTCAAAAACCGAATACTTCCAAAAGCAATTTCCTTTGTTTTATTCTTGCTCCACAAATGGATGAGAATTGGAATCACCAAAGCGGTTAACCCCCAGAGCGCTATAGGATTAAGCCAGTTCACACCCAAGATTGGTTAAAGTGATTTAATAGCTCAAAAATTGCTTTTTGGATAGAATCTCGACCATTCAGCTGCCAATAAGCTATTCCATTTTTCGCACAAGTTTTTTGAATTTCACTTTTCCAGCTTTCGATTTTCTTTTGATAATCTTGAAAACCTTCTTGTGTATTCACTTGAACACTACCCTTCCCTTCCAAATCTTTAAAAGTGAAATATTGTCCTTTGAAATCGAGCTGTTCCTCATTTTCAAATAATAAATGAACCAGCATGACTTCCTCCGATGCCATTGCCCAATTTTTCAATAGACTATGAAATTCAGTTTCATCTGAATAACCATCTGTGAAGATAAAAACAGTGCTTTTATTTTGAATTTGTTGAATGGGGTTTAAATCTTTGATACTGGTTTCATCTTCCAGCTTAAGTTGAATCAATCGGTAAAGGAAAGACTCAAAATCAGTAGGTGGATTATCCTGATTGTAGATAAGGTATTTATCATGCTGATTATTGGCTAAAAAAGCCAAGGCAGCTATGAGCGTGCGTGACCAATTGAATTTGCTTGCATTTGCCATTTCAAACTTCATGGACAAGCTTTTATCCAAAACGAAAATGAAATCATGTTGCTTTTCCATTTCCGCTTCCTTAATCATATAATGATCAGTGCGGGCAAAATATTTCCAGTCCAATTGTTTTAAAGAATCTCCCGGAACGTAATTTCTATATTCCTTGAATTCAATTCCAAAACCTGTTTTTGGGCTTTGATGCATCCCAATCATCACCCCTTCAATATGATGCTTAATGTACAATTGAAGTGCTTTGAGTGCTTCAAAGTCAGGCATTTGAAATATTTGATTCATGGATTGCATTGGAGCAGTGCTATTTAATGGTCTTCAGAAGTTCCGGAATCAATTGTTCCACTGTAAATTTCTCTGTTTTTGCCACGAAATTCAATACAACCCTATGGCGAAGTACAGCTAATGCCACTGCCTTAATATCTTCTGGAATAACAGAGAGTCTACCATCTAGGAAAGCGTGGGCTTTAGCTGCCAATACTATGGATTGACCAGCTCTTGGACCTGCTCCCCAATCTACATACTGCTTTACCAACTCAATATCTGAGTTTTGAGGACGAGTAGAGCGTACCAACTGACTTACTTTCACTAATAATTCCTTATCGATATGAATATCCCTAACCCAGCTTCTGGCTTTCAAAATTTCTTCTGCCGTTAAGGTTGGATTAAGCTGATTTTTTTGATTTCCAGTGGTGAGTTGAAGGATGTCAACTTCCTCTTGCTCAGCAGGATATTGCACGACAGTGTAAAATAGAAATCGATCTAACTGTGCCTCGGGTAATGGATAAGTTCCGGATTGTTCTAATGGATTTTGTGTAGCTAATAGAAAGAAAGGCTCAGGTAATTTATAGGTTTTGCCAGCATAGGTAACTTCTCGTTCTTGCATAGCTTCCAATAATGCTGATTGAGTTTTAGGTGGCGTTCTATTGATTTCATCTGCCAACAAAATATTAGTGAAAACTGGCCCTTTGTTGAATTGAAAGAATCGTTTCCCTGTGCTCCTGTCCTCTTCTAAAACCTCCATTCCTATAATATCAGCAGGCATTAAATCTGGCGTGAATTGAACTCGATGAAAATCCAATTGTAATACTTTGGCTAAAGAACGCACTAAAAGTGTTTTACCTAAGCCAGGAACACCTTCTAATAAAATATGCCCATCAGCCAGCAAAGCCATAAAAACTTCGCTTACGACATTTTCCTGACCTATAATAGCTTTGGATAGCTCCTTTCGGGCTTCTTTAAACTTTTTTACTGTATTTTGTATGTCTTCCATTGCTCTGTAATGTCACCCCTATGGGGTTTGTTATGCTTTTTTTTGTTTCTACCATAATTTCTTCCCTACGGGACTTTTTTCTCTTGCTTCTACCCTCTTATGGCTTTCAACAAACTATTTCTACCTTGTTTCTATATATTTAATTATTAGCTATACCCGTTCTAACCTAATCATCCTACACCCATCATCCTGCATTAAACCATACTTAAAAGCCTCGTCACTTCAACACATCATCACCCAAAAATCGCATACATCACTATATTCACTCCAAACTTAGTGTTATCTTCTGCTAGCCATCTTTTGTTTCGGAAATCGTAATCCCATTCGCAACCATAATCTTTATTACTATATAGAACTCTAATTTCCCCATCCTTTTCAATAGCCTTCAAATAATCATGAACGATATCATCTCCCCAGCCATTCAGTTCCTGAGAAGTGGTAGGTGGACCATCAGGGAATTCAAAAAAACTGAAAAAAATAGGATGGTCATTCGGGATTTTATTTAATCCTTCCTCACCGTATATTTCCGCCATCTGACTTTCAAATGATTTGGCAAAAAGTCCGTCTATATCATGATTGCAGTCATCAACAAAGATGAATCCACCATTATCTATATATTTTATGAAATTTTCCTTCTCAGCTTTGGTAAACTGAACCAGTTTATGTCCACTTAAGTAGCAAAAAGGACATTCGAAAATTTCATCACTGCTTAGTGCCACTATCCTTTCTTGAGTATCAACAGGAATATTAGTATATTCAATAATCGAATTCAACAGGTTGCTTGGCATCCTTTGATCCACATTCCAATCCCCTGATTCATATTGTAAGCGTGTGAAGAAAAATTTATTCATTTCACGAGTTTACGGGAAAATGTGAATGCGAACAATGAAATTTTCGGGAATTATATAAATGGTTTAATTATCAAATTATTGGAGAGTATTTGGATTTAATCTCGTATTAAAATTTTACCACTAGTAAATTGACCATTTTTATCGAAAATTTTATAAAAATATATTCCTTCACTTAAAATATCGAGATCTAGGAAATTGCGATCATTAGGAATGGCCACAGATATTATTTCTTGCCCTTGAAAATTATAAAAAGAAATAAAGGCATCAGGATATGCTTCTTTTGCAAATACTTTTAAATCCTCTTCTTTATTAATCGGATTAGGATAAACGATAAAATCTGAAGATTTAACATAATAAGCAGTTTGAGTCTCGCTTACAACCCTTTCTCCGTTAGTAAAAAATAGGATAGCCCGAGATAAATTAAATCCATTATAAGGATCATTTTCTAAATATTCAATATCAAAATCATTAGCCTCAAATTCAGTTATTGTTGTCCATTCATTCCCTTCTTCATTTCTTTTTTCCAATCGAACTTTTTCCACTCCAGTCAAAGAAGATAATTGCAAATCATGATATATACCTTCTCCTTGCACAGATTCTACAAAATAGGATTCCAGAAAGCAATTTGATCCCTGAAGATTATAATCTATGATTCCTCCTTGAATAAGTGCTCTACCCTTTTTAAAAGCCTGAACCTTTAAAAAAGAACTTCCTAAAGCTGATTTATGAATTGTTATACTTGTATCTTGAGTATTGACCAGCATTTTCATTTTATTCCCCTCCAAATGAAATAAGCTATAATAATCTACATCTAGTATTGAATCCCAATAAAAAGACAAGGAATCTGAGCAATTGAAACCTACATTTAATCTAAGTGGCTTTGAAATGGAAAAAGTATCACTTAAATAGCTTTGATTATCGATCTCCATTTTTAGCTGAGCAAAATCATTCACTATTTCAGGTTCCCATCTAAAATTCTCATCTGATAAAACAATATTCTCTTCAATCAATTCCCAATTATCGTCTGATACTAGTTTGTAATAAAGATTTCCAATTTTCTGGCTTAGGTAACTGCTTTGCCATCTTATATGAGAAGCAGTTTCTCCATTATATGGAATATTATCATTGAATGTAGGACTAGTCCAGTTAAAATCATTTTCAAACTCCCAAGTATATGCAATGGAGAATGCCTGCGGACTGCTTAAAGCAAATTCTGAACTTACTATAAATTCAATAGAGTCAGCACCTATTCTTTCAATATAGATTTGTTCTATATTATTTAAATGATCTTTTCCTCTGGTGGCTGAAGCATTTAAATCATTTGTATTAGGTGTGGTAGATAAAACCCAAGGCAAATGTGCTTCTCCAGATCCATCTCGAATTTTGAAATTCAGATCATTTATTAAAGCAAATTCATCATTAGCCTCGGCTGGCGGATCAGTCCAAACTAAGGTAGCTTTAAAATTCACTACATTATCAGGAGCCTTAATTTTAAATTTCTTTGCAATACTCCCCGTTATTTCATCTTGAATAAATTGCTCATTATTAAGCTGTTTTATAGCTTCAAAAGCATTAAGACTTCCAAAGCCGGTTTTATGTTCAGGACCTAAATTGCCAATTTCATCAGCACTATTGATTAATAAGGCTTTGGCTAATGAAGAAGTTAAATTCTCCTGAAAAATATCTCTATAAGCTTGCTGTAATAAAACGGAAACTCCGCTTACTAATGCTGCGGAATTGGAAGTTCCTGTCATACTATAAGCTACTAATTCTGGTTTAATCCGGCCATCAAAAGCTGGTCCATTACTATTCAGTTCGATGGTATTCATACTGGTATCTACTGCCCCTATTGTCAATATATTTTTAGCCTGTTTAAAATTACCAGTAATATTTGAGAAACCGGTTAAACCTTCATATCTGCCGTGATCAGAAGCATCTAAACCTGAATTACCTATAGAAAAAACGTGTATAATATGAGGGTTTTCAAAAAGATGTTGATCATATAGTGAAGCTGAAACCCCATAAAAGGATTCTATCTCAGTACCATAAGAATGATTTTGAGTTTGAATATTATTGGAATTAAAATAATCAATTGGATCAGGCAAAACTTCTTCATTCGAACTAGAAGAATGAAATACTTCTGGAGCCACCCCAAGTCCAGTTAAAAATGAATTGCCATTACCCGCTATGATGGTCGCCATTTCCAAAGCATGTGAATCTGAAAATTCGCTTTCCCTTTCGGATTTAATATATCTCCCAGAAATATCAATATCATTAATGTTGTAGAAAGGTTCTTTAATACTTACCACTTCTGTTTCCCCATCAAGTTCAGGGTAATATGCATGAATTGTATTAATTCTATTTGGATTTAAATTGAGGTCTAATACTCTTGCTTCACTAATTGGTGATCTAGACGCCTTTTCAATGTAAGTAATAAAACCCTTATTTAATAAAAGTTTAAATTGAATATTGTCTAGCTCGACTTTTACGAAACTTTTAGATAGAAAAATTGTATTTATTCCTGATTCACTGCTTTCGAACTTTTCCCAATCTTTAAAATTTGAAATTCTCAACCAATAATCACCAGCCAGATAATCATTTTGATTTTTTGTTATATTTATTGACTTCTTCCAGATATTTTCAACTTCAAATAAAGAGAAATAATTAGGTTTAAATTCAACTGACTTTGAATCAATAGACTCATAAAACACAATGTATGAGTCATTTTTAAGTCTTTTTACAATTTTAAAATGATTAGAAAACCTATTTGATTCTTTTTTTATTGATTCAATATTGATAAGGTAATAATTACCTTCTTTTAAACTATCAGAAGATTCTACTTTTGATTTAATAAAAGAGTAATTAGGGCTTAAAACCTGATTTTGAGAATATGAGGCACTATTTTCGACAAATAGAAAATAGAATAATAGGAAGATAATCTTAACTGTAGCATGTCGTATTTTAAAATTCTTATGGCTATTAGACAATGGGTTTTGGTTAATTTTTATCAACATATTCTTAACATTACCAATATTATATATTGATATTTTAATAATATCAAAATAAATTAATGTAATATTTTTCCTTTCCAAAATAAATATAATATGTTGCAAACCTAACTAAAATCTTAACAAAAGTTATGACAAATTTAAGAAAAGGTGTCATGTATGTAATTACCTGCATGGCCGTAACAGTAATGATGAGTTCTTGCCAACAAGATGATGAAATGGCAAATGAAATTGACAACAGCATAGTGTCTGAAGAAGTCAAAGACCAACTGAAAAATTTGGGCTTTGATCCAAGCGATGTTTATCGCGAGGAGTTCTCCAATCCACTAAATGGAGAAAGAGGATTTAACTATGTAGTAGAAGGAGACATTTTAATTAGCGATAAGCAATTGGAAAAAATGTCTAAAAGTGAGCTATTCCATACAGGAAAGTTTGCCGAACAGTACCGTACAACCAACCTTGTTAGCCAAAATCGCACTATCAATGTAATTGGCTATACAGGTAATAATTCAAATGGATTAGATTCAAAAATGAGAACTGGCCTACAATGGGCAGTAGATAATTACAATGCTCTAAATACAGGCTTAACATTTACATTAACCTACGGCACTAATTATGGTTCTTATGACATGGTAGTTTACAGAGTAAGCGGTTCTGGTGGAGGAAGTGCAGGATTTCCTAGCGGAGGCGATCCCAACAAATTCATTCAGATTCAGTCTGGAACAAGCAATTATGACACAAATGTTGTAGAACATGTAATTGGACATGAAATGGGACATTCTATTGGACTACGTCATACAGATTGGTTTAACAGATCATACTCATGTGGTTCTGGTGGAAGTGAAGGAACTGCTGGTGTAGGAGCAATTCATATACCTGGTACCCCAACTGACATAGATCCAAATTCTTTAATGTTAGCTTGTTTTAGTGCTAATGAAGATGGAGAATTCGGTTTATATGATAGAGTAGCGATAGAATATTTATACTAATTTCCAGTTAAAATTTTTAATGGGTAACAATAGAAAAGGTCAGCATTTGCTGACCTTTTCTACTTTCCTATACACTTAAAAATTACTATTTCTGTGGCGGTCTACTTGGTCTCACTTCAATTTTACTTGGTAAGGTTCTAGGATTCATTTCTAATAAATCCACTACCATTTTACCGAGATCTTCTTTTTGAATTTTCCAGTAATCATCTTCATTTGGTTCATGATCATTGAAATAAGTAGCGACTGAGCCTGGCATTATAGTAGAAACATTAATACCATGCTGTCTTAAATCCAGCATTACGGATTGCGTGAATCCAGTTAAGCCAAATTTACTTGCATTATAAGCCGAACCTGATGGGAAGAAGTTGGTACCTGCTAAACTGGAAATAGTAAAGAAATAACCTCCATTCTTTTTAAGTGCTTCTACACTTGATTTAATGGTGTAGAAAACGCCAGTTAAATTAGTATCTATTACTTCATTCCATTTATCGATTTCCATTTCATCAATAGGTGCGAAGTGTCCTAAACCAGCATTAGCTATAACAATATCTAATTTCCCCCATTTATCGAGAACGGCATTCACACAAGTTTGCTGATTTTCAAAAGATCGAACATCAGCTTGAAGTCCTAAAACTTCGCCTTTAGCATTTTTTGCTAGAGATTCAGCTGCTTTATCTGCAGATTCTTGACTTCTACTAGTGATGGCTACATTAACGCCTTTTGCCAATAGTGCTTCAGCTATTCCATATCCAATGCCTTTACTTCCTCCTGTAATAAGTGCTGTTTTATTTTCTATGTTTTGCATAATTTAAAATTTGATTACATTAAATCAACTGATTCAAATTTGATTGGTTACAAAATAAAACTGCAAAACTCACTTTTTATCCTTAAATAGGTACCCCACCCCCTTAATTGTTTTTATATAGTCTTCTCCTAAAAGCTGTCTAATTTTTAGAATATGTATATCAACTGACCGCAATGTGACCTTAGAAGAATTCCCCCATATTGCCTGCATGATTTGTTCACGTGAAAAAACTTGATTTGGAAAGCGTGCTAGGAATAAAAATATTTCAAATGATTTTGCTTGGATTTCCATTAATTCATTTGAAGGTATTTTAAAAAGTAGGTGCTTTTTAATATCGAAATGTAAATCCCTTATCTCATACTCACCTAAAGGTTTGAGATAAAAAACACTTTCTTCTTCACCAAAAAACTTAGATAATCGTTGCTTAAATGCATTTTTTCTAAGCGGTTTTCTAAGAAAATAATCGATTCCGGATTCATAGCTCATGATTTCATATCGCTCTTCTTTATTAGAAGTTAAAGCAATAATTTTAGGATCAAGTTCCTTTTTAGTGGCTTCATTTTTGAGATAATTAAAAAGACTTATTCCATCATAATTATGATTAGCTATTTCAGAAATGATAAGTAAAGGTTGATGTCTATTGATTAATTGGATCGCATGCTGAGTATCTAATGCCAAAGCCACATTAAAATTTTCAGATTCTAATATTTTGACTAAATCCCGTAAAGTTTCTTTATCATCATCCGCTATTACAGCCGTTCTACTTTGTTGCATTTCTTAGACACCTCATTTATTCGCTTCTCTAAGAAAGCACTATTTTAAATTGAATCTACCTCTAATAATTGATGTTAAAATGAAAATAACTTGATGGTAAAGGAAACTTAATATTGGATATGAAAATCTTGTGAATTATTAATATTGTGGTAAAACAGCCTGTTTTTTAATCTTTATTACCTTTGAATTTTTCTATGGTAGCCATACCTTCTGCACTAATTCCCTCAGCTTTAAAAACTTTGAAGATGGTCATAAAAATTATTTTCATATCAAGTAAGAATGATTGATTTTGAACATACCAAACATCATATTCAAATTTCTTTTGCCAGCTTATAGTATTTCTACCATTAATTTGTGCCCAGCCTGTTATGCCTGGTGTAACTAAATGTCTTTTTCTTTGCTCTTCACTATATCGAGGTAAATATTCAACTAATAGTGGTCTTGGACCAATAAAAGACATATCTCCTTTTAAGATATTCAAAAGTTGAGGGATTTCATCCATACTGGTTTTTCTTACAATTTTGCCAATCCAAGTTAATCGCTCTTCATCAGGTAAAAGTTCACCATTTGCATCTTTATCATCTCGCATGGTTTTGAACTTGACCAACAAAAATATTTGCTCCTTCAATCCTGGTCTTTTCTGAGAAAAAAAGATCTTTCCATTTTGGAAAATAGCAAGTAAAATACTGACAATTAGAAAAATTGGACTTGCAATTACTAATGCTATCAAAGCCGTAAGTTTATCAAAAAAAGGTTTGATTAATTTTCTGTACATATTATTTAATTACTCCTAAATGCATTAAAGCATCGCCTTCATGAATTATTGGATTGTGATTTAATCCAATAACATATCCATTTACCGTAGAAGTGACTTTATTTTTAAATCCTCCAAATGGGTCATTAATGTGTCCCAACAACTGATTTTTCTTGATTTTTTCTCCGCTTTTTACTGCCGAAAGAAAAACACCAGATCTTCTAGCCCTCACCCATGAAGAATTTTTAATAACAAGGTTTTCATAATCTGCTTTTTCTGCAAATTCACGCATCTCCAAGTGTTGCATCAATCTTCTAGCGCCTTTTATACCTTCTCGAATGGCAAACTCATCAAAACGAGAAGACTCGCCACCTTCATAAACTAATATATTTTTACCGAATTTGTTTGCTGTTTGACGCAATGAGTTTGGACGAAATTTTGAATCTAAAGTGAAAGGCGCATGAAAAGCTTCTGCTAGCTCCACGTTTTTCGGATCCTTCATCATACACCTAACCTGAGGATAATTAGTTCTATCAGCCCCACCGGTATGAAAATCAATTCCATAGTCGATTATTGGTAATATTTCTTTGGTAAGAAAATTAGCCATTCGAGAAGCCAAAGAGCCATTTCTATTACCTGGGAAGGATCTATTTACATCTTTCCCATCAGGTACATAACGTGAAAAATATATAAAACCATAAACATTGATGATAGGAATACAAATCACTGTTCCAATTTTAGGAATATGATCATTTTTCTCAATCATTCTTCTTACTATCTCAGAACCATTAATTTCATCACCATGTAAACCTCCCATTAATAATAAAACTGGCCCAGGTTCAGTGGATCTGGCAATAGTAATGGATACATCAATTGTAGTGTGAGAAGGCAATCGGGCAATGTTAACATCGACCACTTTTTCCTCTCCTGGAGCTATTTCTATTCCATTTATAATCATCTATTGAAAATTAAACCTTTATGTAAAGGATTGATATTGTAAAGAAGGTATGGGTTTTTAAAAGATAAATACCACCAAATAATTCCTGAGACTAAAAGCCCGATAGTGGCTCCAACTACAGTATCTACCATGAAATGCTGAAATAAATAAACTCTGGAAATAGCAACTAAAATAGCTAATAGCATGTAAATGACTTGCAATAATTTATTTTTGGTCAGCAGAATCAAGATAGTGGCAAGTGCAAAAGCAGAAGCAGTATGTCCGCTTGGCATACTGTAATGCGAATGTAACTCTATTCCTTCCACTAGGTTAAATGATGACAGGGACTCTTCAAATTTAAGAGAAGGTCTATGAGCATCAAAAACTATAATTTTTAGAAATTGTACGATTATATAATGAATAATTCCTGTCAAAGTCAGTAAAATTGCATAGTAAATTCTATAGAGTAAGAGTATGATACCTGCAATCACGAAAATATGTGCCTCCCCTAAGAGGGTAACATAACTAAAAAAGACATCTCCAAACGGATTATGTCTTTGGTTTAGCCAAAACAAAAAAGTTCCTTTATCTAAAAATAACACTAAGACTAATGCAGTGAGAAAATAAAGCACATACATCAAAAAAGCAGGGCTCTGTAATTTATCTTTTAAGCTTTCCATTCAAATCTTAAATATTTTATGGTTTCCCCTACTTTTGAAAATTTTCTTTCATATCGGGTAGAGATTCCATAATGTTCCCTTAAATATACAGAATTATGCAAATCATCCGTAAAATGCAAATCTTTAATGTCATCTCTTACTGGCAATACTTCATTTAGTGTCCAATTAAATAAGTCTGTATTATCAGTTTTAAAATAAACTCGTCCTTTCCCTCCCTGAATTCTTTTGTAAATCTCTAGAAATCGGTGAAAAGTCAGCCTTCTTTTTTCATCACGGTCTCTAGGTCTCGGGTCAGGATGAATGATCCAGACATCATTCACTTCACCCTCAGAAAACATTTGCTCTAAGTCTAAAATGAAATTTCGGGCAAATGCAACATTTTCTAAGCCTTCCTCAATTGCTTTTGAGCTTCCTTGCCACAAACGCTCGCCTTTTATATCAATACCTATAAAGTTTTCTTTAGGAAACTCCTTAGCTAAGCCAATAGAATATTCCCCCCTTCCACAAGCTAATTCTAAATTTATGGGGTTAGAATTACCAAAAATCTCTTTTCCCCAATTTGATTTTATATTTGGAAACCTATCATCATCATACTCAATTACATTGTGGCGATTTCTTAAATCATCAAACCGCTTTAATTTTTGTCTACTCATATTTACAAATTGGGAATTTCCGCTACTGCAAAGGTAGAACCTCCTATAAATATTAAGTCCTTATCAGTTGCATTTTTTTGTGCATTCTCAAATGCTTCGGCTACAGTAGGATAAGAATTTCCAATTAAGCCAAATTCACTAGCTGTTTTTTTTAATTCATTTGCATCTAATGCACGAGGAATATTAGCCTGTGTGAAATAATATACGGCATTTTTAGGAAGCAAATCCAAAACCCCATCTAATTTCTTGTCATTAACTGTCGCAAAAACAAAATGTAACTGATCAAATGCTTCATTCCCCAACATCTTTACAATATGTTCAAAAGCGGGGATGTTATGTCCAGTATCTGCAATAATCTTTGTTTTGGATTTCTCATTCAGTATCCTTTGCCACCTTCCTTTAATTCCTGAATTCTCTATAACATTCTTTAAACCATTTTTGATATTCTCATTGGTCATTGAATATCCTTTATCTTTCAAAATATCTAAAGCAGCAAAAACGCCCCTTAAATTTTGTAATTGATAGCTTGCTGATAGCCCGGATTCAAATTCAACAACATCTGAAGTGTTAAGATTTTCAGCAGCTAATTTCCAGTTTGGAATAGACTCCTCTCGTATGGAAACTCTATACAGCAGATTACTGTCAATAAATGGAGCATTTTTAGCTTTTGCAGTATCTTTAATACTTAACTTAAGTTCATTTTCTATAACTGAACAAACTATAGATGTTTTATCTTTTATAATTCCAGCTTTTTCTTTTGTGATTTCTTCTAGCGTATTTCCTAGAAATTGCTGATGATCCAATCCAATTTGTGTAATAATAGACACCTCTGGTTGAATTACATTGGTGCAATCTAATCTTCCACCCATGCCTACTTCAATCACTGCAATATCGACTTCTTGTTTGGCAAAATAATCAAAAGCCATGGCAGTGGTCAATTCAAAAAAAGAGGGGCTTAATTCTTCAATGATGGGTTTGAATTTTTCTACATATCCAATTACCTCTTCTTTTGATATCGGGATACCATTTATCCTCATTCTTTCAGTAAAACTTTTAAGATGAGGAGAAGTATAAAGTCCAGTTTTATAACCAGACTCTTTCAAAACGGAAGCCAAAAATGAAGCCGTACTTCCTTTTCCGTTTGTTCCGGCTACATGAATATATTTTCCTTTTTGATGAGGATTGCCTAATACTTCCAATAAAGCTACAGTATTATGTAAATCTTTTTTGTAGGCTGAACCTCCTACCCTTTGAAACATGGGTAATTGTTCAAATAAAAAAGCTTCCGCTTCTTGGTATGTCATAGGATATTATAAATTCTAAGATTTAATTCGAGCGTATCAAAAATGTAATGGTTCCTTTTGATTGAGGAGCTGTTTTTCCTCCTGAAGTTCTGCTAAAAGATAATTTAGCCACTTCATCCTGATAAATTTTTACAACTTCTGCTGACACTGTAGTTTCTATGGCTCTTACTGAAATTACTTCACCATTATTATCTACTCGTATTTCAAAGACAATTTTCCCGCTTTGTTGAGTAGGGTCATTTGGTCTAGGAGGTGAATCCCATCTCCATCCTGACATATCCAATTTACTGCCGCTCCCACCACCTTGAGGTCCCATCATCGCTTCTGCATCCACTTCACCCTCTGGATTACCTTGGTCACCACTATCATCATTAGTTTCTCCTTGGGAAGTATTATCACCAGGGAACAGTGCATTTGGATTGGCTTTTGGCTCTTCCTTCTTTTCTTCTTTTTCTTCCTGTTTTGGAGTTTCTTTGGCCTTTTCTGTTGGAGTATCCTCAACTTTTACCGGAGCTTCTTCCTCAGTTACCGCTTCTTCTACAACTTCCTCGGCAGGTTCTGACACTTCTTCTACAACATCATTTGTCTCTGACTCTGTAGTTTCTTCTATTTCTTCTTCAATTGATTCTTCGGCCTCTTCGGTAGGTGTTTCTTCTATTTCTTCAGTTTCTTGACCAGAAACTGGCTCATTTCCTGAGCCACTATTATCCATTCCTATATTTAATTCAATTCCGTATTCAGGATTTGGAGGAAAGGGTTCTTTCCAAGCGGTAACCCACAGGAATAGCAGAAGCAACAAAATATGGAGCCCTACCGATACGGATATTCCAATTATCCGATTTTTCTTTTCCCTATGTGCATAATCACTCATTTGGCTGTGCTGCAATCGATACTTTTGCTTTTAAAGACGAAGCTATACCTGCAACTCTTACTAAATGTTCAGTAGGAACACTTTTGTCTATGTGCAATACTACTACACCTTCGTCTGCATTTCTTAATTCTCTTTTGATAGCTGTTTCTATATCAGAAACGGCTACTCTTTTATCATTAACGAAATACAACATGTCTTTTGTTATAGTAACACTCACTTTTTGCATTACAATATTCGTGGATTTACTTGAAGGTAAATTTACAGGTAATCCTGATGGTGTGATGAAAGAAGAGGTCAACATGAAGAAAATCAACAACAGAAATATAATATCAGTCATAGATGACATACTGAAAGCTGGGTCAACCTGATGTCTGGATTTCATTGACATAGCGTCTTATTTAGATTCTTGAAGTAAATCAATAAACTCAACTGAAGTATATTCCATTTTATGAATTACCTTCTGTACTTGGGTTACTAAATAATTATAGCCTAAGTAAGCAATAATCCCCACTGATAAACCAACTGCAGTAGTAATCATAGCTTCATAAATCCCTTCAGAAAGCAATTTAGGACTTACAGAACCTTCTTCTTGAGCGATAGCTATAAAAGCTTGAATCATACCCGTTACAGTTCCTAAGAATCCAATCATAGGAGCAGCACCAGAAATGGTGGCCAATAATGATAAATTCTTTTCTAATCGGTAAATTTCAATTTTTCCAACGTTCTCAATAGAGACCTCAATATTCTTTAATGGGCTTCCAATTCTTGAAACCCCTTTTTCCAACATTTTGGCAATGGGTGTTTCATTTTGAGAGCACATCATCTTTGCTTGATCAATTTTACCTTCAGAAACCAATGATTTCACTTGGTTTAACAATCCAGCAGGTGTTTTCGAAGATTTTTTAATGGTTAAAACACGCTCCACAAAAATAGCAATTGCGGCAGCTGATAATAACAAAAGGGGAATCATAACATATCCCCCTTTTAAAAGTAAGTCGAACAAATTAACGCTGCTGTCAGAAGCGTTTACCATTGCAGAGTCTGCAGCGGTGGTAACTTGTAATAGTGTCATATTTTATATATCAATATTTCAATGGCCAAGGTTGTTCTTTAAATTGTCCTGATAATTCTGTAGCTCTAGTACTTGCTGCTGCAAAGCTTTCAGTTTCTTCAATAGCTACTCTATTGAATTTACTTTTTCCAAATGGCGGAATAATATAAGCATTAGTGCCGTCTTTTGTAAGCTTATCTGCATAGTCTTGAGCTAGATCTTCATCAAAAAAACTACCCACAACAACATATGAACGACCTGTTCTTGAGTTTAGTGTATTCACAACTCCAACTGAAGGTTCTTCAGGTTCAATCACTTCTGGCTCAGGCTCTACAGGCTTTTCTACTACATAAGAAGTTGTATCCTTAACAGGCTTTTGAGCAACTGGCTCCTTTTCAGGCTCTCTCAAAAAGAAAAAATAAACCAATACACAAGCTAAGATTACAATTATAGATAATGTAATGATAATAGGTGCTGCAGATTGTTTTTTCGGTGGTGTATAAGTGGATACTGGCTCTTCTTCTTCATCATCTCCGAAAGGATCTGGATCATATTCATCATCCTCTTGTTCATAATCGGAAGCAATTGGCTCCTCTGAAGTTTCAGAAGTGTCAAATGAAGTTTCTTGTTCAGATTCTTCTGTGGTAGATGAACTATCTTTATCTGAATCAGAATCATCATCTAAATCAGGAAGCCCGAAATCTTCATCATCTTGTTCCGGCTCATTATGTAAGTTTTCGTCCTTATACTCTTCGTCTTTTTTGTCCTTCTTGGCCATATTCTGGTATTTTAAGGTTTATTCTAGCTTAAAAGTATTAAATAATTATAATACTTTATCAATAAACTATTATTTTTCAATAAAATCAATACTCAATTATAAGTAGATTTAACTATAAGAATCAAATATAATGGCAATTATTGATATTAAAAACATTAAAATGAATATGTGAACCCGCCTAAAATTTGAAAACCACGGTTAGGATACCCCAAATAATACTCGTATTTATTGGCTATCAGGTTATTAGCATGTAAGAAAACCTGACTCCTATTGCTTAGTTGATACCCTAACTTTATTCCTAAATCATAGATGGGCGGTATAGATTCATCGATATTGAATGAATAATTTGCATTTTCCTGTACAAAGGTATTGGCATTATTCATACTGCCTTGCAAATGAGCATTTAATCCAATCTTTAACTTATCTACTACCCAATAATCTGTGTTAAATTTCAAACGGAAATTAGGTCGAAATGGCATTAATTGGGTTTCTCCTACATTGTAATAATAATAGTCACCCCTAAGATTCAATTTCAGTTTATTAATATTTGTTGATATAGATGCATAAACATTGGCTTCTGTATTATTTTGATTAAAATATTTAGTTCTATATCTGATTTCTCCTTGGTTTTCATTATAAACTGCCTCATAACCAAAATTATTACGAACAGAAGAAAGACTAAAACCTGCTTCATATCCCAGGAAATTATTTACTGAGCCTCTTAAACCTCCATAAAATTGGAAAGGCATCAATGTATTATAAATATTTACTGTGTTATCTAAATATGGATTTTCCATTAGTAAATCTCTATATCGATTAGCACGGACATCTCCCTTAAGACCACCAAAAACACTCAATTTATCGAATGGAGTATAAATGATATTTAAATCTGGAAAAACATGGAATTTATTCATACCTTCCAAAGTGTCATTCTCATGAACCATATTAAAGCCCAAACCAATTCTTAGATTCTCTCTTGTAAACTTTACCCCTGGCTTAAATCTGAGCAAATTCCGATTTTGAGCTGAATCCAACTCGTCAAATTTTAAATTGCTGATATATCCATCTGAATTAAGGTAAATAGCGAAATCATCATTTATGTCAAATTCATTCTCAATATCGTAGTCAAATGAAAACTCTTTGTTATTAATGTTTGTAAATAATTGATAAATATCTGTTTCAAGATTGTAATGATACCGGCTAGTTTCATTTTGGTCTTTTAATGAAACTGATGCACCAATGGTATGAAAAGTTCTTTGTAATGAATCCCTATCTACCTCAGAATATAAAGCGGTGTCATATCCATATAAAAAATTATTATGTCTTTCATAAAAAGCCTCTGCATCTAATACTGCCTTTTGAAAAATCATCTTTCCATAAGGATTTACTCTTTGGTATCCTGAACCTGAATTTCCTTTATCAATTGCACCATTTGCAAAACTTTGATGAAAAACATTTAGTCCAAAACTCTTATCCTTGCTTCTCTTACTAGCAAAATTTCCTTCTAAATATAATGCACCATAGTTTCCACCTCCAATTTTTACTTGATTGGCATAAAGCTTTTCTAGTTTTTCATCCTGAATAGTTAACACTCTAATCCGAGGAGCTAAACTATTGAGATTAGGAATAAACTGCCTTGAATTAAATTCTACATCTAAAGCTGATTGATTATTTTTAATCTCAGGTACCTTCTTAAAATCTCTATTAATTCGCGGTAAATCAATCTTACGGTTTTTCTCAATGATTACTTGAGAATCCTTTAAGTCTCCCTCTTGATCCCAGTTATCCTGCCCTATTGCAGTAAGAGGAAAGAAAAATATGATGAATAAAATATATTTTAGCATATTAATTTTTTGTAGAGTCATTTTCAATTACTTCTTCCATTTCAAGGGTATTTTTCGAACTATCCTGCTCAGATTTTTTATCTCCTTCAGATTGTTCAATAATGTCAAGCTTTAATTTCGCCTCATCTTTTAAAACTCTAGAATCTGAATTTTCAATTATAGAATTTAAAGTAGCCTTAGCTTGAAAGATTTCACCCATCGCAAAATAGTTATCTGCAATCAACAAAAATGATTTACCTAACCATTTTGCATAAGAGCCAAAGTTTTTGTTCAATTCAAATAAAGTATTAATGGATTCCTGGTAGTCTTTCGAGTTATATTGCATTAGAGCAATCATATATTGAGATTCAGCAGCATATTCATCCTTAGCAGCATTAACTGCATTTTGAAAGCTTACTTTTGCTTCATCATATTTTCCTTGATAGTAATTTGCCATACCTTTATTGAGATAGGCCTCATTGATTGCATTAGCATTTACGGCTGCTTCCTCCAGAATTAAATCTGCATACATAATCATCTTGCTGTAATCCGAATTTCTTTTGGCAATTTCTAGCAAACCAGTATATGCATTGTATTTATCCTTCTTATTTTCCGCTTGATCCAAAAGTTTGGTGAAATACAATCGAGCTTTATCGAATTCTTCTTTCTCCAGTTCAATTTCTGCTATTTTTTGAATTGATCGTTTATTGAATGAAGTGTTATTATCATCAACAACCTGATAAAATAATTCTAAAGCTTGATCAAATTGGCTATTTCTATAATATGAATCTGCTAAATAATATCTGGCTTCAGCAGTTAATGAATGTTCAGGATAATTATCTATATATGCTTTGAAAGATGAAATAGCTCTATCATACTTTTGATTGAAGTAGAGCGATTGGGCTGCATCAAATTCAATTTTGGTGACTTCCCCATCATTAGGGTTGGCATTTTTATATGCTGTTAAGTATTGATCCAAATCTCCTTCCTTATTCATGATAGAATACAATTCTTGCAAACCTGCTAATGCACCATTTGCAGTGGAATGAGTCAGATAATTTTGCAAAATCATAGTGTAATCGTCTTCTGCTTGCTCATATTCTTGTAAATTAAAATAGGCTAACGCCCTTTTTGAATATGCAAATGGCCGCAAAGGACTTTGTGGTAAATTTTTCAATAAATCAGAAAAACCACTAATTGCCGTTTGATATTGACCTGATTCAAAAGCTAATTGCGCTTTTTGAAATACTGCATTATCGTAATAATTTGAATTGGAATAGTCTCTAATAACCTTATCAAAGCTCTGATTGGCTAATTTATTTTCTCCATTTATACTATTGACCACTCCTTTTTGGAAATAGGCATAATCAATATTAGAATTCCTTTCATCAATGGCTTTTTGATAATAATTGATAGCCAATTGGTAATTTTTAGTCACATAATAGCAATCGGCCAATCGAATAACAGCATCTTGATAATAAGTAGCTGATTTTCCCTTTTTCAAATAATCTTTGAAATACTGTAATGATTTTTCGAATTGCTTATCATTATAATAAGCATGAGCTACACCATAATTCAAATTAGCATACCAACCATCCGAACTATTACTATTCCTCATAGACTTCTCATAAGATGAAATAGCTTCTTTATATTTTTTTCCAGTAGAATAGGACTCTCCCATCCAAAAATAAGTCTCCCCTAGCAATGATTTATTCTGAGGATAATCCACTGATTTTTGGAATAACTGCATGGCTCGGTAATAATTAGCTTGATTAAAGAATTCAGCCCCTTGGTAGAAAGTAACTTTCTGATAAGCTGCTTTCAATTTTAAGGATTTATTATCTATAGCTTCCAGAAAATCAATAGCTTGTTCATAGGCATTGGAATTTAAATAAGCCTCGCTCAATAATTCATTAGCCTGCGTTATATAACTGCTTTTAGGATATTTTTCAATAAAAGTAGAGAGTTCATTTACTGCAGAAGTCGTGTTTCCCTGTTTTAAATATAATTTCGCTAATTGAAAATGGCTTTCCTGAGCGATATCTTTATTAAAATTCAAGAGTTTTGCTTGCTCATATGCATTGGCTGCAAAGCGATAATTTTCGTTCTTAAGATATAATTCACCTAAATAATAAGCATTAAATTGTGAAAGTGAATCTTTGGCAATACCCACTTCTTCAAAAAGTTTGATAGCCTCTTCATAGTCTTTTAGTTGATAGGCTACGTATCCCATCCGATAGAGCAATTCCCTATCCATTTTGCTCTTACTTTCGTCTCTATACTCTTCAAAATATTCGTTTGCTTCCTCGAACTTATTCTGTTCAAAGTAGGCATCTCCTATTATTAATTTGATATTAAGTGCTTCCAATCTACTTAATCGAGGTAATAAATCCTCTGCATAATCGATCAATTCATCATATTGCCCCTTTTGATAATAGATATTGGCGATCATATTTGCCGTTGAAACTTTATAGGCATCATTTTCGGCAGCTCTTTCCAAATCAATGAGGGCCTCATCAAAATCCTTTTGCTCAAAATTTATATAACCAGCATAATAATTTGCGGCAGATTGATATTGATTATCACGCCTTTTCAATCGGGTAAAATAAGGTAAAGCTTCCTCAAATGCTCTTCTACTGAAATAAGAATAAGCCACTTTAAATTGATAGTGGGTTTTATCCTCTCCTCTTAACTTTTCTGCATCCGTCTTTTCATAATACTGAATAGCTTTAGCATAGTTTTTCTCCCTGAAATAGAAATTACCCAATTCAAAATAGGCTTCTGATGCTTTCGGGTGAGTCGGATTCGATTCAACAAAAGATTTTACACGTTTCTCTCCATTTGCATGATACAGATAAATTGAAATAAGCGCACTGAAATACTCAGCATTATCTGATTTAAGCTTGGTTTTATCTTGATGTTTTAGATAATCTTCAAATTTGTTTTGTGCCGCTGTGAATTGCTTTTGCTCAAAAAATTCAATTCCATCCTGATAAATTTTATCAGCATGAGAATTAACGAAAGCATATTGGCTAAATAGAGAAAAGGGAAACATTAAAATGAGCCCTAGAAGTAAAATATTTTTATTCATTCTTATGATGATATGTCTGGTAAATCTAATTTTCAAAAATCAACTTATATTAAGTATTTTATCTAACGCTATTACAGCTAAATAACTGAATAATCCATCAATTATTTTTTCAATGCATCAATTTGTATACCAATTCCTTCATGAGCTGCGCCTCAGTAATATTAGCAGTGACTCCCTTGAACATTAAATCAGCTTGAAAGATATGTGCCAGATTCTGAATGGTTTTATTCAAATTGAATCTTCTGCTTGCTGCCAAATAATCTTTAGCGAAAAATGGATTTACACCTGCTGCTGAAGCCACTCCTCTTTCACTTTTGTCAGGAGAATGATGAATGAGTAAAACTTTAGCGAAAAAAGCATGCAGAAAAGCAATATTGACCACTGCAGGATGATTTTTAGGATCAGATGCAAAATAATTAATTATTCTATTCGCTCTCAAAGCATCTCCTTTAATGATAGCACTCTGTAATTCAAAAATATTAAAATCCTTATTGATGCCCACATACTCCTGAACCAATCCTTCATTGATTTCTACTGGATCGGAGAAGTTTACCAATACTTTATCGATTTCATTGGAAAGTCTTTCCAGATTGTTGCCGATGTATTCTGTCAACAACAATAATGCTTGTCTATTGATGCTGTGTCCTTTTGACTTTACATAATTCTGAATCCAATCAGGTACTTTATTTTCATAAATCTTATTGGATTCCAATAAAACTGAAAATTGATCGAGGGTTTTAACTATTTTTTTACGCTTATCAACCTTTTTGTGCTTATAGCAAAAAACCAAAACAGTTGAAGGCTGAGGGCTTTTCAAGTAATTCTCAAACATTGAAAAATCAAAATTACTTTCAGTAAATTCTCCAAGATTTTGAGCCTCCTTCACAATGATTACTTGCCTTTGTCCCATCATTGGAAAAGAGCGGGAAGCAGAAACCACCTGATCAAGCTTTACATCTTTGCCGTAAAGAACCTGCTGATTAAAGCCCTTTTCGCTTTCATCCAACCCATTTTTTTCAATGTAATTACTGATTAAATCTATAAAATAAGGCTCCTCTCCATGTAGGAAATAAACGGGTGCATAATTTCCGTTTTTAAGGTCTGCCAGTATTTGTTCTGCTGATTTTGCCATAAAATTGAAGTATTGGTGCGAATATAAACTATCCGATTGTCAGTATCAAGTTGCAAGTATTTAGTATCTAGAATTCCCTTCTTACTCTGTCTCAATGCGAAAGTAAACCTTTGTTGTAAAACTTAAATAAAAATGTATAATTATTGGGAATGTCTTGCATTAGACTGGCTTATAAAGAATACAAATACTACTTTTTTTTAACCACAATAGAAACAAAAGAACACAAAAGGTTTTTCGCTAAAGCGAAATTCACCCTTCATCCCACACCCAACTTCCAACTATTTCCCTCAACCATATTTCAACAGTTGATGCTTCCAATCCCCCCTTTGGGGGTTAGGGGGCTTTCATCCTCTCCAAAATCTCATACACCGCAGGACAAACCTCCGCATTCTTGAAAGTCTTCTTCAAAATTTGATGCATTCTTTTGCGATTGGTATGCGGATATTCTCTGCAGGCGGTGGGTCTGTTTTTATAGACTATACATTTATTATCGTAGCCTAAAAATGGACAAGGAGCAGAATTCAGTACATAATCTTGGTCTTCATCAATGTGCAGATAAGTTTCAATAAATTCAGGCACTTTCATTTTCAAAGCTTTGGAAACCCTTTCAATATCAGATTGTTGGAAAATTGGGCTGGTGGTTTTACAGCAATTCGCACAATCCAGACAATCCATTTTCTCGAAAACCTTTGCGTCTAATTCATGAAATTCATCATCAAGCTTTTTCTTTTTGCGCAATTGTTGATAAAGCGCTTTGTTTTGAGCAACATAATCTTTGCTGTTTTCTTTCCAGTTTTGATATAATTCGGTGCTCATTTTTTACAAAAAGATTATACCAAATAAATCCCATCCTCTTTAATCTGGATTTTCTTTACTTTATATAGATGTCCGATTTGTCTTTTGAATTCTTTTTTGCTTAGCCCAAACACATCATAAATTTCATCCGGCTTGGATTTGTCATGATAAGGCATAAAACCATTATGGTCTCTCAGTAACTCTAGAATTTCCTTTTGCTTCTCTTCTTTTTCAATCTTCCACTGCACATCCATTTTACCATCTGCTCTAATGGATTTGATTTTTCCCTTTCCTTCCATTCCAATATCTAGCGGATCGAAAACAGTGTTTTCATACACCAAGCCTTTATATTGCTGGTTGATGACTACTTCATAGCCTAAATCTGTGATTCTGTAAATCAACAAATCTACCTCCTGCCCTTCTTTCAAATCACCAGAACCCGTTTCCAAGAAAGATTCAATATGCATGGAAGCTACAATTCTTTCTGTTTTGGGGTCTAAAGTGACATAAGCCACAATTAAATCCCCTACTTCCAATTCATCTGTTTGCTCTGAAAATGGAATTAAAAGCTCTTTTTCCAATCCCCAATCCACAAAAGCACCCACCTCTGTTATTTGCATTACTTCAAACAGTCTGGCTTGATGCAGTTCAGCCAAAGGTTTTAAAGTGGTGGCTATCGGCCGCTGAGCTGAATCTTTATAGATAAAAACATCAATCTCATCTTCTATTTTGGTATTCTGCGGGACGTATTTATTGGGCAATAATACATCTTCCTTCCCATCGCTGAGATATAGTCCTTGAGGTGATTCTCTGACTACTTTTAAGGTATTCCATTTTCCTAATGCTAACATGGCTGCAAGTTAAGTCCGATTTTGCGAAAAATGAACAGTTGGTAGTGGGAAGTCGGAAGATTGAAGTAAAAAAGTTGGAAGTAGGAAGTTTGAAGTGAAAGCAGGATGAAGGATGTGGGGTGTCGGGTGTCGGGTGAGTTCAAAAAAGTACTAGATATTTGATTACAAACTAATATTGGCGATGAAATCAATTCGTAATTCCAAAATTCGTAATTCGTAATTATTTAAGAAGTAGTAAGTCAGAAGTTAGATGATGGAAGTTTCTAGAATCTTGGTTCTTGAATCTATTTTCTAATTTTCTATTATTTCCTTTTTAAGCCTTTTATATTTGCAGCTATTATTCAATCACAAGACTTTCAATTACTAATAATATGCAAAAGAATTTTATAGAAGAGCTTCAATGGAGAGGGATGATCCATGATATGATGCCAGGAGTTGAAAAACAATTGGCTAAAGAAATGAGCAGTGCTTATGTTGGTATCGACCCAACTGCCGATTCACTTCATATTGGTCATTTAGTGGGTGTTATGATGTTGAAACATTTTCAAGATGCAGGACATAAACCTATTGTATTACTTGGTGGCGCCACTGGAATGATTGGTGATCCTTCTGGAAAATCTCAAGAACGAAATCTTTTGGATGAAGAAACCTTGCGCCATAATGAAGCTTCTTTAAAAGCACAAATTGAAAACTTTTTGGATTTTGATGCCAAAGGTGACAATAGTGCTGAATTAGTGAATAACTATGATTGGATGAAGGATTTTAGCTTTCTTGGCTTTATCCGTGATGTTGGAAAGCATATTACTGTAAATTATATGATGGCTAAAGATTCTGTAAAGAAAAGATTATCATCAGAATCGAGTGAAGGCATGAGTTTCACTGAATTCACTTATCAATTGGTGCAAGGCTATGATTTCCTTCATTTGTTCAGGGAAAAGAATTGTAAGCTTCAAATGGGCGGTTCCGATCAGTGGGGAAACATCACTACTGGAACTGAAATGATCCGGAAAATGGATCAAGGCGAAGCTTTTGCTGTTACTTGTCCATTGATTAAAAAAGCGGATGGTTCAAAGTTTGGAAAAACAGAAACTGGAAACATCTGGCTTGACCCTAAGAAAACATCTCCATATAAATTCTATCAATTCTGGTTGAATGCTTCGGATGAAGATATGAGTAATTTCATCCGAATATTCAGTACAAAAGGAAAAGAAGAAATTGAAGCTTTGGAAAAAGAACATAATGAAGCTCCACATTTAAGGGTTTTACAAAAAGCATTAGCAGAAGAACTAACTGTTAGAGTTCACTCGCAGGAGGCTTTGGATATGGCACTGAAAGCATCTTCTATCCTATTTGGAAAGTCAACTACCGAGGAATTGCAAAGCATAGATGAAGATACACTATTAAGTGTTTTTGAAGGTGTGCCACAGGTAACAATCAGTAAAGCTGATTTAGATAAAACGGAAAATGTAACGGATTTCCTTTCTGAATTGACTCAAGGAGTTGTTTTTCCATCAAAAGGAGAAGCCAGAAAGATGATTAAAGGTGGTGGAGTAAGCATCAATAAAGAGAAGGTTTTAGATGCAAATGCACCTGTTGAATTAAGCTTGTTACAAGGAAAATATATTTTAGCTCAAAAGGGTAAAAAGAATTATTTTTTGGTGACTGTCAGCTAAGTCGGCAGGTTTTCAGGTTTTCGAGTTGGTAGGTCCGAAGGTTTACTAGCTACTCGATACTTAAAACCTAAAACTTATTACTTAAAACTATTAAATGAAAGATATAATCATAATTGGAGGTGGAATTGTGGGTTTAGCTACTGCTTTGAAAATCAAACAAAAAAACACTAAACTTTCAGTGCTTCTTTTGGAGAAGGAAGATAAATTGGCGCAGCATCAGACAGGCAATAACAGTGGCGTGATTCATTCAGGAGTTTATTATAAACCTGGCAGCTTGAAAGCCAAAAACTGCATTGATGGATATAATCAGTTATTAAAATTCTGTGATAAGGAAGATGTTCCTTATGAATTATGCGGCAAAGTAATCGTGGCTACTGATAAGAGCGAGCTCCCTACACTTTCTATGATTGAGGAAAGAGGAGCACAAAATGGCCTCAAAAATTTAAAGCGACTCACCAAAGAGGAAGTAAAAGAACATGAGCCATATATAAATGGAATAGCTGGTATCCATGTCCCACAAACAGGAATTATTGATTATACAGCTGTTTCTCTCAAATATGCTGAAAAAATTCAAGAACTGGGAGGAGAAATTGCTCTAGGGCAGAAAGTGACTGATATTCAAGAAAAAAGTGGAATTACAACCATAATTACCAATAAAGGCAGTTTTGACACCAGATTAGTAGTGAATTGTGCTGGTTTATATTCTGATAAAATCGCCAGATTAACCTCAGAAAAACTCGATTTAAAAATTATCCCTTTTCGTGGTGAATATTTTATGATAAAGCCTGAAAAACAATACCTAATTAAGAATTTGGTTTATCCAGTGCCAGATCCTAATTTCCCATTTTTAGGTGTTCATTTTACTAGAATGATCAATGGAGGTATTGAAGCAGGCCCTAATGCAGTCTTGGCCTTTAAGCGTGAAGGCTACCGGAAATCATTATTCAATTTAGTAGAACTGGGAGAATCTTTAGCGTGGCCAGGTTTTCAAAAAGTGGCAGCTAAATATTGGAAAACTGGTTTTGGGGAAATGTATCGTTCTTTTTCTAAATCAGCCTTCACAACAGCACTTCAGAAATTATTACCAGACATTACCGAAGATGATTTAACTCCTGGAGGGGCTGGCGTAAGAGCCCAAGCATGTGATAGAAATGGAGGCTTAATTGATGATTTTCTAATTTTGGAAGAAAGTAATGCCATTAATGTTTGCAATGCTCCTTCACCTGCGGCAACTTCTTCCTTATCGATTGGAGATCATGTGAGTGATCTGGCTTTGAAGAGATTTTGAACTTTATAAATTACTCATATTTCTAAATATTGATATCCTGATCAATTTGAGAAAACTATCATTTTCCTATATTGCAGTATGATCGAAGAAATCATTTCCTATTTTGAAGAATATTGGCAGCTTAGCCCTGATTTGCAATATAAAATATTTTTCAGTCTACTAAGTATACTCATTTTAGTCATACTTCGGTTTTCCGCTCTTCAAGTAGTTTTCAAAAATATTAAAGATCCTAAACATCGCTATCTGTGGAAAAATGGCGTAAAAAATATTTACTACATTTTATTACTTATCATTTTACTGAATATTTGGATTGATAAAATTGATTCAATTGGTACATTTTTAGGACTAGTAAGTGCCGGTTTAGCTATTGCATTACAGGTTCCTATTGTGAATCTTGCAGCATGGCTTTTTATTATAATTCGTAAGCCTTTTGAAGTTGGAGATCGAATAGAAATTGCAGATGTTGCCGGAGATGTGATAGATATTCGTTTTTTTCAATTTACGATAAATGAAATTGGTAATTGGGTAGGTGCAGATCAAAGTACAGGTAGAATAATTCATATTCCTAATGGTAAAGTTTTTAGAGTAAGTCAGGCTAATTATAATCAAGGTTTTAGCCATATATGGATAGAAATGCCTGTTTTGGTTACATTTGAAAGTAACTGGAGAAAGGCTAAAGAGCTGCTAGACAAAATAATTAATAATCATGCAGAAGAATTGTCTTTTAGCGCAAAAAGAAAGCTTTTGCAAGCCTCTAAACAATTTATGATTTTCTATAGTAACCTCACTCCTATTGTATATACCTCTGTTAAAGACAGTGGAGTTGAATTAACTATTAGATTTCTTTCAGAGCCAAAGAAAAGAAGAGTTATCGAAAATAACGTATGGGAAGAAATATTAGATGAAATCAACAAACATGATGATATAGATTTTGCATACCCTACTCAAAGAATATATTATAATCATACAGAGGGAAAAGAAGGGACAAGACCAAATAAAAGTTAAATGCTTTGTATGATCTAAAGCTTTTGGTTGACTATATTCTAAATCCTTATGCCATAATCATAATAAATTTATATTTTTGCCTAAACACACAACACAGAAAACTATGTCAAATAACTTATTAGCAGGAAAAAAAGGAATTATCACAGGTGCTTTAGATGAAAACTCTATTGCCTGGAAAGTAGCTTTAAAAGCAAAAGAGCAAGGTGCAAAATTTGTTTTGACCAACGCTCCTGTTGCCTTAAGAATGGGCGGAATTCAGGAATTAGCTAAAGAATGTAATACTGAGGTGATTCCAGCTGATGCTACTTCAGTTGATGATATCACTAAATTATATACTGAATCAAAAGAAATTTTAGGCGGAAATTTTGATTTCCTTTTACATTCAATCGGCATGAGCCCAAATGTGAGAAAAGGAAAAGCTTATAATGATTTAAATTACGATTGGTTACAGAAAACTTATGACATTTCTGCCGTTTCATTTCATAAAATGATGCAAACAGCAGATAAAATGGATATCATGAACCAATATGGTTCCATTTTAGGCTTATCTTATATTGCTGCACAAAGAACATATCCTTTTTATAATGATATGGCGGATGCTAAAGCTTTATTAGAATCTATTGCAAGAAGTTATGGTTACCATTTTGGAAAACGTAAAAATGTTAGAGTTAATACCATTTCTCAATCCCCTACTCCTACTACTGCTGGTTCTGGAATTAGTGGATTTGATTCATTCTATAATTTTGCAGAAAAAATGTCTCCATTAGGAAATGCAACAGCTGAAGAGTGTGCAGATTATATCATTATGATGTTCTCTGATTTCACTAAAAAGGTAACTATGCAGAATTTATTCCATGATGGTGGATATTCTTTCACTGGTATTTCAGAGGAATTGATAGAGGAAATGAAATAAAATCCTTGCAGGATATACTTTAACTTACGAACCTTCCAGACTTTTACAAGCTGGAAGGTTTTTTATTCAACAACATCCCAATGCTAAAATTTCCCAATGCTAAGATCAATTTAGGACTTAATATAACTGCCAATCGTACAGATGGTTATCATGATATTGAATCCTGCTTCTATCCTATTCCTCTGAAGGATGTATTGGAAATTATACCTTCTGAAAAATTAAGCTTTGAAACCTCTGGTTTAACAATTCCAGGCAGTTCAAAGGACAACCTAGTGCTGAAAGCATATGAATTGTTAAAAGCTGAGTTTGATTTGCCGCCTATACAAATCGTTCTTCATAAAAACATACCCATGGGTGCTGGAATGGGCGGTGGTTCTGCAGATGGAGCATTTATGCTGACTTTGCTTAATGAATATTTTAAACTAGAAATTTCAATTGAAAAACTGGAAGCTTACGCTCTAAATTTGGGAAGTGATTGTCCATTTTTCATTGAAAACAAACCCAAACTAGTTAACGGAAGAGGAGAACTATTTGAAAAGACTAAGCTAGACTTATCTGGATACTTTTTAGCTTTAGTTTATCCTAATATTCATATCAGTACTGCCGAAGCTTACAGTGGAGTGAATCCTCAGAAACCTGAAATCACTGTGAAGGAAGTTATTGAAAACCATACTGTTGAGAATTGGAAAGGTTTATTAAAAAATGATTTTGAAGATGCTGTTTTTGGGAAGTACCCACAACTAAATAAAATCAAAAACAAATTTTATGATGATGGTGCAGTCTTTGCAAGTATGACAGGAAGTGGCTCTACAATTTTTGGAATTTTTAAAGAGTTTCCTGAAAATCGTTATGATACGATTTTAAAGCTATAATACTTCTGAATTAAGCAATCAGCCTAAATCTTGTCAATAAAATTCCATCTTAAATTTTCAGCCTTTCCTTTTCGATTGAATCTCCTAACCTTTCTTTGAACATAATTTAACTCACGGTATTCATCTTCTAATCTTCGTAATTCTATGCGTTGCTCAATTAAAGCTTGTCGGTAGGATTGTACTCTATTAACCAATTCACTATTTCTCAACTCATCATTGCTTTCATTATCAATAGAATAAGTTTTAAGATAACTCTTATTCCTAACTATAGATTTTTCGACATCTTCTAATCGATTTTTAAGATTAATTACCTTGTTTTCTTGATTAAATGCCAAAGCATTCACACTACTGGTGATAGCTAAAAGCGCCCCAGCATAAGGAATAGCTTCATTTGCAATTGTGTGATCTTCAAAAAAAGCTCCAGTTGCACTAAAGCTACCTAAGAAAAAGGTAGTGAAAAGCAATCCTTTTTTAAGTCTTTGGTTTCTTTGTACACGTGAATCAAGCTCTCTAATTTGTTTCCTCAACCCTACCAACAGTCCATCTGTGGAATTCTGATAATCAACTAATTGCCCATACAATTTTTGAGTATTTACTCCTTCATTTACCGTTACGGTAAAAAACTTACTATCTGTAGCTCCTTCAGGATCTGTTACTGTAAATAACACATCAAATTGAACGGGGATTCCATCTGCTTTCACTATATCAAAACCCAATGTATCACTCATCAAGAATAGCCTATCGCCTTCTTGTTGAACATATAGCCAGTCAGGCTCATTTTCTAATGAATACTTTAGTTCTTCTATTGGATGATTGTTATCCTGTATAAAAACCCTTCTTTTTATATCATATCCTTCCCTTACACTTAAATTACTGAGCTTTGTAATAAGCGGAGGATCATTTTGCTCACTTTTGAGAATAGTAATTTCTTTTTCTACAAAATGCTTAGAATCCTCAGCTTCTTCTGCCTTCAAATTAATTTTGAGGGGGAAAATTGAGCTGATATTACTCATTTCCATTGAGCTCAATTCCCACGTAAAAATTCCATTTTCATTGATAGTAGGGGCACCTACAGTTACCGGTATATCCACAGAATAAACCACAGGATCATTATTAGGATCATATACTGAAAAATCAATATCTAATTCCTGATCTGCTGTAATAATATAAGTATCGTTAACATTATTTCTTAATCTGGGTGGTAGCTCTTGCCCGATAATTTGAAAGCGATACTTTCGCCTGTTAACCGCATCAGAATTATCAATGGCAATTAAATCCAAATCAAAATACTTTTTCAGCCGCTTGCTTCTGACTGGGAGTCCAATTGAGTAACAGTCGGTTACCTACTACATGAGTATCAGCCTGATCAATTGTGGCTAGATCTGTATCATTATTCCAAATATAAGTGAGTACTACATCATCTGCATTTCGACTATTCCGAGTGGAAGCTATAAATTCAAGATTATACTCTTCTCCTTGTAATAGTTTTATGAATGCACGACTATCAAGAGAATCTGGCTCCATATCAATAGAAGGGACAGAAGTTCTCGAATCAATTTTGATAAGTGTTTTAGAACTGGCAATTATTTGTTTCGCAGTATCTTTTAAATAAAAGTAAGCAGAATGAAGCCCGATATCCTCACCGCTTGTCTGCCAGTAAAATTCACCTTCTTGATCATCAAATTTAGCATCTAAAATATCGCTTTTCCATGTAAGTTTAAGCTGCGGATTATCCTCTTTATTATATTTAACTAAGAATACCACTCCTTCTCCAACCTTAGATTCAACTAATTCTGGTGATTCTAATGTAACATCCTTCTGCGCGTGAATGTTAATTGATAAAAAAGTGAAAAAAATAAATAAAATGCTTATCCTCAATGTCATAAGATGATTTATCTGATTAAATCGCTTTGCAGTGCTCTACGTTTCATAATCCTATTCACCATAGGGTAGCAAAGCACAGAAAGTAAAATGATAGCGGTTCCTATGTAAAAGCCAAGGCTCATTTTCTCTTCCTCACCAAAAATAAGAAAAGCTAGAATAATTCCATAGATTGGCTCAAGGTTAACTGTAAGATTTACTACAAAAGCGCTTAATACTTTTTGTACTTTTACAGACATTGAAAAAGCTAGGACTGTACAAATACCTGCTAAAATAATCAAGTAAAGCCAGTCCCATTCAACTGGAATAAAATTTAGGACTTCAGTATCAAAATAGAATAGATATAGAGGAATTAATAGAACAGAACCAATAAATGCTCCCATCATTTCATAAAAAGTAATGACATAATGGTTGTGGCGATGAGTCAATTTACCATTCAGTACGGTAAATACACTGGCTAACATAGCAGCTAAAATCGCCATAATTAGACCTTCTATATACTGAAATTCAACACTAAATATAATGTACAACCCAATAACCACCATTATACCCAATGCCAATTCATATATTTTCACTTTTCTACTGCTCATCATGGGTTCTATCAAACTCGTCCAAAAAGAACAAGTGGCTATCCCCACCAAACATACAGAGGCTGTGGAAACTCTAGCGGCAGCAAAAAAAAGAATCCAATGCAAACCGATAATTAGACCTACTCCAATAATTTTCAGGAATTCTTTCACGCCTATTTTAAAGCTAAGCTTCCAGAAGTAAAGTAAAAATAAAAGTATGACGGTAGCGAAAAGTGTACGGTAAAAAACTACAGCTACTGCAGAAATATTAATTAAGAGACCTAAAATAGCTGTCAGTCCCCAAATCAAAACTATAAAATGCAGCTGCACATAATTTTTTACCTCATTTGTCATCTAGGTACAAATTTATAAAGAATCAAACCTACAATACTAAAAGTAATGTTTGGAAGCCAAACAGCTAGCAGTGGATTCATAGTAGAATTTTCTGCTATGGCTTTGCTTAAAATAAAGAATATAATAAAGACAAAGGCTATCACAAACCCTAAAGCAATTTGAAAACCTGTTCCTCCCCTTTTCTTTTTGGATGAAACTATCACACCGATAAAAGTTAAAATGATGGCCGCAAATGGAGCCATAAATCGTATATAACGTTCAATTAGATACACTTTAACATTGTCAGCACCTCTTTCTTTCAATAAATTGATATAATCATTTAATTCAGTTAGGGTAAGTGTTTCTTGCAAACCGTAAGTGTTTCCAAAATCTTTGGGTGTGATATTGAGTACGGTATCCATCTCCTTTCCCTCCGAAAATTCCTCTTCCAATCCATCAAATTTCCTTAAAGTCCAGTCTTTCACAGTCCAGCTGCTTTTGGCTGAATCCCATTCAATTCTTCTGGCACTTAATTTTTCAATAAGCTTTCTATCTTCAATTAATTCCAAAGTAAAGCGATATCCGACATCCCGTTGGTTATTGTAGCTTTCCATATAAGCATAGGTCTCCGGGGCAATTTTTAAATGAATATCTCTATCGGTAAAATAAAATGGTTTTTTAATATAGGCAGATTCAAAAGCTATTCTGGTTTTATTAGCATCGGGGATAACATAGGCATTTAAATAAAAACTTGATATTGCGACCAAGCCAGCACCCATCATATAAGGTACTAACAATCTTCTAAAACTCATACCACTTGCCAACATAGCAACAATTTCAGTATGCCCTGCTAATTTAGAAGTTACAAATACAGCTGCTATAAAAATTGTAATCGGTGTAATCAAATTTCCTATCCAGGGAATAAATGCACCATAATAAGGTAAAATCTGAAGAAAGGTCAGATTATGCTCCATAAAATCATCATTCTTTTCGGTATAGTCAATTACTGTAACTATCGCTAGAATAATAATCACCACAAAAACAAAGGTGGATAAGAACTTTTTGAGTATATATTTATCTAATAGCTTCATATATTTTTACAACCTAGTCATTAACTTTTTGACCATTTTCCCCTTCCACTCATAAAATGTGCCAGATATAATTTGTTCTCTAGCTTGCTCCACCAACCAAAGGTAAAAAGTTAAATTATGAATACTGGCGATTTGAGCCGCGAGAATTTCTTTTGAATGTGTTAAATGTCTTAAATAAGCTTTTGAATAAAAAGTGTCCACATAAGTTCCTAAAGTTGGATCAATAGCGGAAAAATCATCTTCCCATTTTTTATTTCTTATATTGATGATCCCTTCTGTGGTAAATAACATACCATTTCTTGCATTTCGAGTTGGCATTACGCAGTCAAACATATCTACTCCTAAAGCAATACATTCCAAAATATTGGCTGGCGTCCCCACTCCCATCAGATAACGAGGCTTATCTTGAGGTAGAATATCACAAACTAACTCGGTCATTTCATACATGTCTTCAGCTGGTTCTCCAACAGATAAACCACCAATTGCATTTCCAGCCCTGCCTTTTGAAGCTATTTCCTCTGCTGATCTTTTCCTTAAATCTTTATAAGTACTGCCCTGCACTATGGGAAATAAGGATTGCTCAAAGCCATAATGACCTTCAGTGTTGTCAAATTGCTTAATGCATCTATCCAACCATCTGTGAGTCATATCCATAGATTTCCTCGCATATTCGTAATCACATGGATAAGGAGTACATTCATCAAAAGCCATGATAATATCTGCTCCTATATTTCGCTGAATATCCATCACGCCCTCAGGACTGAAAATATGAGAAGAGCCATCAATATGAGATTTAAAGGTCACACCTTCTTCTTTAATTTTTCTTGTTCCTGATAAGCTATAAACCTGATAACCACCGCTATCCGTCAAAATTGGCTTATCCCAACCATTGAATTTATGAAGCCCGCCTGCTTTTTGCAATATATCTAAGCCAGGGCGCAGATATAAATGATAGGTATTCCCTAAAATAATTTGAGCCTGAATATCTTCCTTTAATTCACGCTGATGTACAGCTTTTACTGAACCAGCAGTACCAACAGGCATGAAAATAGGAGTTTTGATATTGCCATGTGCTGTGGTTAATTCACCCGCACGAGCATTTGAGTTTTTATCTTTATTTGAAATCGTAAATTGCATAAGAATGCAAAAATATAGCTTCTTAAGAATTTATAGTTTTTATTTTCCAATATCTTTGTCAAAAAGCTGAATCAATTTTAAAATATGGATCAAATCCACCTCATTAGTCTTATATTTATTATAGCATTTTTGATCCAAGTGTATTTCCATTTCAAGTATTTTTTCACATTTGTTTTTAACCCAAATCAATCTTCAACAGAAAATCATAAAAAAGAAGCTGTATCTGTAATTATATGTGCACATAACGAGCTTGAAAACCTAAAGCAGAACCTAGCTCTATTCTTAAATCAGGAATTTGATGATTATGAAGTGATTTTAGTAAACGATCGGTCCGATGACGGAAGCAAAGATTGGTTAATTTCGCAATCTGAATCCCACCCCCATTTAAAGTATATTCACATTGAAAAAACTCCTAAAAATTTTAATTCCAAAAAATATGCGCTTACCAAAGGTATAGAATTTGCAAAAAACGACATTATTTTATTAAGCGATGCAGATTGCCAGCCTGCATCCAAGTATTGGGTTGACAGAATGTCACAATCTTTCACAAAGTCAGCTTCCATCGTTTTAGGAGCTTCTTTATACAAAAAGAGAAAAGGACTGCTAAATCAATTTATTCGATTTGAAACATTACAAACCGCTTTGCTCTATTTATCATTTGCTTTCAAAAATGAAGCCTACATGGGTATCGGTAGAAATATGGCATACAGAAAATCATTTTTCTTAGCCAATGGAGGATTTAAAGAATTAAGCTCAATATTAGGCGGAGATGATGATTTATGGGTTAACAGACATACAAATAAAGAGAACACTTCAATTTGTACTGATTCTAAAAGTTTGACTTTTTCGATACCAGAATATAAGTGGAGTTCGTTTTTCAAACAAAAAAAGAGGCATTTATCAGTAGGGAAATATTATAAATTCAAAGATAAATTGAAATTAGGAATTTTCCATTTTTCACAAACTTTACTCTGGATTTTATTTATATTAGGCTTAGTGTTGGGAAGTCCAACTGATTGTTTAATTTTAAGCTTCCTTATTTTAATGTATATAGTAGGACAATATGTCGTATTTTACAAGCTTAGCATTAATTTTGGGATTAAATATGCGCATTACAATTTACCCGTTTTAGAAATCCTATTTATATTATACTATTGGATTTGGGGAATTTATGCTTCACTTACAAAGCATCTTAAATGGAAATAAATAAAAATAGAAATTTTTCAGAGAAGGCATTAAAGGATTTTAGACTCATTGACCAAGCAGTGATAGCCAAAGACCAAATGGCTTATGCTGAGTTGATGAAAAGATATAAAAAACCTGTTTATCACATGGTGTTGAAAATGGTGAGAAATGTGGATGATGCGGAGGATTTAACCATTGAGGCATTTTCTAAAGCCTTTAAAAGTCTTCATCGATTTAAAAAAGATTACACTTTCAGTACTTGGCTTTTTAGAATTGCAACCAATAATGCAATTGATTTTATTCGAAAGAAGAAATTAAGAACCATCAGTATTCACTCATCTTATACAGATGATAATGGGGATGCTGTAGAATTGGATGTGGAAGACAAAGGGAATTTAACCCCACAAGATAAAGCTATTAAAACACAAAGAATTGAATTGATGCGCATGTTTGTGGATAAATTACCTGCAAAATATCAGCGATTAGTGAAATTAAGATACTTCCAGGAATTGTCTTATGAAGAAATAGCTACTGAATTAGAGGCTCCTTTAGGTACTATTAAAGCGCAACTTCACCGTTCAAGAGAATTAATGCGTGAATTGATCACTGGAAAAGAAACTCAATTCTAATATGGACAGTAGTGCTATAGTAGAAAAGTATTTCCCTCATCTGAATGCACAGCAAAAAGCACAATTTCAAGAATTAGGCAATTTATATGCTGAGTGGAATGAAAAAATAAATGTGGTATCCCGTAAAGACATCGAGCATATTTATGAAAAACATATTCTTCATGCATTAGCTATAGCGAAATTTCAAGACCTTTCTGGTAAGAAAATATTGGATGTAGGAACTGGTGGCGGTTTTCCAGGGATTCCGTTAGCAATTATGTTTCCTGATGCACACTTTACTTTAGTAGACTCCATTGGAAAGAAAATTAAAGTGGTAAAAGCAGTTGCAGAAAGTTTAGGTTTGGAAAACGTGGAAGCCTTCCATCAAAGAGCTGAAAAAACGAAAGGTAAATTTGACTTTGTAATAAGCCGAGCCGTTACTCGAATGAAAGGATTCATACATTGGGTGATTGAAAAAGTACATTCTGATAAACCAGAAGAAAATAGCGGAATCATCGCCTTAAAAGGAGGTGATTTAAACGAAGAAATGGCGGAAATTAAAAGAATGTATCAAGAAGTTTCAATCTCTGATTACTTTTCAGAACCTTTTTTCGAGACTAAGAAAATTGTTTTTGTACCCTTCTAATAGTTGATCAATGAAAATTTTAAAGTGGATATTTATAGTATTAATCGTTTTAGGATTAGTAGGTTATATTACATATCTAGTGTTAGATGAAGAATTGCCTCAAGGTGAAAAAGGAGCGAAAGCTGAGCAATTAGCTGACAAAATGTTAGCAGCTGTAAATGATTCAGCTTGGCAGGAAATTGCCATAGTGGAATGGGATTACGCAGGTAAACATCATCTTGTTTGGGACAAAGACAGGCATTGGGCTAAAGTTTCTTGGGAAAACTATGATGTATTCATCAAGTTGGATTCCAAAGAAGGAGTAGCTTTTGCTAAAGGCAAGAAAGTTGAAAGAGAGGAAGTACTTAAGCAATTATTAAAAGATGCTTATGCTATTTGGGTAAATGATTCTTTTTGGCTCAATCCCATTACCAAAGTAAGAGACGCTGGAACAGAAAGAAGATATGTGCCTCAAAAAGATGAGAACTTAGAAGGACTTTTGATAACTTATAAAAGTGGCGGTGTTACTCCTGGTGATTCCTATTTATGGTTAATCAATTCGGAAACAGCTATGCCTGAATTTGTAAAAATGTGGGTGCAGGTTATTCCTATAGGTGGAATCAAATTTAGCTGGGAAAATTGGCACACAACAGCAGGTGGAGCTAAAATATCGCAAGCACATGAGAGTTTTTTCAATGTAAATATTGATCAGCTTGACACCTGGATTTCTGCTAAAGAATATCCAAATATTAATGAATTTACTGTTTTAGAATAATACGGTTGAAAGACTACTTTATCATAATCTAAATTTATTTTATCATTAATCCCCTAATTGTGAAAGTATTCCATAAAACGAGCAGAAAAATTAACATTAAAATCTCAAATAGATGAAGATTTTAAAATGCTTATACTACCTTTGTATCCCATAAGTATAGCAGGCATTTCAAAAATAACTTATGGCATCTCAAAAAAACACTAAATTCATATTTGTTACTGGTGGTGTAACCTCATCTTTAGGTAAGGGTATTATCGCAGCTTCACTAGCCAAACTACTACAAGCGCGTGGTTTCTCAGTTACTATCCAAAAATTAGACCCTTATATTAATATTGATCCTGGAACTCTTAATCCTTATGAGCATGGTGAGTGTTTTGTAACAGAAGATGGTGCTGAAACTGATCTGGATTTAGGTCATTATGAACGGTTTTTGAACATCAACACCTCTCAGGAAAATAATGTCACTACAGGAAGGATTTACAACAATGTGATTACAAAAGAGCGTGAAGGTGCCTATTTAGGGAAAACAGTGCAGGTAATTCCTCATATCACTGATGAAATCAAAAGAAATATTTATGCTGTAGCTGAAAAAAACGATTACGATATCGTAATTACAGAAATTGGAGGTTGTGTAGGTGATATTGAATCTTTACCTTTTATTGAAGCCGTAAGACAAGTAAAGTGGGATGTTGGAACCAATAACTTCCTAGTTATTAATTTGACCCTTATCCCCTATTTGAAAGCTGCTGGAGAATTAAAAACTAAGCCTACACAGCATGCCGTAAAGCAATTACTTGAATCAGGTATTCAACCTGATATTCTAGTTTGCAGAACAGAGCATAAATTACCTCAAGAAATCAGAAAGAAATTAGCCCTTTTCTGCAACGTAAACATCAATTCTGTAATCGAAGCCATGGATGCTGATTCAATTTATGATGTGCCATTGCTAATGAGAAAAGAAAAGCTTGATGAAAGAGTTTTAGCTAAATTGAAGCTATCACATAAAGTTGAGCCTGAGTTGACCCAATGGAAGAATTTCTTAGGGAAATTAAAAAATCCAATTTCAGATATCAATATTGCTTTAGTTGGTAAATACATTGAATTACCTGATGCTTACAAGTCTATTACTGAGGCATTTATTCATGCTGGTGCAGAAAATGAGACTAAGGTTAACGTAAAATGGATCCATTCTGAAGAGGTAAATGCTGAAAATGTAGAATCATTACTTGCCAATGTTCATGGTGTATTAGTGGCACCTGGTTTTGGAGAAAGAGGTATTGAAGGGAAAATTGAAACTATAAAATATTGCCGTGAAGAAAAACTTCCTTTCTTTGGCATTTGCTTAGGAATGCAATGTGCCGTAGTTGAATTTGCAAGAAATGTATTAGGATTAAAGGATGCTTCTTCAACAGAAATGGAGGTTAAAACTAAAAATCCTATCATTGATTTAATGGAAGAACAAAAAAGCATTACCCAAAAAGGAGGTACAATGCGATTGGGTTCTTATGCTTGTGAGCTAAAAAAGAATACTAAATCATACCAAGCTTACGGAAAAACTAAAATTAATGAGCGTCATAGGCACAGATACGAATTTAATAATAGATATTTGCAGGATATTGAAGCTGCGGGCATGAAAGCTACTGGAGTTAATCCAAAAACAGGATTAGTCGAAATCGTAGAGATTCCAGAGCATCCTTGGTTTGTGGGCACACAATTTCATCCTGAGCTAAAAAGTACTGTTTTAAATCCACATCCTTTGTTTGTGCGATTTGTAAAAGCGAGTTTAGAACATAAAATTTTATCAGAATCGAATTAATTACAATTTAGATGGACAAAAATCAAGCAACAGGACTCATCCTGATTTCTATTTTAATGATTGCCTATTTTTGGTTTTTTGCGGATGCACCGCAACAGCCAGAAAATATTGAACCCAATAAAATAGAACAAAACGACCAACAAGTAGAATCAAATTCATCAAGCACAAGTGAGTCAACTGCTGTAATCCAAAATGACTCTAGTTTAAACCAGGCAATGGTTCAAAAATATGGTGCTTTTGCAAGTTTGGCTAAAGGAGAATCTCAAATATCTACTTTCGATACTGAAACTTTGGCTATTGCATTTGATTCCAAAGGTGGTAGAATTAATCGAGTTGAATTAAAAGATTTTAAAACTTACGATGGCCAGCCTCTCATTATTTCCAATCAAGAAGATGAAGAAAAAGAGTTGCTATTTAATACAGCTACAGGTGAAGTAAATTTATATGATCTTCACTTTGAAATGAAGGGTTCTCCAAAAAGAAACCTTTCAAATGGGGATAGCATTCAAATTAAATTTGTAGCACAGTTAGCACAGGGCAAAAGTATAGAGCAAATTTACACCTTATCCGGCAATCAATATCAGGTAGGTTATTCATTGGCTTTCAATGGTTTCTCAAATGAAATTTTGGGAGATCAATTAACATTGCGCTGGAACAAGAAAATGCGCAAGTTCGAAAAAGATCTTGCTCAAAGTAGAACTAAAGTCACCATGAACTACTATTCCGAAGAAGAAGGAATGGATGGTTTAAGCGAACGTTCTGATGATGACAGCGAAGAAATAGCTGAACCCGTAAAATGGTTCTCCTTTAAGCAGAATTTCTTTATGGAAGCCTTGATTACGGATATTCCAATGAAGAGAGCTGAGTTTGCTACTGACATTGAAGGATTATCTGACGATTATGTAAAAAGAGGAAAAGCCAAAGTTGAAATCCCTTTAGCTGAAGTTACCAATAAAGCAGGTGAATTCAAATACTACTTTGGACCAAACAATTATAAAACGCTACAAAAAGTAGCCCCAGACTTTGAAGAAAATGTTTATCTAGGTTGGTTCCCTATCAGTTTAGTGAATAAATATGTGATCATCAATGTATTCTATGTATTGGAAAAATACATCAGTAATTATGGATTGATTATCATCATTTTAGTGTTTTTAATCAAATTAGCACTCTCTCCTCTTTCTTATAAATCTTATGTCTCAATGGCCAAAACGAAAGTTTTAAAGCCACAATTGGACGAGATTAAGGAAAAGCATGGAGGCGATATGCAAAAAGCTCAGGCAGATCAAATGGATCTCTATCGAAAAGTAGGCGTAAATCCACTTTCGGGTTGTATTCCATTATTGCTTCAGATGCCGATTCTATTTGCTATGTTCTATTTCTTTCCAAGTTCTATTGAGCTGAGACAAGAATCTTTCTTATGGGCAAGTGATTTATCAACTTACGATAGTGTATTAAGTTTACCATTTGAAATTCCTTTCTATGGTGATCACGTGAGTTTGTTTACAATCTTAATGACCTTATCAACCTTATTGATAACATGGTCACAAGGTCAGGTTAGTTCAGTACAAGGGCCAATGAAGAATATACAGTATTTTATGCCTGTCATTTTCATGTTCGTATTGAATAGTTTTCCAGCAGCTTTAAGTTTTTACTATTTGATTGCCAACTTAATAACCTTCGGTCAGCAGACTTTAATTAGAAGAATGATTGATGAAGATAAAATCATTGCAATTCTGGAAGAAAATAAGAAGAAGAACGTTAATAAAAAGACTTCTAAATTCCAGCAGCGATTGCAAGAAGCAATGAAAGCAAGCGAAGAAGCTAAAAAAGAAAAGGATAAAAATAAAAAGAAGAAAAAATAAATATTCTTCTTAAACAGATATAAATCACAAGGTGAGTCAGCAATGGCTCACCTTTTTTTATTCCTGTCCTCCAAAGCATTTTTCCATATATAGTATGTTTTGATTTTCTTTAATTGCAAAAAATCTGTGTTTGTGAATTTGGAAGAAATCTTTGTGATTAAATCATTTCAGCCTTAGCTGTTTACTTCTTCGTGACCTTAGTATAGATCTTAGTGGGTTAACCTTTTCCAGCCTTAGGCTAACTATTGTTTTTTGTAGTTAAAATATCCGTGAAAAAATACAGCTTTATAGGTATTGTTTTCTAATTTAATTATTCAAATAATTGTATATGAAAAAATACTTTTCACTAGGCTACTTTTTACTTTTCTATCTACACTTTTTATGGGGACAGCAAAACCCGATGGAATTTCGTCACTTAGATAAAAATGATGGATTAGATCAACCCTTTCCTTATAGTATAATCCAAGATCAATCCGGCTTCATTTGGATAGGTGGAGAAAATGGTTTGTGGAGATATAGTGGAAGTGAATTCAAGCATTTCCACCATAGTGTAACAGATTCTAATTCATTAGCCTATGATTTTGTATGGAAAGTATTTGAAGACAGTAAAGGAAATATTTGGGCTGGAACTTATGGTGGTGGCCTTTCAAAATACAATCCTGAATATAATCAATTCACTAATTATATTCATAAAAAAGGCGATAGCACTTCCATAAGTAATAATCAAGTAAGAGGTATTGAAGAAGACCACGAGGGGAACATTTGGGTAGGCACCAATAAGGGCTTGAATAAACTCAATCCTGAAACTGAAAAATTTACAAGATATAACATTAAGGATGGGCTAGCAGATAATACTATCAGAACTATCCAACAATCAAAGGATAATAAAAAGCTATTTATTGCAACAGCAGTAGGATTAAACATATTAAATCTTGAGACCAATAATTTTCATTTTATAGGAGAATCAACAATTCAAAATGAAGGGCTTCGCTACGCTTACATTTATGATTTAATGGAAACAGATGACCATAAGCTGTGGGTAGCCACGGGAGGTGGATTAGAAATTGTGGATACTGAAACTTATGAAGTCACTCATATTCCAAATGAATCAACAAATGGAGCTGGATTAAGTCATAGTGTATGCTTTTCTATTTATCAAAATCCACAAAACCCAGATAAAATATGGTTTGGCACTATGAATGGAATTAATTTCTATGACCAAAATGAAAAGACTTTTCATCAAGTAAAGGCAAGACAAAAAAACAAGGATAATATTGGTGGAAGTAGCATATACAATGTCTTTGAAGATCGAAATGGAGGGGTTTGGGCAGCAGTTAATAATGCTGGAGTATTTTATTCACATCCTGCTTTTAACAAATTTGATTATGAAAGTTTCCTCCCAACAGATACTGACAAATACCTTAATCGATATACCAGCTATATTGACCATGATGCAAATACGATATTAATCACCACTTATTCCGGACTGATAGAATGGAATCCAGTAGAAAATACCCACAAGATTTATCAGTTTGATGAAGGTGATCCGAATAGTGTGAATCGAATGACTCAAATTCAGAAATGGAAAGAAAATGAATATTTAATATCAGTATGGGGTAATTTTATATATCACTGGAACCATCAGAGTAAAAAGTTAACTGCTCTCAAGAATAATTCAGAAGATACAGATTTAAAATTCAATCTTAGAATTTTTGTAGATCATAAAAAGAGAATTTGGTTAGGGAATAGCCTAAAAGGATTGTTTCAGTATGATTTAGAAAATGAAAACTTAATTCCATTTCCTGTCAGTGATTTGACTGATATTGAAAATAGCGGAGATGAATATATAAAATATATAACAGAGGATAATAAAAATAGACTTTGGATTGGTACAGCTGATGGAATTCATTTTTATAATGAGCAAGATAATAGTTTTAAGAAATTTGAAGCTTCAAAGAAAGATGAATATTTAAGCAATGGCAATATCAATCATATTACTGCGAGTAAGAATGGTGGCATTTGGATTAGCACTGAAGTAGGTTTGAACTATTTAAATATTGAAGATAGCAGTTTTACGAGATATTTTAAAAAAGATGGATTACCTTCTAATGTTATCAGTAGTTCACTTGAAGACGGTAATGGTGATTTATGGATAGCAACTGCATCGGGTCTATCAAAAATGGAAAACAACGGAAGCTTCATAAATTATGACCAATCAGATGGTTTAAGAGAAGAATATTTCATTTTCGGATCTGCTTTTAAGGGCAATAATGGTACACTTTATTTTGGAACTTCCCGTGAGTTCATTCATTTTCAACCAGATGAGTTATCGTTTAATAAAAAACCACCAACAGTATATTTTGATCAATTGGAAATCAATAATGAAGTAATTAATGTCCGTAGTTCAAATAATAAATTAAAAAAGGCACTTTCCTACACTAAGAATATAACCCTAAACCCCGAAGACTATTTAATAAATATTAGTTATGATGGACTCAATTTAATTAATGGCAATAAAAATCAATATTCAATTTTGCTTGATGGGTTGGATGAAAAGTGGAGACCAGCCAGCACTAAAAAATCCATCACTTTAAGCAAATTGACACCTGGCAATTATACTTTACGCTTAAAAGCATTAAATGATGAAAACATCTGGAGCAAGGAAGAGGCAACTTTAGCTATTAAAGTATTGCCCTATTGGTATAATTCAGATTGGTTTAGAATCCTGCTTAGTCTCTCAATTCTTTTGATTGTTGGGTTAACATTAAGATGGCGATTCAATCAAATCAAAAATATTAATAAGAAACTTGAAACGCTAGTAAATAATAGAACAGAAGAAGTTATGGCTCAAAAAGAAGAAATTGAAAGCCAAAATGAGAAATTGTTCACAAGAAACGAAAGAATTGAGCTATTATTAAGAGAACTTAATCACAGAATAAAAAATAATTTGCAGCTAATTTCCAGTATATTAAATCTGCATAGCCGTAGTACCGATAACTTAGATGCAAAAATGGCGCTAACGGAAGGTAAGTTAAGAATGCAGGCGCTGTCTCTATTACATCAAAAGCTGTATATGACTGAAAAATATACAGAAGTCAATTGCAAAGAATACATAAGAGAATTAATAGATTATTTATCTATTGCTTTTAAAAGCAACTATTCTGATGTGAATTTCAATTTAGATATTGATAATTTCAAATTAAACCTAGATCAAGCAGTACCATTGGGTTTAATCTTAAATGAATTGGTTACTAATTCATTAAAGCACAGTGGTAAAGATGAATTAATAATTGATTTAATAGCGAAGAAGGAAAAAGAGCATATTTACATTACGCTAAAAGATAATGGAAAAGGCATTAGTCAAAAACAATTTGAGAATAGTAACTCTTTTGGAATTAGCATGATAAAATCATTGGTAGATCAAATAAATGGGAAATTAACTGTAGGACTTAAAAAAGGACCTCATTTTATACTTGAGTTCATAAGTAAAGAAACTGAATAAAAATGGAAGGATATAAAAACATATTGATAATTGAAGACGAGTTGTTAATTGCTCAAGACCTCTCCTATTTAGTAGAAGATTTAGGTTTTAAATGCATTGGCATTGCTAAAAATTATGAGAGAGCTATGTTTTTATTTAATACTAACGATGTACATCTTATTCTTTGCGATATAAATATAGAGGGAGATAAGGATGGAATTGAAACTGTATTTGCGCTAAACAAAATTAAAAAAATACCGGTAATTTACCTTTCTGCTTATTCAGACCAAGAACTTATAAAAAGAATTACTGATTCTTCTACATTCGGTTATTTAGTAAAGCCTTATAATGAAAGAAGCTTAGAGGTTGCCATTAATATGGCAATCAATAAATTTTACCAAAATGAGTTTAAAGCTGTTAATAAAGATTTTCTATCTAATTTCACTTCAAGGGAAATTGAAATCATCAAACTTTTAGCTGCTGGAAAATCAAGTTTAGAAATTGCAGATATTCTTTTTATAAGTCCGCAAACTGTTTCAAAACACAGAAGTAATATTTTAAAAAAATCAGGCTGTAAAAGTTCTACTGAATTAATACATCATTATTATCAATAATTTTTTACCATATAAAACGCTGATTTTCAAAGCTTTTATCGATTAAAAAGTAAAGAATTACTTGAATAGTACCATTACTAAAAATATTTCTTTAACTTATTGGTTGAAATGTGTTAATAAATCATGTAAATATGAGGTTATACACTCACCCCAAATTAAGGATCACTGTTGAGGAAATAAATAATATTCCTTATATAAAAGAAGTATGGAGAGGAATTTTGAATCCAGTAGTTTTCAGGGATTTAATTAATACTTCATTGGAGATTTATGAAACGGAAATCAAAAAGCATAAAATTACAGGTCAAGATAAATTTCTGCTTTACGCAGACGTAACAGAATTAGAAATGATCCGGCAAGAGGAAATAACCTGGCTTGATTCTGAAATCAATCCTCAATACGAAAAACTCGGTTTTACTCATCAGGCTGTACTTTCTCCAATTACACAAATAGCTTCTAATAAAGTGGCTGAGTACAATAACGATGATGAAAACGCAACTTTTTTAACCAAGGTTTTTAAAGATCATAAAAAAGCTATAAAATGGTTTTTGGATGATGTTTAGGAATAGGTTGATGTGTCATCAACCTATTAACCTCAATCAAACAATTTCACATCCTCTATCAGCTCAGGAGTAACCTTGAAAAATTCTTCATGAATATTAAATACAGGTTCTCCATTTCTTTCCAGCTCTTTATAAAAACTTTCTTCATTCATTTCATAGGAGTTCACATTATCCCATAAATTATATCGTAGGATATTCATCACCTGTCTTTTCAAGGTTTCATCTACAATTAAGAATAAAGACTCCAACCTTCTTTCAAAAGACCTTACCATCATATCAGCACTTCCACCATAAAGTTTGGGTTCTCCATTATTATGGAAATAATAGATTCTTGAATGCTCAAGATAATTTCCTACAATTGATCTGACAGTAATATTTTCACTCAATCCCTTTCTTCCTGGTCTCAAGCAACAAATTCCACGCACTATCAATTTAATTTTAACTCCAGCTTGAGAAGCAGCATAAAGTTCTTCAATTGATTCCTTATCTTCCAAGGAATTGATTTTAATGCAAATACCAGATGGTAATCCTGCTCTAGCATTTTCAGCTTCTTGCTGAATTAAATGAATTAGGCGGGTTCGCATGTCTTTCGGAGCCGTAATTAATCGCTCATATTCATGCGGCAGGCTGTGCCCAGTGATTACATTAAAAAACTCCGAAATATCTTGAGCATATGTCTCATCTGTTGTCATCAGCCCAATATCAGTATATAATCTTGCGGTTTCTTCATTATAATTACCACTTGCCATGTGCAAATAGCGCGTTACTTTCTCCTTTTCCTTACGAACAATCATCAAAAGCTTAGTATGGGTTTTATAACGACTGATTCCATAAATCACAAAACAACCTGCTTTCTGCAATCTTTTGGCTTCTCTTATATTATTTTCTTCATCAAAACGAGCCTTCACTTCAAATAAAACTGAAACGTGAATTCCATTTTCAGCAGCTTTAAGCAAAGCATTGGTGATTCTAGAATCTTCGGCCAATCTATAAATGGTAAGCTTGATAGACAAGACCTTTGGGTCTTCAGATGCCCGTTCTAGCATATCAATTACTGGTTCAATATTATTATAAGGGTGATGCAATAATATATCTCTATCTTTCAATATTTCGAAGATATTATCCGAATCAGATTTATGCTCCGGAAATGCTAAAGGCGGAACTGGATCAGGGGTAGTTGGAATTTTATCTTTAAATTCAGTATGCTTAATGATTTGCCATAAAGCACTATAATCCACCAAATCACCTTTCTTGAATTTGAAAATATTGTCTTTATCAATCTCCCACCGATCACAAAGAATTTTCATCATCCATTTATCGTAATCCTTGTCAATTTCAATACGCACTACCCTACCCGTCTTTCGAGTTTTAAGCTTTTTACGCATCTCTTCTAAGAAATTAGCCTCAATATCATCACTTTCCTCTAAAGTGAAATCTCCATTTCTAGTAATCCGGAAAAGGTTTACTGACAATATTTCGATATTTCTAAACAGCTTTTCAATATTGGCTTTTACTAATTCCTCTATAGGAATAAAAAGCATTTTATCATCTCGCTCTACTTCATAGAAACGCTGGATATTCTGTGGAATCTGAATAAAGGAAAGTTTCTTATTATCTTTTTTCTCCCCAAAAGATCGAGTTACAACTGAAAAAATCAGTAGTTTATTCATCAGAATAGGGAAAGTATGATAATTATCATAAACCATTGGTGTGAGCATTGGGAATATGATTTTATCGAAAAAGCTATTGGCTTTTTTTAATTCAGCTGCAGATAAATCGTTTAAATCGGCAAACTTAAAGCCATTCTCTTCAAAAAGAGGCTCAAGTTCATCCTCAAATAGCTGGTTTTGTGCTTTTACAAAATTCTGGCATTCCGTTAAGAGTTTTTTACGGAAAGGTAATTCACGTAAACCTGAATAGTCAATTCGCTCTCTTCCATAATCAATGTAATTATACAGTGAGCCTACTCTAATCATGAAAAACTCATCTAAATTAGAAGCTGTAATCGCTAGAAATTTAAGCCTATCAAAGATATTTCGACTAGGCTTTCGAGCCAAATCCAACACTCTATAGTTAAACTGTAACCAGCTTAAATCTCTGCTGACTAAATTACTCTTATTAATTAATGATGTTATTCTATCTATAGCCATGGGTAATGATTCAATTTCTAAATTTAAAAAGCTTTTAGCTTATTTGTTCAATAAAGAAGAAAATTTTAGTTTGGGACTTGAACTCAACCTTAAACAACAAATTAAAGAAAATGCGTCTAATTGTAAGCTTGTTTTGCATTAATCTATTGTTAATCTGCCAAACTCAGGCACAAAAGAAAACGAAAATTAAGTTTTCAGCAAATGAATGGCAAGACGAAACGCTGATTTTGGAAAAAACTGATCAACATTTCATTCCTGAATATTATGCTTTTAAAGAAATTCAACCTACAAATGAAGTTTATATTTTTGAATTAGAAAAGGCTGATTTCTACAATTTGAAAATTGCCGACAATAGCTATGGGATTTATTTACAACCAGGATTTACCTATAACTTAGAGTCAAAAAATGGTAAGCTAAATGTAGATTCTGAAGACCCTCTGAACTATTTACTGGCAGAAAATCAAAAACAGTTTGAAGAATTTCAAAAAAAGAACACTAATCTAATAGGTAAGGAAAAGAAAAATTATGATTCGAATTATGAAAAATATATTGAAGAAATAAAGCAATTAATTGACTCGAAAGCACTTACAGAATATGCAGAAGACATTATATTTTATGAATTGAAGCACAAGGAATTTAATACATTAAAAAATACTAAACAGTTTAAGGAATTAGAAAATGACATTATAAACAATGGGGTTTTATTGGATAACAAAGCATTCATCATGCTTATAAATAATGTATATCCAATTAAAGCTAATTCTTTTGATTTAATTGAAAGCGATGTACCTCCATCAAAGCCAACTCTTTATTTGTTAGATGAAGCGAAATACGTTCCAAATGATACGCTGGAACAGTTTGTTGAATTAATCATGCTTAACAATATACTGTATGGATCATTCAATTTTGAACCGAACGACAGTTTGATCAATAGCACTTTAGAAAAAATACTAAACAACCCAATAAATCCAACAATTCTAAAATTTGCTCAAGTTCTGAAAGCTAAAATGAATCAGTTAAAAGAAGGTAAAAAAGTACCAGACTTTCAATTTGAATTATTAGATCAATCTACTAAGAAATTATCCGATTATAAAGACCAATATGTATTACTGGATTTTTGGTACTCTGGCTGCCAACCATGTCTCAAAGCTGTACCGAAACTTAATGCTTTAGAAAAAGAGAATGAAAATCTCAGTATAATCGGAATTGACCCAGTAGATACTGAAGAAAGATTTTTAAAAGCAATTGATAAATTCAATATAAAATACGCTCAAACCCTAGTGGATGGGAATTCGGAAATGCGCTCCTATTTCAATGTTGGAGGTTATCCAACTTATGTTTTGATTGATCCTGATGGAAAATATATTAAAGAATTTAATAGCACGAATCTAAATGAAATTAAAAGCTATCTTAAATAAAAGATCACTATTCATTCGAAACAAAAGGAAAAAGCATGCCCGAAAAAAAGTGAAAACTCATTTCAGCTATAAATAAAATTAAAATAACACGTAGTATAAATTTAAAGTGTTTTTTCATTTTTGGAGATAATTAATAACGGTTCATTTGATTTAAAATTTATCAATTTTGAATCACTTCAAAAATATTTAATAAAAAATTTATTCTCGAATTTTAACAATTAAATTAGCTACTTTTCTTTACTTAACAAATGTGTTGTTTGATTATTCTGCAACCTTTGTTTGAAAAAATGCATCAACTTAGCAACAAAACAACTTTTTAAAACATCAACTTAAACCAAATGAAAAAAATTATTATTTGTACTTATTTATTGATGCAGGCTATAATGCTCCATGCACAGAATAACTATTGGCAACAAGAGGTTAATTATGACATTGAAGTTAAGCTTAATGATAACACTCATACCCTTCACGCTTACGAAGAAATAGAATATATCAATAATTCACCGGACAAACTTGATTTTATATGGATTCATCTATGGCCCAATGCTTATAAAAACTGTAAAACTGCCTTCGCAAAGCAGCAGATAGCAAACGGCTCCTCCCGATTTCATTTTTCCGAGGATGCTAAAAAAGGCTATATTGACAGTCTGAATTTTAAAACAAATGGTCAGATTTTGAAATGGGAATACCATCCAAAGCATGAGGATATTGCAAAAGTATACCTGAAAAATTCATTAGCTCCAGGTGAAAAAATAATGATTAGCACACCATTCAAAGTAAAACTTCCTGATTCTTTCTCAAGGCTTGGCCACGTAGGAAAGCAATATCAAATTACACAATGGTATCCAAAGCCAGCCGTATATGATGAAGATGGTTGGCATCCTATGCCCTATCTTGATCAAGGAGAATTTTACTCGGAATTCGGAAGCTTTGAAGTATCCATAACGATTCCTGAAACCTATGTAGTAGGCGCAACAGGTAACTTAAACACTGAAAAGGAAATTAGTTTTCTTGACTCTCTGGCCAAAACCGATAAGCAGCATTTACTGTCAGAACAATCTTCAGATGCTACTGATTCGGAAAGTGCTAATGAGGCACCAACAAATCGAATATACAAAACCATTAGCTATACCCAGGATAATGTCCATGATTTTGCATGGTTTGCCGATCAAACTTATGAAGTGCTTAAAGGTGAAATAGAATTACCTAATTCAGGGCGTACAGTAAAACTATATGCACTTTTCAATAAAAAAAACTATGAAGTATGGCAGGATATCATACAATATATGCAAGACGCCACTTTTTATTATTCCAAGTGGATAGGTGATTATCCATACGATGTGGTGACTGTGGTTGACGGTGCACTTAGTGCAGGTGCAGGCATGGAATACCCAACCATTACTGTATTGGGTGGAAACAGTCCTTTTGCGCTAGATCAAGTTACTACACATGAAATAGGCCATAATTGGTTTTACGGAATTTTAGCTAGTAATGAAAGAAAACATCCCTGGATGGATGAAGGTATTAATTCCCTTTATGAAAACCGTTATATTGAAACTAAATACCCAGCGCTGAAACTAATCACTTTGACGGGGCTGGAGGAAGACAATGAGTTTGGAAAATGGGTCGCAAAAACTACTCAGTTTGACAAATTGGAATATAGTAAAATAACTGAATTATCTTATTTACTTAATGCACGCAGAAACCTTGATCAGCCACTTGACCTAGAAGCAGGTGAATATACTTCAATGAATTATGGCACTATGGTTTATATGAAATCGGCCATGGCTTTTTCTCATTTATCGCAATACTTAGGACAGGAAGAATTTGACCGCATCATGAAGTTATATTATGATCAATGGAAATTTAAACATCCAAAACCTGAAGATTTTAGAGCCATTTTTGAAAAAGAATGTGATAAAAATCTTGAATGGTTTTTTGATGATCTTTTAAAAAGCACAAAAAAAGTTGATTATAAGATTAGTAAAATTGACAATTCAGGAAAGGGCTATAATATTACTTTAAAAAACAAGGGTAGAATAGCTTCACCTGTCCCAATTGTTGCACTTTCAGGCCAGGATACTATCATGAATCGTTATCTTGAAGGTTTTGTAGGAAAAAAAGAAATTGAATTACCAGATAATAAGATCGACAAAGTCATTATTGACCCCGAACATCATACTCTAGAACTATATTGGCAAGACAATCAAGCTTATTTAAATAAGGCATTTAAGAAAAATGATGGGTTGGATATTGGACTTATAGGAGGTATAGAAACAGGGCCTGAAAAGCGCATAAATTTTATCCCCACTATGGGTGCTAATACTCGAGATAAATATATGCTTGGTGCAGTTTTTTATAATAATGTGGTTCCTCAGAAAAAATTTAATTATGTTATCATGCCTATGTATAGTTTTGGGCTAAATCAAATGGCAGGTTCTGCTGAAGTAAATTATTCTGTATATCCATCCGAAGTTTTTCAGAAAATTACTTTTGGAGGTGAAGCCAAACAATATGCTGGCTATCAAAAAGCCGAACCTACTATCACGTTTACGTTCAAGCCGAAAAAACTAAGGACAAGTCCTAAACAGTGGTTAAAATTTAGATATACAGCAATTGGGGTGGATACGGAATTACAACCCACTTATGAATCAGATTATCAAATTGTATCTGCTATCTATAATATTGAAAATGGAAATGCTCTCACAGAATATAGCTTCAATAGTGAACTTCAATATAAACTTCAGGATTTTACACTTTGGAAAAATAAGGCTAAAGTTAAACATCAATATAAGAAAGGAAGATTTGCTTCACTAAATTTATTCTTTGGCTCATTTTTAAATAATGATAATGTACATCCTTCATTTCTATTAAGAATGAATGGTAGCACAGATTACCTAATGGAAACCACTTTTTTAGATAGAGCACAGATCTCGAATACTTTTACAGCATTTGAGCATCAAACAAATTTGGAAGATGGAGGCTTTCGAGCATTCTTACCAATTGCTATTAGCAATAATTGGCTCGCTGCAGCCAATGTAGATATTGACATGCCATTTACCAATCTAGTTTCTCTCTACGGTGATCTAGGTCTGATTTCAAATGATGTTTACTACGGTTCTGGTTTAAAAATAGACCTATTTAATAATGCGCTAGGTTTTTATTTCCCTCTAGTAGGAACTAACTATAATGGTGTAGTGGAAAGCTTTGTTAGTTTCAGGGATCATATCCGTTTTTCATTAAACCTCCGGCAGGTTAATCCATTTAAATTGATCGATAAGGTTGGTAAATAAGCTTGAAAACCCATACCTATTATTATCTAAGGTAAATAACTATAACACAAATTAGCTTACAGAGGCAGGCAATAAAAGCCTGCCTTTTAAGTATTACAAAGTTTAATTTATCTACAAAAACCTCTCAATTTTAAATTAGACAGTGATTTAACTGTTCAAAATCATAAAATACATTTATTATAAGATTGAATTTCATAAAATTATTTAACATTATATTTTGATACATCGTATTATGATGTATTTTTGTGCTATGTATTCAAAAGAATTATTAAAAGGCACGCTAGGAGTTATCATTTTAAAACTTCTCGAAGAAAACGGAAAAATGTACGGCTATGAAATTTGCCAAAAGGTAAAGGATATTTCAGATGGTAAAATCTTGATTAAAGATGGAAGCCTATATCCCACCCTTCATAAGCTTTTAAAAGATGGGATTTTAACCACTGAAGAAGTGAAAATTGGCAAAAGGGTACGGAAATATTATACATTAACTCCTAAAGGACAGGGTGAGAAAAAGATTGTGGTGAAAGAGTTAGAAGATTTTATGGAGACCTTGAACAAAATAATTTTTACGGACAACAAAACATCGCCTGCACTATGATTACGGATGAACAATTTTCTTTTATCAACCAAAAAATTAAAAAGAGTGGGATTGCCTCTAAAGAAATTCAAGACGACTTGATTGATCACTTTTGTTGCTTGGTAGAAATTGAAATGCAAAGAGGAAATTCTTTTGAAGGCGCTTACGAGAAAGCATACCAACAAACCACTCCAAATGGATTTGAAGAAATACATTTCGAAACTTTGTTTTTATTAAACCATAAAAAAATAATACTCATGAAACAGTTCACTTACATTTCAGGCTATTTATTTGCCCTATCAACAACTGCGGGAGCATTTTTCAAAGTCATGCACTTTCCTGGCGCTAACATAATGTTATTCTCAGGTTTACTGGGTATATCATTTATTTTCTTGCCTTTATTGTTGATCAATAAATTTAAATACAAGGTTTTTAATGTGATGTCTGAAAAACTAAAATGGATATTTGGGACATTAAGTATAATGCTTATCCTGATTGGTAGTGGATTTAAAGTATTGCATTTGCAAGGTGCCGCAGTAATTTTCGGATTAGGCATGTTGATTTTTGGTATGCTGTTCCTACCATTCCTATTTTTCAGAATGTATAAAACCAGTCAAAAAGAAACTCTAAACCAAAAACAAGCATGAAATGAGCATAAATCTAGAATCCTTAATATACCAACCGAAGGATGAATAGATTTGATGCGAATTCCATCCATATAAATACGGGACAAGTTGTGACCTTTAAAAGTAAACACTATTCACATGAAAAAGATCATCTATATATCTGGATGGCTATTTAGCTTCATATTCGTAATTGGATTTCTATTCAAAATCCTACAGTTGCCCTATTCATTTATTATGCTTTACGTAGGAGGCACAGTTGCAGGGCTTATTTGTTTTCCTTTAGTTTTTTATTATAAATGGCGAACTCATAAACTTTCGACAAAAAGAGTATTATTTCAGTGGGTTTTTGGGCAATCAGCTGTAGTAATTTTTGTGATTTCCACATGGCTCAGATTTACCAATGACTTTTTTGCCAACATCACATTTATTATTGCATTTGTCATTTTAGCTTTCGCTTTCCTACCATTTTTGTTTTTTAATATGTATCAACAGTCTATTGAAGAGATTTAATTTCATCATTATGAAAACCACCTTATATTTAACCACCATAGTTTTATCCACTTTCCTTAGCTGCAATAGCAAGAAGGAAGGACATGATGTTAAAGAGAATATTGCGGAATTTAGTGGGCAGAATATTTTACTAAAGACGGTAGATTATATGGCCGCTCCTATTGCAAAAAAAATAGATCATCATCCTGAATTATTCACCCACTTAGATGAAGTCGAAATATTTTCAATGGCTTACTATAGCGACAGTCTGTTAGTATCTGGATTTATGGTTCAGCCTAAAAAACCTGGGAAATATCCCGTGATTATTTTAAATAGAGGTGGAAATCAGGAATTAGGCAGACTATTGGTGGCTACTGCGGTGGAAGTAATGGCTCCATTTGCAGCTGAAGGCTTTGTGGTAGTAGCTTCTAACTATAGAGGAAATAGCGGAAGTGAAGGTAAAGAAGAGTTTGGTGGAGCAGATGTTATGGACAATATTAATTTGATTTCTCATTTACATGAAATTGAGAAAGCAGACACAAATAATATTAATTTATTGGGAATTAGCAGAGGTGGAATGATGAATTATTTGACCCTAAAGAATTACAAGGGTGATAAAATTAAATCTTCAGCAGCCATAGGTGGTGTTTCTGACCTAGAGATCACTTTAAAACATCACCCTGAGATGGAAGGTGTTTACCAAGAATTAATCCCCGACTATAATGAAAAGCCAAAAGAAGTACTTCAGGCAAGATCTGCAAATTATTGGACAAATGAATTACCTGATATCCCCTACATAATTTTGCACAGTAACACTGACGAGCATGTTCATCATTCACAGGCACTCATGTTAGCGGATAGTTTAAAAAAATATAGCAAAAATGTTGATCTACAAATATTTGAAAACGATAGTCACGGATTAACAAATAACAGAGAAAAAGTAATAGCTGAAATAATGAAGGTTTTTAAAGAATCATCTTCAAATTCAGGTGTTTACTGATGTAGATCAATCCGTATTCTTCATTTTAGTTTAAATCTTATAACTGTTAAACCAAATCCTCTATTTTCTGCTATACTCATTATCTTCCAAGCCTATATCGTAAACTCACTTCATGAATATTGAAATTCATTTGTTTGACAGAAGATGATAAAGGAAGCTCATAAAAATAATTAAAGTCTAAATCATTAATGAACTGGAATCCTATCATAAAATTTACATAAGAAACAGATCTGTATCCTAGCCCAACTTTGATTTTGTCTTTAAACTCCAATATTGCATTTCCATCGGCTTGAATAGGAGAACCTTTTACCACTTTTATCAAACTATTCAATTGGATTTTAGAAGTATGATTTAATATAAGTTCATATCCCGCATTAAGAAATAAGTGTCTGTTCAAATTCAGATTTTCATTTTCCCATACTGTCAATACCTCTGGAATAGAAAGTCCAGCAAAAAATTTATTTTTACTAAAATAAAGACCTACTCCAACACTAGGTCTAACAATTGATATATTCTTTTCAAAATTAGGATCATCATCTACTTTTAGACTTCTAAGGCTTTCATTAAAAAATGACACTCCTGCTCGCAAGCCAAAAGACAAAACATTTGGATGAAATCCCCAGGAAGTAAAAGAATTTTTGTTTTTTGAAATTAGCGAATAGGAATAACTACCATAAACACCATTTGTGCTCGTCACCCCTATTTTATCACTATAAAAATTAGCTCCTAAGCCAACTTTCGGACTTAAAGCCTTCCCGTGTGTCGAAAAAAACATGCTCCGAGGAGAACCTTCCATTCCTTGGAAAGAACCTCTTGCAGAAAAGTTAAAGACAGGATCTATATCATATCCTGCAACAGCAGGATTAATCGAAAATGGGTCAAGTAAATAATTGTAATTGGCGGGCATCTGTTGCGCCATACCAACAGATGCAATCATACCAATAGCTAAAAGAATTAAAAATCTTTTCATATCAAGCGGTTAAATTTTAAGGTTTATTATCTTTTAAGTACTAAAAATCCTTCTAAATCAGAATGCCCTTCAGCAAATCTGATCTTATAGAAATATGTACCTTCAGGAAGTTGTCCCCCTCCTAAGCTTGTATTCCGATTTGCATTTCCATCAAATACATTATACTGATTATCATAGCCTTTAATAGCAAAGACTATATTTCCCCATCGATTATAGATGACTACTTCATTATTTCTATATTCTTCAATTCCTTCAATCTTCCATATTTCATTTATCCCATCATTATCCGGTGAAAAGCCTTTTGCTACTTGAACACCTTCCTCTACATTGACAGTGATTTCCGATTCTATAGAACATCCAAAAGAATTGGTAAATATTACAGTATAAGTGGTACTCTTATCAGGACTAGCTATTGGGTTTGAAATAGTTGTGTTACTTAGACCACGTGCGGGAAACCATTTATAACTTCCATCAGAGGAACTCTCAGCACTTAGCTCTACTGATTCCCCTAGATTAATTTCAACATCTTCACCAACTTCAATTTGAGGTATTCCTTCACCTATTATTTTTAGATTAAAATTGCAGGAAGTCTTATTCCCTGATTGATCTACTACTTCAATTATCACTTCAGAATCTTCATTAATAACAGAGCCTGGTTCAGGAAATTGATTTATACTTTCAATACTGCTGCAACTAGCATCAACTTTAACTAAATCTCTGAAATCAGGTAAAACAGCTTCACAATTTTCATTCAGTGAAATTTCTTGCTCCTCAGGACAAGTCAGCGAATTGAGATTATCACCCTCTGCCGAAACTTGAAATGTACAAGTTGAAGTATTTCCTGAATTATCTTGAGCAGTAATAGTAATGGTCATTCCTTCCGTATATTCACTTCCAGCTTCAGGTGATTGTGTGATGATCGGATTTGGATCTCTATCATCCGAAACACTTATTAAACCAGTATAATCAGGGATTTCCGTTGCTCCACAAGCTAAAACCTGATCCTCTGGACAGCTGATTTCAGGAGCTTCCGTATCAGCATCAGAAGTTGCAATTATTTCAATTTCACAGTTTTCTATATTTCCACTTGCATCTTCAGCTGTAATTGTAATAGTAATATCTTCTGTAATCTCAGTACCAGGAGCAACTGATTGACTTACTGTAGGTTCTGCATCACAATTATCATCAACCGTTACAAGTGATGTATAATCAGCTAAGCTTCCTCCAATTGTTATGGTTTGAGGAGCTAGGCAGCTTAAAGACGGAGATTCAGTATCTTCCTCACTGTTGACTACAAAGTCACAGCTGGATACGTTACCCGATTCATCTTCAGCCGAAATGGTAATGGTCATACCTTCTGTAAATCCACTTCCAGCTTCTGGCGATTGTGTGATGATCGGATTTGGGTCTCTATCATCCGAAACACTTACTAAACCAGTATAATCAGGGATTTCCGTTGCTCCACAAGCTAAAACCTGATCCTCTGGACAGGTGATTTCAGGAGCTTCCGTATCAGCATCAGAAGTTGCAATTATTTCAATTTCACAGTTTTCTATATTTCCACTTGCATCTTCAGCTGTAATTGTAATAGAAATATCTTCTGTAATCTCAGTACCAGGAGCAACTGATTGACTTACTATAGGTTCAGCATCACAATTATCCTCAACGGTTACAAGTGAAGTATAATCAGCTAAGCTTCCACCAATTGTTATGGTTTGAGGAGCTAGGCAGCTTATAGTCGGAGATTCTGTATCTTCCTCCCTGTTGACCACAAAGTCACAACTGGATACATTACCCGATTCATCTTCAGCCGAAATAGTAATGGACATACCTTCTGTAAATTCACTTCCAGCCTCAGGTGATTGTGTGATGATCGGATTTGGATCTCTATCATCAGAAACACTTACCAAATCAGTATAATCTTGAATTTCGGTAGCTCCACAGGCTAAAAACTGATCATCTGGACATGTGATTTCAGGAGCTTCGGTATCAGGTTCTGAAGTTGCAATAATCTCTATTTCACAGTTTTCTATATTTCCACTAGCATCTTCAGCTGTAATTGTAATAGTAATATCTTCTGTAATCTCAGTACCAGGAGCAACTGATTGACTTACTGTAGGTTCCGCATCACAATTATCCTCAACTGTTACAAGTGAAGTATAATCAGCTAAACTTCCACCAATTGTTACGGTTTGAGGTGCTAGGCAGCTTAAAGTCGGAGATTCAGTATCTTCCTCACTGTTGACTACAAAGTCACAGCTGGATACGTTACCCGATTCATCTTCAGCCGAAATAGTAATGGTCATACCTGCTGTATATTCACTTCCAGCTTCTGGCGATTGTGTGATAATTGGGCTTGCATCTCTATTATCAGAAACACTTACTAAATCAGTGTAATCAGGTATTTCAGTTGCATCACAGGCTAGACTTTGATTATCAGGACAAGTCAGTTCTGGTGCTTCAGTATCAGGGGTTACTTCAATAATGAAAGTACAGATTTTTGTATTTCCGCTAGCATCTTCAGCAGTTAAAGTAACAGTTGTTTCTTCCGTAAATTCAGTACCTGCTTCAGGAGATTGACTCACTGAAACATCAGAATCACAATTATCGGATACTACTGTCAGAGAAGTATAATCCTTAAGATTTTCACCAGGAATTAATTCCTGATCTTCTGGGCATTCAATAACAGGCGATTCAGTATCTGCTGCAAGATTGACTAAAAATTCGCAAGTTGATTCATTTCCTGCTTCATCCTTTGCCTTTATGGAAATAGTCATACCTGCAGTAAAAGGACTTCCTGCAACCGGTGATTGAGTCACTTCAGGACTAGTATCTCTATTATCGGAAACACTCACCAAATCAGTATAATCTGGAATTACTGTAGCATCACAGGCCAGTTCTTGATTATCTGGACAAGTCAGTTCTGGTGCTTCAGTATCAGGAGTTACTTCAATAACGAAAGTACAAGTTTTTGAATTTCCACTAGCATCTTCAGCAGTTAAAGTAACTGTTGTTTCTTCTGTAAATTCAGTACCTGCTTCAGGAGATTGACTTACTGAAACATCAGAATCACAATTATCGGATACTATTGCCAGAGAAGTATAATCCTTAAGATTTTCACCTGGAATTAATTCCTGATCATCAGGGCATTCAATAGCAGGAGATTCAGTATCCTCTTCAAGATTAACCAAAAATTCACAGGTAGATTCATTTCCTGCTTCATCCTTTGCCTTTATGGAAATAGTCATACCTGCAGTAAAAGGACTCCTAGCTGCCGGAGATTGAGTCACTTCAGGACTTGAATCTCTATTATCGGAAACACTTACCAAATCAGTATAATCTGGAATTACTGTAGCATCACAGGCCAGTTCTTGATTATCTGGACAAGTCAGTTCAGGTGCTTCAGTATCAGGAGTTACTTCAATAATGAAAGTACAAGCTTTTGTATTTCCACTAGCATCTTCAGCAGTTAAAGTAACTGTTGTTTCTTCTGTAAATTCAGTACCTGCTTCAGGAGATTGACTCACTGAAACATCAGAATCACAATTATCGGATACTACTGCCAGAGAAGTATAATCCTTAAGATTTTCACCTGGATTTAATTTTTGATCATCAGGACAAGTAATCTCCGGTGCCTCCGTATCTGTTCCGTCAGTGAGTGTAATTTCTTTAGTATAAAAACAATCAGCTGTAGCTTCTACTTTGAGTGTGTAGGTTCCAGCTCCAATATTTTCCAATACTTCATCCTCACCAATTAACTCATCTTCCTCATTAAACCATTTAAATTCAACATCATTAATTGATGACTCACCCTCAAGAGTGGCGTTCTGATGCTCCAGGACATGAAATCTCTTGACTAGTTGAAATAGTTACTTCATTTGATAGTTCACCGTAATCATAAATAGTCCAACCAAAATCATCTTTAATGGACTGCCTATATTCTGCAGCTTCAGATGGATATTTAGAATTCCCAGCATGAAAAAACAAACCATCTTGAAGAGATAATTTTGACCAGCCTTCCAGTGTAGCAGAATAATTACATGGTGAAAGACCGCTATCATCTAAAAACATGCGGATATTTTCCACCTTTGAAATATCCCAATCTCCAAGGTCCTGATCAAAAGCCGGTGAATCTCTGAAGGTGGAATACATATCTTCTACATTTCCAACATCCCACCCTCCAATATCTTGATTAAAACTAGAGGCTTCAGAAAACATAAAATACATAGTCGTATTTTGGCTTACATCCCAGCCACTTATATCCTGATTAAATGCTGATGCTTTTCTAAACATCTCATTCATGTTCTTAACATTGCTCACATTCCATTCTCCAATATCCTGATTGAATGGTGTCTCCCTAAATAAGCAACCCATTTTTGTAACCTTACTCACATCCCAATCCCCGATATCCTGATTAAAAGAAGTGGCATTGGAAAACATAAAATACATATCTGTCACATTGCTCACATCCCAGTTAGAAATATCAGAATTAAAAGAAGATGCACCATAAAATGTACTTCTCATGGTGGTGGCATTGCTTACATCCCAATTATTTAGGTTTTGATTAAAACTATGGGCAAATGTAAAAAGAGAGCTAAAATCTGTCACATTAGATACGTCCCAATCATTGATGTCACTGTTAAATGATGAAGCCTGGTAGAACATGTAATTCATACTAGTTACTTCTGATAAATCAGGTATATCATCAGCTGGAATAGTCAAATTGGAACAACCATAAAACATATCCTCCATCGATTGCCACTGAGCATCACCCCACTGTTCCACAGTTAATAATTTGGCAGGATCATTACTATAAAACGGAAAATAAAAGCGAGTAATACTCTCTGGTAAAGAAACCTGATAAACTCCTGGTTCAGGAAATGTAATAGTAGTGGTTCCAGATTGATCTTCTAAAACTCCATTTACCGAAGGATCTGTCACCTTTTCCCAATAGATATCATAATATCCACCAGAAACTCTTAGTTCTATTTGATCATTATTAGTATCACCCTCTTCTTCAGTATCCCAAGTTGTTACAAAAGCACTTTCAGGGTCAAATAATGTTTCTATATCCTCAAATGAAAATATTTCTCCAAAATTATTAGCATCATCTTCAAAATAGAAATGAACATCATATTGAGAGCTTGATTTCAGTTCATCAATAACATTAATGATTTCAGTATCCTTGGTATTTATTGGAAAACTACCCTGTAAAACTGCATCTGTTCCTTCATTAATTTCCTCATAATCAACAGTATAATAAGTACTGCTTTCAAAAACAGCATAATTAACTTTACCTTTTTCCTTTGCATTTACAAGCAAGGAAAATCCCTCTGTAGTTATATTTTCCAGTTTAGGATAGTCATCATGAAAAGGAATTGCGTAATGATCCCCACCAAAAACAACATATACACTTTCAGACCGATAAGTCCATTCACCAAAAATGAAGTCATCCAAACCATCACCATTGAAATCTTTGCCCCCGTCAATTGGTCTTCCAACATTAGAATGATCCATATCATCAATCAAAAAACCATTAGTTCCATCAATATCTGCCCTATCAAATTCAGAAGGGAACCCATCTGTTGTGCCATATACAATGTTAATATTGGGGTCAGCAATTATAAAATCATCAATACCATCAAAATTAAGATCACCTGCAGGGGCGGCACACAGAAGCATGTCTTTCACAACAAAACCGTTATCCCCGTCAAAATCTGCCATCATCATCTCAGCAGGAAAAGGATCATTAGAGCCAAAAATGATATTATTTTCAGAAAAGCAATCATCTATTCCATCACCATTGACATCACCAATAGGGCCAACAAAAGTTAAAAAATTATTATCTCTGTTATCGATTTTGAATCCATCACTTCCGTCAACATCTTCTATTTCAACTAAGGGGTCAAATGTTCCATTTTTACCAAACAATACATAGCTGATTGATCTTTCAGGGCTGAAACCATTCCTGCTTCCAATTAAAATATCATTTATTCCGTCATTATTGATATCACCAGCGCTTCCAACTTGATCTCCAGGACCAGATGCCATAAAATCAGTGGTTCTAAAACCTTTTACTCCATCAAGATATGTAACATCAATTTCTGATGGAAAATTATCAGATCGCCCAAAAACTATACAAGCACTGAAGCCATTGAAACTATCAGGGGTAGCTATAATAAAATCATTAATTCCATCTCCATTGATATCTCCCAATTTAGCAACAGAACCACTTTTTGAAACTTCTATACTAAAACCATTACTTCCGCCTATATCTGAAGATTCAATTAAAGAAGGAAAAGACGGTTTTCCATATAGAATTTTCACATCATAACTACCTGCCCCACCAATAATTAAATCATCTATTCCGTCACCATTAATATCACCAGGGCCTGCAACTTCTCTCCCTCTCCTTTCACCTTCTACAACTCCTTCTATTACGAACCCATTGCTCCCATTCAGCGTACTCAGGTCAAATGGAAAATCAAATTCATCATTAGAACCGAAAATGATATAAGCCTTACCTGCGTTATCCAGTCCATCAACTGTTGTCGCTCCACTAGAAATAGCTATATCTTCCAGTCCATCATTATTAATATCACCTATAAATTGTAAATCAGTGCCATAACCACTTCTGTCATCAGCATCTGGTTTAGGAATTGTAATCCCCCTAGTTCCTTTAAGAGTATTTTTATCAAAAACTGGAGGGTAATTTTGTGCTGAAAGCTTATTAGCTGAATACAGCAAAGAAATAAATGTAAAAAATGAAATTAATAGTAGTAGTTTTTTCATTTCAAATAAAGGTTCTGATTTAGATTAAAATATATATGTGTTAATGGTCAAATCATTTACATTTGAACAATAGCAAATCTAGGATTGGATGGCATGGAATAAACCATCATAAAACAGTAAGTATAAAAATCACTAAAAATGGTGAGTGGTCCAGCAAGCTGATTACAAGTATAGATTAAAATGAGCTTAGCCTTTATTACTACTTCTTTACTTCTTCCATCTGTCTTTTGTACTGATCATACATAAATAATGGATCTAAATTCTTCTGATACTCTGTCGGGTAAATTGATATTGCTTCCGAAGGATTATCAATTAAATAGACTTTCAATACTTGACTCCCGTATTGAGTATTGGAATGAAGTGTTGCAAACCGTTCTTTATCAGGAATTTGTGTAGTCACATATTGATAGTTTTTGAATCTTTTTTCACTACGTTGCCATTCTTTTTTATACTTATAAATTTTGCCACTAATTGGATCATCAACACCTGAGATTTGAATTAAAACTTCTTCATTTTCCTTCTCTCCTATTCTTAGTAATTTCACCCTAAAGGTTCTAGCCCCTTTTCTGCCTTCATATTGTTCGATATATTTCCCTAATTCCTGGGCTTTAATTTCTACCGAATGGAATAGACTGCCGATGAGTACTGAAAAAAATAACATTAAATACATTTGATTTTTCATGTGTATAGTGTTTACTTTCAACGGTCACATGGAATTCAATAAATTTTATCCCTGCCAGAGGCAGGCAAGCTATCCTCAGTTGGTATGTTGAGGATTCTAAAATTTATGCTCATTTCATGATAACTTCAATTAGTTTTAACTTCCGATTTAATTTTATCAAAATTAGTTAAGTCATTGACTATAAGCATCATTAGAAATAACCATAAAAATAAATCACTAAAAATGATGAGTGTTTTTTGTGAAACTATGCTTAATTATGTAATCAATAATGAAAGTCGCTTGAGATGGATAAACTGTGTTTTATAATTCTTACATCAATTATTTCCCTTTTCTTATGTTCAAGTGGTTTTTCACAAGGAAATACAGATGAACTGGAGGTGGTTGAAAGAGTACATGCCCTATTAGATGATTTTGATTCTAAAATTACTTCAGAACCTACTCGGGCAAAAAGTTTAATTAACCAAGCAATTGCTTTAAGTAAACAATATAAGTTGGAAAAAGAAGAGGCAGATAGTTATTTCAGATTAGGTAAACTACTCCTAAACGAAGGAAATTATGACTCTTCAAAAGTGTTGTTAAAAAAAGCGCTATCAACTTATTTAATCCAGAAGGAATATAAAGCGATCAGTAAATGTTATAAAGAAATTGGTGTACTCTTAGAAGAAACTGGCCAACGAGAGGAAAGCCTAGCCTATTATACCAAAGGATTGAAAATAGCTAGAGATCATAATTTCAATGAACTAATCCCACCTTTCATTAATAATATTGGAACTATCTATCTTAAACAGCAACATTATGATAAAGCATCTGAATTATTTAAAGAAAGCGCTTCTCTCAGTAAAAAAGGATATCAATACGCCATTACTATAAATAATATTGGAGTAGTAAAATATCAACAGGGATTATATGATGAAGCTCGAGAATATTATCAAAAAAGCCTGGAAGCCTGCAAAGAAATTAATGATGATTACTGCACTTTAACCCCTTTAAACGGGATTGCCAATACATATTTACAACAGAATGCTTACGAACAAGCGCTAGAAACCACTAAAAGAGCAATCGAGATTCAAGAAAGAAAGAAATTAGATAAAGATCTTCTTGTAAGTTATAATCGCCTTGGACTGACATATAATGCTATGGGAGAATATGAAAAGGCTATTAGGGAATATGAAAAAAGCCTAACAATATCAAACAGAATAAATTCAATACATACTCCCTATATTCATGCTAATATTTCTGATAGTTATGAAAACTTAAAAGACTACAAAAATGCGCTTACTCATATTGAAAAATTCTATCAGCAATTAGACAGTATTAACGCATTAGAGCATAAAATGAAAACTGAGGAATTATTAGCTCAATATGAAACCGAAAAGAAAGATAAGGAAATTGAATTATTAAGGAAAAACAAAGCATTACGTGAAATTCAACAGGAAAAGGAGATTGCCATCTTTGAACAAGAACTATTAAATAAATCTTTAGAAGAACAGGAAAACAAATATGAATTACTACAAAGAGATAAAAAAATAGACATCTTAAACAAAAATCGAGAGCTTCAAAAAGCAAACATACTCAATCAGGAAAATGAATTAAAACGTCAAGCTCTAATAAAAAACATCGTGATTATAAGCGCAATTTCAATTTTGGTACCTGTAATCATTTTACTAATTGTATATAGACAAAAAGTAAAAAGCAAAGAGCAATTAGCTGCAAAAACGGAGGAAGTAAATCAACAAAAAACCCTAGAACTAATACGAGAATTTGAAATTAAAACAATCAGAGCACAGATAGAAGGTCAGGAAAATGAAAAAGAACGCATAGCAAAAGAATTGCATGATGGAATTGCTGGAGGATTGGCCGCCATAAAAATGAAATTACAATCATTAGAGAATTCATCAAACGAAAATACGCAGCTGAAAAAACTGATAAAAGGGGTGGATACTATATATTCTGAGGTAAGAACAATCTCGCATAACCTCACACCACCAGAAATGCTTAATCATTCTTTTGCAGATTTCTTGAAGAAATATCTATCCGATGTTTCTGAAATAGCCACTTTTGAGATAGAATATATATTTCATAATGAGAGAAAACTTAATCAGCTTGATGATAATTTTAAAGTTGAGATTTATAGAATTTTACAAGAACTGATTACCAATATAATAAAACATGCTAAAACAGATTTTGTAGAAGTTCAAATAGTGACTAATCTTAATAACATTAATTTAATAGTAGAAGACCATGGGCAAGGTTTTGATTACAAAGAGAAATCAAACGGCCTGGGATTACAAAATATCAAGTCGAGAATACAATCCTTGAATGGCAACCTTAATATTGATTCGGTAAAAGGAAGAGGCACTATAATAAATATAGATATCGATTACTATATCAAATCTGGTGTTAAATTAGAGACAGTATAAAAATGAAGAAAACTATCAACATAATAATAGTAGATGACCATCACATGTTTTTGGAAGGAATTAGTGCGCTTTTGGATAATGTTGATGATTTCAAAATAATTGAGACTTGCGAAAACGGGAAAATGGTTTTCCCTTTGATTGAAAAGCATCCTATCGATATCATTGTTACAGACATCAATATGCCGGAAATGGACGGAATTGAACTAAGTAAAAAGATAAAAGATGACTATCCTGATATCAAAACCTTGATTTTAAGTACGCATAGTGAAATAAGCATGGTACAAAAATGTATAAAGAATGGAGTCGATGGATATTTACTTAAAAATGCTGAAAAAGAAGAATTAATTACTGCTTTGAAAGAAATATATAAAGGTGAAAAATACTTTAGTCAATCCGTTAAAGATGATTACATGAATAGTGTATTCACTAGCAAAAAAGCTAAAAGCTCATTAATTCAACTTAGCAGAAGAGAACTCGAAGTATTAAAATTGATCACAAAAGAATTTACGGCACAGGAAATTGCCGAAGAACTATTTATCAGTCAAAATACAGTTAATACCCACCGAAAAAATCTTTTAAGCAAACTAAATGCTAAAAATACTGCGGGATTGGTGATGTATGCCGTTCAAAATGGACTTATAAATGAAGATTGATGTAATCAATACACACATGGAAAGTGCATTCAAAGTAGATCTCTGATATTTTATACTAATTTAAATAAGGGAAATCTAAATCTAGAACCTTACTCATTTTGTGCATTTTTACTATAAAACACTATCAACCTGAATTCGATTATTAATTTAGGATTCAGAACCTCCGCCAGCTGGCGGATGAGTTTCAACTAAAAATTTTGAAGCAATAGCGGGCTATTGTAAGAAATTTTTAGGAAGAAAATCGCTGTTTACAAGCGGAATCAGAAAAACTTTCCCATATAATCCAATATACTGCGTTGTCTTTCTTCGATATAGCTCGCTATATCTTCAAAAAGACGCCTTGTCTATTGAATGGATGCCAGCCATAGGCTGGTCACCCCTTGGGTGAAAAATCTGAATTTCCAAATTAATGTCGAACTCAGGTTATCAGTACTTGGCCTATATTCAACTAAGCACTTTCCTAATTTGATTTGCCTTAAGCATTATTGCTTTCAATTCTTCTGAATTTCCTTCTTCTAAATTCTCTTTAAAAACCTGTAATTGAAGAATATATTCATCTAATGCTTTGCTTAGATGTGATTTGTTCTGCTGGAATATTGGCGCCCACATATCAGGAGAGCTTTTGGCTAAACGTACCGTACTAGCAAATCCACTTCCTGCCAAATTAAGAATATTCTCTTCATCCTTTTCGATGTTCAATACTGTTAGTCCCAGCATAAATGAACTTATATGCGAAAGATGAGATACGTAAGCCAAATGTTTATCATGGTCTTCAGCATCCATAAAAATGTTATTCATCCCTACAGTTTCAAAAAACCAATTAGCATATTTTTGGGCTTTTTCACTACTTAAATCAAACTCACATATAATATTCTTCTTATCCTCAAATAACTTAGGAAAAGCAGCTTCCGGTCCTGAATATTCCGTTCCAGCTATTGGGTGCGCTGCTACAAATTGTTCTCTATTCGGATGTTTACTTATATTTTGACAAATACTGCCTTTGGTTGAGCCAGCATCTATAATTACAGTCTTTTCAGAAACATCAGATAAAAGTTGAGGTAGAATATCATGTATTGCGCTCACTGGAATAGCCAGAATTATTAAATCAGATTGCAATACCTCATTATCATCAGCCGATTTGATTTCATCAATAATATTTAATTCCAAAGCCTTTCGTGCATGTTCTAGATTTTGATCCACTCCATAAACCTTAATTTCTGGAAACTTATTCTTAATGGCTAAAGCAAAACTCCCTCCTATTAAACCTAAACCAAATACACTAAGGCTATTAATAATACTATTCATGGTTGATAATTTTGAAAGCGATCTAATGCAGTCTTAAATTGATTTTCATTAGCACATAATGAAATTCTAATATACCCTTGACCTTGTGTTCCAAATATAAATCCTGGACTTAGAAAAACTCGATATTCATGAAGTAAATGGTCAACCAGTTCCTCAGAGGAAGAAATATTGGCTGGTAATTTTGCCCATAAAAATAATCCTTGCTGATTTTCATCAAAGGAACAGCCTAGTTTATTTATAATCTTTTCAGCTAAAACCCTTCTTTCTTTATAGACTGTATTTAAGCTTTCAAACCAATCATCTCCTAATTTTAAGGCTTTGAATGCTGCTATTTGCAATGGTTTGAACATCCCACTGTCCATATTGCTTTTCACTTTCAAAATGGCATCAATAAATTCAGTTTTACCCATGCACCATCCTAATCTCCAACCTGCCATATTATGGGATTTACTTAAGGAATTTAGCTCGATAGCAACTTCAGAAGCTCCCTCTATTGACAAAATACTTTGATAATCTTTATTCAAAATCATGGAATAGGGATTATCATTCACTATTAAGAATTGGTGCTTTTTAGCTAAAGCAACTAATTTCTGAAGTGTTTCCTTAGAATATTGAACTCCTGTTGGCATGTGGGGCGAATTCAGCCAAAATAATTTCACTTTATCCAACTCCAGTTTTTCAATTAAATTGATATCTAATTGCCAATTATTTTCTTCTCTTAGATTATAATATTTTATGTTTGCTTGAACCAAATTTGCCACAGCGCCATAAGTTGGATATCCAGGATTAGGAACCAATACTCTATCACCAGGATTAACAAATGCCTGCGTGATATGCATTATCCCTTCCTTAGAACCCACTAAGGGTAATATTTCATTCTCAGCACTTAATTTTACATCAAAATACTGAGCATAATAACCTGCTATGGCAGTTCTCAATTCAGGAATCCCTCTGTAGGATTGGTAAGCATGCACATCTGGCTTAATTGCTGCATCATTCAGAGCCTGAATCACAGTAGGATGTGGCGCCAAATCAGGACTTCCTATTCCTAAATTAATCACAGGGAAGTCTGGACTATCCAAACTTCTTACTTCTTGTAATTTCTTACTGAAATAATATTCCTCAACACTCTTAATTCTATTGGCTGTTTCAATCATAATCTAAATTTTGAAAACAAAAAAGCCTGAACTTTTAGGCTCAGGCTTTAATAATAATGATTTATTCAAAATGTTTAAATATCTATTTTAGCATATTTTGCATTTTTCTCAATGAAATCCCTTCTTGGTGGTACTTCATCTCCCATTAACATACTAAATAAGTGATCGGCTTCAGCGGCAGATTCCACTGATACTTGCTTCATTTTTCTAGTCTGTGGATCCATTGTTGTGCTCCACAATTGCTCAGGATTCATTTCACCCAAACCTTTATATCGTTGCAAATGAACAGCTCCTTCAGTTCCATCCGGAGAAATTTCTTTTACTACTTGCACTCTTTCATCTTCAGTAAATACATAGCGCTCGGTTTTCCCTCTTTTAATTAAATATAAAGGTGGCTGAGCAATATATACATATCCCTTATCGATCAATTCACGCATATATCGGAAGAATAATGTCAAGATAAGTGTACGTATGTGGGACCCATCCACATCAGCATCGGTCATGATCACTATTTTATGATATCTTAATTTTTCAAGGTTAAGGGCTTTTTCATCATCCTCCGTTCCAAAACGAACACCTAATGCAGTTAAGATATTTTTAATCTCGTCATTATCGTAAATCTTATGCTCTTGCGCTTTTTCCACATTCAAAATTTTACCTTTCAATGGTAGAATAGCTTGAAAATTACGGTCACGTCCTTGTTTCGCTGAACCACCTGCTGAATCTCCCTCTACTAAGTATATTTCACAAATAGAGGGATCTTTTTCAGAGCAATCCGCCAGTTTACCGGGCAATCCGGACCCAGACATCACATTCTTTCTTTGCACCATCTCACGGGCTTTCTTAGCTGCATTTCTTGCCTGTGCTGCTAAGATTACTTTTTGAACAATGGTTTTAGCTGCCTTAGGATTTTCTTCTAAGAAATATTGCAAGGTTTCAGATACACAGCTTTCTACTGCGCCCATCACATCTGAATTACCTAATTTGGTTTTAGTCTGTCCTTCAAATTGAGGCTCAGCTACTTTTACAGAAATAATAGCTGTTAATCCTTCACGAAAATCATCCCCGGTTATTTCAATTTTTTGTTTTTCTAAAAGCCCTGATTTATCAGCATAACTTTTAAGAGTTCTAGTTAAAGCTCTTCTAAAACCAGAAACATGAGTACCTCCTTCAATAGTATTAATGTTATTCACATAAGAAACAACATTTTCGCTATAGGAAGTATTATAATTTAAAGCCACTTGAACAGGAACACCATTCTTTTCCCCTTCCATATAAATAGGCTGAGGAATTAATTTTTCACGGCTCACATCCAAATACTCTACGAATTCTAATAGACCACCTTCAGAGAAGAAATTTTCTTCTTTAGAATTGCCTTCTTCGTCTTTATCTCTATGATCTTGTAATTTTATCTTAATTCCAGCATTCAAATAAGCTAATTCTCTCAAACGAGAAGCAACAGTTTCATATTTATATACAGACTCAATGAATATAGTTTCATCAGGCTTAAACTGGATTTTAGTTCCTGTTATATCCGTTTCACCTACTGGTTTAACAGGTGCCTTAGGAAAACCTTCAGAATATTCCTGTTCGTATATTTTACCATCCCGACTGTAAACAGTAGCCCTTAGCATAGTAGATAAGGCGTTTACACAGGAAACACCTACACCGTGAAGACCACCAGATACTTTATAAGAATCTTTATCGAATTTACCACCAGCGTGAAGTACCGTCATTACAACTTCTAATGCCGAACGACCTTCCTTTTCATGAATATCAACTGGGATACCACGACCATCATCCATTACGGTAACTGAATTATCTTCATTCAACTCTACAGTTATGGTGGTACAATGCCCTGCCATCGCTTCATCTATGGAGTTATCCACTACTTCCCAAATCATATGGTGAAGTCCTTTAACCCCAACATCGCCAATATACATGGCTGGTCTTTTCCTAACTGCTTCTAAGCCTTCTAAAACGGTAATATTACCCGCTGAATATTCTTTGTTCTTGTTATCTTTTTCTGTACTCATAGTGTTTTTACCAAAAGGTCAAAAATAGGTTATTTTAATGGATTTTGATAGCATTATAATGGGTTTTTTCCACTTTCCAGCTTTATCCTTCCTTAAAGGAATCTAAAACATAACTTGTAACTATTAATTAAATACTATATATTTAGTTATAAATAAATTGATTTATGAAAAAATTTCTTTTTTTAATAACATTAATGATGGCAGTTTGCCACATTTCAAAAGCGCAAAAATCATATAAATTTTATAATAAACAAGACTCAATTGATTTTCATCATTATAGAATAATAATGACTGAAGCCTATGAATGGAAAGCTTGGAATGGACTTTTAAAAAGAGTTTTAGTAGATAGTAGTTATCAGGATTCCGAAAATTACATTGATTATGATTCCGCTTATACTTTACAAAAACAAATTTCAAAATTTGAATATTACATCCGTGAACAAAATGAAAGTTATACTAAAATAGAACAACTAAATAGAACAAATCAATTTGACACCATAACTCATGTTTCATTTGAAGGTAGAGATTTAAAAAGACTCCCTGTTTTTAAATTATTGAAATGTAAAAATCTTAAGGAAATTGAATTAGTGAATACATCGGTTAAAAAAATTCCATGGCTACTAAATTGGTCACTCTTTGGATTAGATAGTTTGGAAACCATTAGGATTTATAACCACGCTCCAAATAAACAAATCAAATTTAAAAGGAATACTAATATTGAAGAATTAGTCTACAGGGATAGCCCTTACTCTCCTCTACCCAAAAATTTCCATAAACTTAAAAACGTAAAAGAAATTGATTTTGCTAGAAATGACTTTCGAGCAAATAGTAAATTTCATCTAGAGAAGCTTCAAAATTTAGAGCATCTTAATCTATCAAGGAACAATATTGACCTAAGCAATTTAGCTGAGGATACTGTCAACAATTTAAAATATATAGTCCTATCTTTTAATAACTTAACTACTATTCCTAAAGAAATTGGCTTATTAAAAGATTTAGTCGATTTACAATTTGCAGAAAATGACATTCAAAGTGATTTGATCCACCCAGCTTTAGGAAGTCTAAAAAAGTTGAAAGTAATTTCATTTTACAAAAATGATTTAGACAGCTTACCTCCATTTATTTTTGATTTGAAAAATTTAACAGAACTAGATCTATATTTTAATGAAATTGAAATACTCCCTAATGAAATAGGTAATCTTAAAGATTTGGAAAAATTATATGTGGCACATAACCGATTCTTCAGCATACCTGAAAGTATAGGAGAATTGAAATTCTTGAAGGAATTTTACTTGCATCATAACCGCATTTCTTATTTACCTGAAAGCATTTCCAATTTAAAACTTATTACTGATTTCCATATCCATAACAACTACTTTCAAGGTTTCCCAGAATTCATTTTAAACTTTAAGAATCTAGAAGATTTGGATATCTCTTATAATGAAATCCATAAATTCCCACCAGAAATGTTAAAACTCAATCAATTAAAATACCTATGGATGCGAGGGATAACATTTGAAGCATCAGGAAAAGAGGAAGCTGAGGAATTGAAAAACACCTTAGAAACTTTGCAAAAAAATGGTGTTAAAATTAGTATAGAAATGGATCAAAAGATAAGTCCATAACTACCATTCAATCGGTTCTTTATTTTTAGATATCAAAAACTCATTACATCTACTAAAAGGTTTAGAACCAAAGAAGCCACGATGTGCTGCAAAGGGAGATGGATGAGGTGATTCAATTACATAATGTTTATTTCGGTTTATTACAGCACCTTTTTTCTGAGCATATGCTCCCCATAAAATGAATACTAAATCCTCTTTTTCATCTGAAAGCTTCTGGATGGCAGCATCAGTAAACTCTTCCCATCCTTTTTTTTGATGAGATCCTGGAGATTTAGCAGCCACTGTCAATGTTGCATTCAATAAGAGTACGCCTTGTGTAGCCCAAGATGTCAAATCTCCGTTAGGAGGCATGGATTTTCCTAAATCTACTTTTCGTTCTTTAAAAATATTGACTAAAGATGGAGGCATGGGAACACCAGGATGTACTGAAAAGCACAAACCATTGGCTTGTCCCTCTCCATGATAAGGGTCTTGACCTAAGATCACTACTTTCACCTCTTCAAAAGGACAAGCATCGAAAGCTTTAAATATTTCGTTAGCCGGAGGATATATGGTTTTATTTTGAAATTCAGTTTTAACAAAACTTGCTAATTCACGAAAATAATCTTGCTCAAATTCACTTGAGAGTTTTTCCTTCCAGCTTTTTTCAATTCTAACTTCCATTGATTTAAATTTCCACAAAATTATAAAAAGATGTAAAAAGCCAATAGTTTTGTTCGAATGTAATAAATCTATTAACTATTCATGCGGTTGCAGCGTTGATTTGTTTATATTTACATTATGGTTCAGTCAATCACAAAAGGCATACACGTTACCGTTGAAACGGAATTCCAACCGGAATACAGCAGTCCGGTTCAATTTCACTATGTATTTACATATAAAGTGGAGATTGAAAATAAAGGCGACCAAACTGTACAATTGCTCCGAAGACAATGGTTTATTCATGATGCTGGCTTTGAAATAAAAGAAGTAGAAGGTGAAGGCGTAATTGGTCAGCAACCTATATTAGAGCCAGGTCAAAAACACACATACGTTTCAGGATGTAATTTAAAATCACCTTACGGGAAAATGCATGGCTCCTATCAAATGGAAAGAATGTTAGATGGACAATTAATTGAAGTAAGAATTCCTGAATTTAATATGATTGTACCCTATAAACTCAACTAAATATACCCTGTCGGGTAATAGCCTGACAATCAAAGCTTCATTCGAAAAATTTGTAAAATTTCTTTTTAGAATCCAGATAAATTGAATTTCTTTTTACTTAAAGAATACCTTCGATATTTCCATCTAAAGACTGACGAACACTCACTCCACTCCCCTTTTTTCTATAATTTTTATCTGAATATTGTTAAGAATAAATCCATATCAAAGGAATGGACAAGCATAGAAAATAACAGAAAGGATTTATTAAGAGATGACACTGAATTTAAAATAGTTGATTTGGGTGCAGGTTCAAAAGTAGATAAATCTCAGTTTAGAAAAGTAAAGTCTATTGCAAAAAATAGCTTGTCAAGTCCTAAATTTTCACAGTTCCTGTTCCACTTAATCGATGATAATAAATTTGAAAAAATACTAGAATTAGGCACTAGTTTAGGGACTAATACTTCTTATTTAGCTAAAGCAAATCCTTCCGCTAACATTTTCACCTTTGAGGCGGATCCAAATGCTTTGAAGATTGCAAAAGAAGTCAACGCAAAACATAAAAACATACTTTATCATGAAGGAGATATTGCCAACTTACTTCCTAAAATGCTTCAAAACTCAAATTCAAAAATCGATTTAGTCTATGCTGATGCTAATCATACTTATGAAGCCAGTATTGACTATTTCAACATCATTCTACCCTATTTGGCTACTGAATCTATTTATATTATGGATGATATCCATTGGTCGGCTGGCATGAAAAAAGCTTGGGAAGATTTAAAGTTAAGAAAAGAAGTTAGTTCTAGTATCGATTTATTTGATGCCGGCTTGCTATTCTTCAATCCCGATTTTGAGAAGCAGCATTATGTATTGGATTTTTGATTCTTTAGCTTCATTTTCACAAAAAGCTCACTCCCCTGCCTTTCAGGAATAGAATTATAAGCTGTTTCCATCTTTTGTATTTCGAAATATTTAGAAAATAATTGCTCATATTCCTTCTGATCTCCTCCAAAAGGTGGATGATCATCATTAAGGGGAATATTGAATAATAATCCTATTAAAAGACCATCAGGTTTCAAGAGTTTCACCATTTTCTCTACATATTTCAATCTTAATTCAGGATTTAAAGCGCAGAAAAAGGTTTGTTCTATTATAAAATCGAAATCACCTTTTACTTCAAAGAAATCGATCTCTAATAATTGATTTTTGGGGAATTCAGGATTTTCTTCTGCAAATTTCTGTAATGGAATTGGAGAAAAATCTAATAAACAAACATTCTTAAATCCTTTTTTCCATAAATAGGCTGCTTCATATGCATTTCCACATCCTGGAATCAAGATTTTTGCCTCTTTATCCTCAATTTGATCCATAAAATCAGTGATAGCGGGTGATGGATATCCAATATCCCAACCCAGTTGATTACTTTTATATCTGCTAGTCCAGTAAGATTCATTTAACTCCATGCGGTAAAATATAATATTTGTTTAAATTTGCAGTTTGTATTTAACGTAGAAATTATACTATTTGTAGTTCAATAGTATAGTTTCATCTGTAAATTTATTAAAAAGTTCGACCTATCATGTCAGAGGAATCAAAAAATTCTAATTTAAGTGAATTAGAAAATGAGAATAAAAACTCAAAAAGAAATATGATTATCATTGCTTTCATAGTGATAATTGTAGCTGTTATTGGTGTCAAATTTTATCTAGATTCTGAAAAAGAAAACGAGCAATTACAAGCAAACTTAGAGCAGACCTACGGTGAATTAGACAGTATAAGCAGTCAACTAGATTTGAAAATAGCAGAAATAGAGTCGTTAGGTGGAGATATTACTGAACTTCAGCTTATTAGAAAAAATTTAGAATCTGAAAAAGAAGAGTTAAAGAAGTCTAATAATTGGGCTGCAAATCAAATTCAGCAATATAAAGACAAAGTAGGAGGTTATGAAGAGCTATTAAACCTTCAGGATGAAAAAATTGCAAAATTAGAAGCTATTAATAAGAAGTTACTAACAGAAAACACTGATTTAAAATCTGAAAAAAATGTTTTGAATGATAGTATTTCCAGACTAAGAAATAATAGAGAAGAATTAGAAGATAAAGTTGCAGTTGCTTCAAGATTAAAGGCTGAAAATATTAAAATAATTGCTGTTAATTCAAGAGGACGTGAAAGAGATGATAAAGAATATAAGCCACGGCATATTGAAAAATTAAAAATTCAATTCAATTTAGCTGAAAACAGTGTTGCGCAACCAGAAGGGAAAGATATCATTTTAAGAGTTATTAATCCCGTAGGAAATGCCTTATTTGATGTAGCAACAGGTTCAGGTTCTTTTATGATAAATGGCAAAGAAATGTTCTATACTGCAAAGCAAGAGATCCTTTTTGATAATACTCAGCAAGAGCTTTCTTTTATTTATGATAGAGGTGAAGAATATGAAGAAGGTGTTTACCAATTAGAGCTATATGCAGACGATTACTTGATAGGTAAAGAAAAATTCATAGTTAACTAGGCCAGCATTAACATTAAAATTAATGAATCTGAAAAGTATAACTGTTGCTTTTTTCTGTATTTTTTTACTACAGTCACCAGTATATTCACAGCAGCAAAATTACTTTATCCCTGAAATCTTAAGCGGTTCAATCGTACCTAATTATATGAATGGCCCAGCCTTTGGACCAAGAATAGGATTGGCTGTCACTTATTATAAACAATCAACTGAAGAAAATAAAACAAATCTATATTACAAATATCCCCTTTTAGGTTTTCAAGCTGGTTTTCATAGATTAGGCAATCCATTTGTTTATGGAAATGAAATAAATTTTATGCCTGTATTAGGATTAAACTTAAAAAAAGGCATGTTCCAATGGGGAATTGGCGCCTCTTATTTTACCAAAACCCACAAGCAAAACGAACTAAACCAATCAATAGGAAGTCATTTGAACTGGGCTTTTCAATGGATGTATTATAGAAGCTTAAGCATAACAGAAAATAAAAATATCCGCTTAGGCATTGGCTACCATCATTCCTCTAATGGTCATACACAATTACCGAATTATGGTCTCAATTCTGCTGTATTTTCAATAGCCCTCACTCCTAATGGATTGCGAAAATCAAATTTTAATAAAGAAAAAATCCCTAAAAGCAGAAATTTATTTCTCTTGGCAAGAAGCGGAATTGGTATACATGAATTAGGAAGTACGACTTCACCTGTTGGAGGAGAAAAGAAATTGGTATTTAGCAACAGTATAGGTGTTGGTTTCACCTTCAGAGAACACTTCAGGTGGTATGCAGGATTTGGAACACGACATTATCAACATTATGCTGATTCAATTGCGAACAGTCCAGAATTACAGGATTTAAATGTTCACCCTAATAATCATTTTTTCATGATGGGAATTGAATATTTAGTATACCATGTGGGGATTTCAATTGAAGGAGGTATTAATCTATCTAAACCTTTTTATTATCATTTCGCAAAGGATTATGAAAATACTGAGAGTATAAAGTATACTTTGAAAAAAATATTCCCGAGCAGAATGGGACTAAAATTATATCTTATTAATACCGCAAAAAAGCCCAAACATAATGTATATATTTCGGCTCATATTAATGCAAATTTCGGTCAGGCAGACTTTTCAGAAGCGAGCTTGGGATATGTTTATAACTTCAATTGAAAAATTATTTCAATCCTAATTTTTTTAGTTGCTTATCAAACATTTTCTGAGCAACATCTTCTTGTTCTATTACATATCTAACTCCTATGTATTTTTCTGGCTTACCATCAGCATCTAACACTGGTGATATGGTGGCATCTACCCAATAGACAGAACCATCTTTAGCCCGATTCTTCACAATACCTCTAAATACTTTCCCAGATTGAATAGTATCCCACATTAATTTATATATTTCGGAAGGCATATCAGGATGTCGGAATAGATTATGACCTTTGCCTATCATTTCCTCTCTAGAATATTTCGCAGTGTCAATCAGCTTTTGATTTACATAAGTAATAGTACCATGTAAGTCCGCTTCTGAAACAATGGTAGTTTCATTCAGAATATCTTCACGAGCCTTCATCTCTGACTGCATTTTCATCATCTCCTTCATTTGAATTTCCATTTCATCAGACTGTGCACTTAATTCTTCCATATTCTGACGAAGTTCTTCCTCTTGTTGCTGCAATTGCTGATTCTGTTCCTCAGTCTCTTTATTCTTACGCTCCATTTCCTCTTGAGTAGCCTGCAACTCCTCCATATTTTGATGTAACTCCTCAGCTTGAGATCGCATTTGTTCTTCTTGCTCCTGCGAAAGCTCTAACAACCGCTTGGTATTAGCATTAATTTTATTCATACTAAAGGATGTTGCTAAACTCTCCCCTAGTTTTTTGAGGTAATCTACTTTATAATCAGGCAAAACCTGAAATGAGGCAACCTCGAGGATTCCTTCAATTTTTTCATTCGTCATCAAAGGCATAATGACAATGTTTTTTGGAGGGGCATCTCCTAACCCACTTTTGATCCTAACAAAGTCATCAGGAACTTCAGTTAAGTAAATCATATCTTTTTCAAGAAAACACTGACCAATTAACCCTTCTCCAGGCATAACTTTATCTTTAATGGCTTTTCTTCTTCCAAAAGCAAAAGCAGCCTTCATTTCCATAAAGGGCTCATCATTTTCTTCTTCTTTTTCCACCAAATAAATTGCTCCTTGGTTGCCATCAACATATTTAACGATTTCACTAATCACTTCTTTAGATAAAGCTGCTGGATCATCAAATTGACGTGTCAAATTATTAATTCGACCTAATCCTTCAGTTACCCAAGCACGATTTTTCTCTTCTTCTTGAGCTTTTTGAACTTCTTCTAAATTCTTTTTCAATACATTCTCTGACTCATGAAGCTCTTCAGTTTGTTTTTTATTGTCTTCAATTAGCTGTTGGCTTTTTATTTCAGACTTGTAGTTAAAAAAAGCAAGAAGAAATACAACCACGTAGGTCAATAGGAAAGCAACTAAGTAATTAAGTTGAAATAGAAATCCTTCCGTAATGAAATCTAAGTTTACATTTTCTACCCAAAGGAACGGTAGATATTCAACCCCACTAAAAATAAAGAAATTAAGAATTGCTGAAATGATTAAATACTTTTTCTCTCTTATATCAAACACCAAGAAAGGAATGATAGAAAAAGAAATCATGATTAAATACAAAACTAATGGTCTTAAATCATTACCATTCATTAAGTTGGCTGTAAAAGTAGCAGCCAAAAGCAAAGGGGTTACGGCTACTAAAATTCTAGCCAAATAAATAGCACCAATTCTATTAAATACCCAAACTAAAGACAATACTAAAATACCTAAAAGAGGAATAATAATTAATTCAGGTACATAATAATAAGCTATTACTGAGAAAGGTACAGCAACAAAAACCATAATAAATAATGCTGCCATATTGCTTAATCTGATTTTGGCATTTCCATATTCAGGATAATTGTCACGAACGCCAATTCTTTGTAAGCGAGAAAAAATATTCATAGAAGAAAATATGTTATTTAAAATATATGATAAAAATCAGCCTTAAAAATAGAAAAAATATCTCTGCTGAAAAAAGATGGTGTAACAAATAACTGCTTTATACAGTAATTTCAGGACTCTCCTGCTCTTTGATCGTAGAGCTTTTAAAAAAGATAATATCTAAAAACCCATAATAAGAAACTGAAATATTGCCAAAACTATAATCAAACTGACTGAATAGCAATCGATTTCTATATTCAAATTCTCCCACCTTTCGTAAAAGTTCCTTATTTAATAAGTTAGCATGATGAGTATTTCTATAATCATTTTCAAGACGTTGAAAATAATCAGACTGCGAAGGGACTAAAAGAACAGCAAGAATTAGAAGTGATATAAAAAAAAGGAATAGCTTTCTCATCATAATAAGAAAACCTATTATGTTCAAAAAAGTTGAGTAAACAGAAAATTATTGTAAATCTTTACATCCCCCATCAAATTCTTCAAGGAAATCAAATGATAATTTATTATCATCTGAACGTAGAATTTCTAAAACATAAACTCCACTGGTGAATTTTTCCGATTCTGATTCTAACCATAAAGTGTCTGAAGTAAAGGATACATTTTCAGAAATTCCAGAAGCAATAAAATACTCTGTATTAAGCGTATCATAATTGTACCAACATGTATATTGTTGTAAAGGCAAAAATCCAGTAGAATCTGATTGGCCTCCTATATCAAAATAAAAAGAATCAAAATCAATACCGCTACCATTGTAAATGGCTAAACTTACTTTATCAGCCTGAGTGCTTCCACAAATAACAGGTATACACAAATCTTGGCTAGCATCATCCATGTCCATACAGCCAAATGCAACAATAGATATAAATAGAATAGGTAAAATGTATTTCATAAAATTTTATAAGTAGTCAAAAGACATCGGAACTAGACTAAAGGTTGTAACCAAAATGATATTTTTAAGAAACTTTCATATAAGTTTTGCTGAATAAGAACAAAATCACTATTTTTGCGCTTCAATTTAAATATTTATACAATGCAATTAAACAATTACGAGACGGTATTCATACTTACTCCCGTTTTATCTGATGCACAGATGAAGGATGCTGTCGACAAGTTCAGAAAAGTCTTAGAGGACAAAAAGGCTGAAATCATTAATGTTGAGCAATGGGGCTTAAAAAAATTAGCTTACCCTATTCAGCATAAAAGCACTGGTTTCTATAACCTAATTGAATTTAAGGCGACACCTGAAGTTGTTGCTGCACTGGAGTTGGAGTATAGAAGAGACGAGAAAATCATGAGATTCTTAACAGTAGCTTTAGACAAGCATGCTATAGAATACGGAGAAAGACGCAGAAAAGGCGCATTTAATAAACCTAAAGAACAAAAAGAGGAGGTAGCGAAATGACACTTCATAACGAGCCAATTAACCAGAAAAAGCAGGATAATCAAAAGAAATATTGCCGATTCAAAAGATACGGTATCAAATATATTGATTACAAAGATCCTAACTTCTTATTGAAGTTTGTAAATGAGCAAGGTAAATTATTACCAAGCAGAATTACAGGAACAAGTGCAAAATATCAGAAAAAAGTGGCGCAGGCAGTAAAAAGAGCAAGACACATTGCTTTATTACCTTATGTTACTGATTCATTAAAATAATTAACCCAAAAATATTTATAAAAATGGAAGTAATCTTAACACAAGATATAAATGGATTGGGCTATAAAAATGATACAGTAAACGTTAAGCCCGGATATGGTAGAAATTATTTAATCCCTCAAGGATTTGCTATCATAGCTAATAACTCAAACGCAAAGAAAATTGCTGAAAATATTCGTCAAGCTGCTCATAAAGCAGAGAAATTGAAGAATGATGCTCAAGCAATTGCTGATAAAATTGGTGATTTGACTTTGAATATTAAAACTAAAGCTGGAGAAAGTGGCAAAATATTTGGTGCAGTAACTACTGTTCAAATTGCTGAAGCTTTGAGAGAAAAAGGTTTTGATATTGACAGAAAGAAAATTGCAATCTCAGGAGATATAAAGCAATTAGGAGAATATAAAGCAAATATCGACTTACATAAAGAAGTGAAAAAAGAGATTTCACTAGTTGTGGAAGCTGATTAATTTTCCTTAAAAAAATTTAAAAGCCTTTTGTAGTAATGCAAAAGGCTTTTTTTATGCGTAATTTTTATTTGCCCCACAAAATAAATGGTGCCCAATAATAAGGAGCACTGTAATCTGAGTTGATTAAATCAAGTTTAGCTTTTCTAAGTGAACTTGAAAATGAAGCTTTATTTACATCTAATTGATTATCATAAAATGATTTCATTAAAAAAGAGGTTGAATTATCGGCTACTTTCCATAAAGATAAAATCAAATTATCAGCACCGGAAAAAGCAAAGGCCTGACCCAATCCCATCACACCTTCTCCCCTATTAATCTTACCCAAGCCTGTTTCGCAAGCTGATAAAACTACTAATTCAGCATTTATGCTTAAACCATAAATTTCTCCAACATACAAAATCCCATCTTCAGAAAGACCTCCATTCTCAGTCTGTTTAAAATAAACTCCTGATAAATCAGGAGATTCCATATTTACGGTTCCATGGGTAGCCAAATGAATAAAACGATAGCTTTCTAAATCAGATTTTTTGAAATTCGCCTCTGTAGCGGAAGATTTAACCAGCGCATTGACTTCTATTTGTTGTTTTTCACTCCAGGATATAAAATGCTCCGCTTCTTCCTCTGATGCTGGCAAAGCAGGAATTTCATTTCCAAATTCTACAGGTGAGATCAACAAACTTTCATTTACATATTCTTTGTTAAACTGACTATTATATAAACTAGCAGAATAAGCATAATTGATTTCATAATCTTGAATCAGATAATCCAATTCATAAAATGCCTGATCATTTTCCTTTATTTCATTCTGAATTAAAGCATCAAACGGTATAGTTGATAATTCTCCATCAGGAACAATAATTAGTTTATTTATATCTCCTTTAATTCCTTTTGGAAACAAATAGTTGAAAAGACTGAAAGATATCTCCTTAAAACTACCCGGCAGATTATAGACCATAGTATTTCTGTATGCTTTAATATATTTGATAATTTCATCTTTGAAATAGATCCTATTGAAGGAAAAATCATCTTTGGTGATTGTATAGAGATATATTTCATTCGTTTTTGGTGCCATGGAATATTCGAAAATGATCTCACCTAACATTAATTTTTCTTGAATATTTGTGACTTCTACTTCTTTGTTCTGATGCTTTAGATTAAAATAATCTGGATATACTTTTTCTAAATCGTTAATAAATTTTTGAAATTCGCTTTTCACTTGAAAATATCGATCTCTCAAATAGTTTAATTCCATTTGATCCGATTCTAGTGAAATTTGATTATTGAGATAAGCCATTTGACTTGTCAATGATTTTTCCTTCTCCAATAATTCATTGGGAATTCTGGCAAAACTTTTGGCTTCTGCTTCAATAACAGCATTATAAAGCATAGAGGATTTTGATTTCTCAGAATAAGAAAAAGCTTTATGTATATACTTATCCCCTAGCAGTGTAACATCATCTAATTGTAATGAAATTCGTTGACCATCTTCATACAATTCTGCTGAAAGAGCACTTAAATCCAACAGATCTTTTTTATTATTAGTACTAGCTCGCATATTAACCAACAATTCATCAGCTAAATCAATTGCATCTAGTGCAAAAATCAAATGATCTCTCTTAAGTGAATACCCAAAATAATAGTTTTCTAAAATGCTGGCTTTCCGTAAAAGTAATACTACTTGAAGGTCTAAATTATTGACATCATCAGCTTTCGGATTAGATGTAAATTGAAGCTTTTCAAATTTAAAACTATTCGCTTTTAAAGCTCTTTGTATATAAGAAAGGGATTCTTCATATTCTTGTTGCTTCAATTTCAATTCTGACAGCTGCGCAAACACATTAGCCAATTCCGAATGCCTAGTCCCATAATTCTGCTGATATATTTCTTTTGCCTCATTAAAATAATCTTCAGCTAAAATAAATTGATCTGTATTCAGGTAAACAGCGCCAATGTTTGCTTTTATAAATCCTTCCGTTGGCAATCCCTTTTGATGGGCTTCATTCCATTTACCTAATGCTTCATTCAATAAACGGAGAGCATTCACATAATTCCCCTGATTTACTTCTACTAAACTGATATTAATGGAAATCTGGATTATTTTATCTAAATATTTTGCTACATCAGTCTCATAAATCTCTAAAGCTTTTTCATAATTTCGAATGGCTTCATCATCATTAGTTTGAGAAAACACCAAACCAATATTATTAAATAAATCAGCTTCATTTACTTTACCGATACCTTCTATTTGTCCGTAATACTTTAAGGATTGCCGCAAATACTCCAATGCTTGATCATCTTTACCTGCATTCCATAATAAAAGACCATAATTCTTTAAAAGCCGAGCGTGAATTTCAGAGCTTTTGGAAATTGAATTACTTTCTTTATTCAGAATCTGCTCCAATAAATCTTTCGCCAAATCATTTCTTCCTTTCAAAAAGTAGAGTTCTGCTATCAACGCCCTATTTTCTAGAGAAGACTCTAAACTCTTTACTTGATTAATCAATTGATCAATATTATTACTTCTTGACTCACTAATTGCTTTATGGTAATCCTCAGATAATAATTGCCCAAAGGAAAAAGTTGAAATAGAAAATAGAATTAAAAAAATTGAATACTTAAGCATTGCTAAAAATTGTAGTTAAAGCTTAAATTTATGACATGTTTTCTTGTTAAACCATCTGGATTAACGGGTCTATCGGTGATTTTATGACCATATATTAACTGAATGCTAGAAAATACATTGAATTTATAATTCACACCAGCTAATCCAGAAAGTGCTAAACCGGTAGTTCCGTCCAATTTCACATATTCATCATTATCATTCAAGACCTGGTCTTTAGTTATGCGATAAATAGGCAGTAATCCTAAACTAAGGTTCAGTCTTGACATTCTAAAATTCCGTTCAAAACGCATCATGATATCTGCTCCTCTTTTCAACATTCTACTTCCATCATGCTTTCTCACATAATCCATTCCCCCTTCATACCAAGACCATTTAGCTTCGGTAGGCTCAAATGTATTTTCATTTATATGAATAATAGGTTGTTGATATCCAGCAGAAATCATCCATTCTCTGTTAATATATGTTCCGCCTGCTATAAAATCATAAGTTCCCAAAGAGGTTTGATAATACATAGGTAAAACAGATTGTCTATCGGGTGGTCTCAAATCTGATCTATTGGTAGGGATTTTAGCTCCTAAAGTCCCCATAATATTATATTCTGGCGTTGAGTGAAGATTTTTAGTTAGGCTTAAAGAAATATCACCTAAGCCTGAAGTGCTGGCAAAATTACCATCTACCCTCATATAGGGAACCTTTACTTGTAAATCATATTCACCAGCTATTAGCAATCCAAAGTCAACTATTGCAGCACGAATAATTGGAGAAGTATTAGTTTGTCCTTCATATAAAGTCAATCCAATGGAACGAAGCTTTACAGGGATTTTCTTATTGAAATCTTGAGCAGGCTTCATTGCACCCATAGTACAAAACCCCGCATCGCTACAACCTTGACTAAAACCTAAATAAGGTAGATAAAATAAAGTGAAAAATATCAATAACTTATGTTTTACGGACATGATTATTAATTAAAAAATACTTTTTTGGCTTTACTATAAAAATATAATTAAAACTTATGTAATTATAAAGATTTATTCACATAAAGTAATGATTTATCACATTTTTATAAATTCATATAAAAGTAAGTTTAGGATAAATTTAAAGTGATTTATATTCAAGCCTACTATTTAAATAGCTATAAATTAATAGATTATATCATAATTCAAATATGATACATTACATTTACATTTTTAAGGATTATATAACTTCATAAAGAAGATTTTTTAAACTATATTAATACTCTAATTTATCACTTTTTAAATTATTCTGATGAAGTACTGGGGGGAGTATAAAATTAGGTTGGCTAAAACAATTCTGGGTCAACAAAAAGCAATACAGAACTTATCATATTACCGTAATCAGCTATTTTATTACATAGTATTATATACTTTAGTTTTCTCTCCTATTGCAATTGTCCCTGGCATTTTCGCCTCTTATCAAACAGGTTTTATTAATCTCGCTATATTAAATGCTCTTACTTTTCTTATTTTATTAGTATTAGCCTTTATCAAACCTATCAAAATTGAAACCAGAAAATTAATTTTGGTTTCATTTCTATTTATAATTTCATGGACTTTATTATTTGAATTGAAATTAGAAGGACCTGGATTAATGTATCTGTTTACAGTTACTATTGTTACTTGCCTTATTCACTCTGGTAAAGTAGCCTATCTATTGATATTGATTAATTCAATAATTTTAAGTTTAATTGGTTTAAATATTGAATTTCAATGGCTTTCTTTAGCAATTTCAGAAGGACAATCTATCACCACATGGTTTGGAGTTGTGGTAAACCTAATTTTCTTAAGCATTATTATTGTTGCTTGTTTTGAAGTAATATTTAAAAAGTTAGAAAAAATCATTATTCAACAGAGGCAACTAAACGAAATTGTAAATCAGGATAATCAAAAAATGTTAGATGCTCAGAAAGTCCTGAAAGAGAAAAATGAAGAGCTCAATCAGTTCGCTCATACTATAGCTCATGATTTAAAAGAACCTTTAAGATCAATGCAAGCATTTGCGCATTTAACCATTAGCAAGTATAAAGAATCTATACCTGAAAAGGGACAGGAATTTTTGACCCATATTCAAACTTCCTCTGAAAGAATGGCGCTTTTGTTAGATTCCTTGTTGAATTACGCTCAAATAGGTAAAGGAAAGCAAATGTCTGCTTTTTCTGTGAAAGAATTAGTTAAAGAGTTAGAGAGAGACCTTAGTCAATTAATAGAAGAAAATGAAGCAAAGGTAATTTATAATGGTTTACCAGAAATAGTCGGATATGAAATAGAATTCAAACAATTGCTTCAAAATCTAATTGCTAATGCTATCAAATTCAAAAAAGATGAAGAAGACATTGAAGTTAAAATTGAAGCAAATGAGAAAGATCAGCACTGGGAATTTTTAGTGGCTGATAATGGTATAGGAATTGATCCTAAATACAAAGAAAAAATATTTACTATTTTCCATAGATTGCATAAAGACAAATTTCCTGGAACTGGATTAGGCCTAGCAAATTGTAAAAAAATAGTAGAAATACATGGAGGCAAAATTTGGGTAGATTCAGAACCAGAAGTAGGAAGCACCTTTATTTTCACGATCAGCAAGAATTTAGAAAATAGTGTTAAAAATGAATAAAGTGGAATACCCAGCCATATTCAGTGCTGTACTCCAGCGCAGGAGCAGGAAATTTAGTTAAATTCAAAGCCTCCAATACTCCATTTAAAAAACTGTTTTTGCTTTTCAGCTTGGCATAATCAATATCAGGAGATAAGAAAAATTGCCGATATCAATTTATTACTGGAGCCCTCTCTCCTTGAATCCATTTGGGATTCTCAAATTCTGACAACATACCACCAGCACTGTAACCAATTGCCAAATTTAGCCAATCAGGTATTCTTTGATTTGGAATGATTCTATTGAGATTGAAGCTTAGCCAATAAGTTTGGGCATTGTAATCCGTAAATAAGCTTTCTAATGCATTCTCACCCAATACTCGCGGGTTTATTTTTGAGTATGAAGTAGGAAAATATGAAAACTTAAACTTAATAGCTTGCTCATCGGCAAATTTTTGTTGTGTAATAAATAATAAAGTCCCTGCCGTGTTAGCATATACATCTCCCCAAGAAAAACCATATCCTTCATAAAGACCATCAAATATTTCAATGGGCAGCTGGAAAATAAACCCTAAACTACCACCCAAAAAAATAGCTGTATTTTCATTTACACCACTCCATTTCAGCATTTCATAACCGACCCTGCTCTGATGATAAGCAATGTAAGCATGTGCCACTTTATCCATCTGCTTCCAACCTGCATTATCATTATAAAAATGCATAGGAACACGCTCATGATCTTTATACCATACTTCTGATAAATACAAAATACCTGCAGTATATGCAGTAGCCGTTAATCCAGCAGAAATCCCAAGTCTTGTTTTATTTATGGATTGGATCGTATCTTCCTGTTGAGCAGAGACAAAATTGGAAGTAAGAATGAAACAAATTAGTAGTTTATATATACTTCTATTCAACATTTTCTAATTGCTGGATATTTTAAGATGGATTTAAAATAATTATTGATTTGGCTTCAATTAGCTTAATTTATAAATAATTATCAGATTTAAATGAATTGAGATATTCTTTTATGGAAGTTTAAGAAAAATAGACGATAAATTTCTTTGAACTATATTTCCCTAACGAACGTTTGTTTATTATATTTGGAAAATGATTACTAAGACTAAAGTAAATAGAAAGCAGCAAATAATAGAAAAAGCTACTCAACTTTTTCAAAAGCAAGGCTATGCTGCAACTAGTATGCGCGATTTAGCAGGCTATATAGGAATTGAAGCAGCAAGCTTATATTCTCACATAAAATCTAAAGAAGAAATACTGCAAACCATTTGTTTTCAAATGGCAAATGATTTTTTTCAGTCATTAGAAAAAATTGAACTAGAAAAATTAAGTGCAGATGAAAAATTAAAGAAAGCGGTGATCTCTCATGTTAAAGTATTAACGAAAGATAGTGCTGCCAGTGCGGTATTCTTTTCAGAGTGGCGACATTTAAGTGAATCATATCTGAAAGATTTTTTGGCAATGCGCAACAATTACGAAAATAAATTTATACAAATATTAATTGATGGTCATAAGGAAGGCATTTTTAAAAAGATGGATGCAAAATTTACAGTTTTAGCATTACTTTCTTCCATCAACTGGATGCCTTCATGGTATAAACCTGAAGGTAAATTAAGTCCAGAGGAAATAGCTGAGAATGTAACAGATGTTTTCATTAACGGACTGAAAATTAGATCATGAACAATGCCCATTAGGCAACAATACAATCAATTGCAGTAACAACTGACAATTTTTTGTGTTTTAAATTTGGAAATTATAAAAATAAAAAATTATGTACGGAGGCGGACAAGTATTTGAATCTTCATCAGTAAACAATGAATTACTAAAAGATGAAGACCCACAAAAATTAGCTGAATTTGAAGCTCGAATTGAAAGAGGTGAAAAAATTGAACCTAATGATTGGATGCCTAAGCTATATAGAAAGCAGTTGATCAGAATGATTGAACAACATGGTCATTCTGAAATCATTGGCGCTTTGCCTGAAGGAACCTGGATTACCAGAGCTCCTGGTTTCAAAAGGAAATTAGCTTTAATGGCAAAAGTACAGGATGAAGTTGGTCACGCACAGTTATTATATGGTGCTGCCGAAACATTAGGCAAAAGCCGTGAACAAATGATCGAAGATTTAATCACAGGAAAATCTAAATATTCCAACATCTTCAACTATCCTACTTTCACTTGGGCAGATTCATGTTTCATTTCATGGTTAGTAGATGCAGGCGCTATCGTAAACCAATTAGCGAATGCTAGAGGTAGCTATGGTCCATATTGTCGAGCATTAGATAGAATATGTGCTGAGGAATCATTCCACTTAAAATACGGACACCATTGTGTTATTCACTTAGCTACAGGAACCCCAAAGCAAAGAGAAATGATGCAGGAAGCTGTAGATAGATGGTGGCCACCAATGATGCACTTCTTTGGCCCTTCCGATAAAATGTCAACCCACACTCAGATTTTAACTAAGTGGAAAGTGAAAATGGCGACTAATGACGAATGCCGTCAGCAGTTTTTGGATATGTATGTTCCAAAAATTTGGGAATTAGGCTTAACTATTCCAGATGAAAACTTGAAAAAGAATACTGAAACAGGTGAATGGGAATTTACTGAGCCAGATTGGGAAGAATTCAAAAGAGTAATTAATGGTGATGGTCCTTGTAATAAAGAACGTTTAGCTGTTAGAAGAACTGCAGAAGAAAGAGGTGCTTGGGTAAGAAGAGCTTTAACTGCTAAAACAAAAGGTGAAGAATACGTAGCGCCACTAGCTTAATTACGATTTAGGAATTGTTTAATTACGAAACTAGGTAATCAATCAATTCTTAATTATTAATCTTTAATTACTAATTATTAATTAACAATGTCTGATTTTTTAAACTCACTAGATCCTCGGATCAACAGATTAAATATACCTGCTGAATTTGGTACTACATTTCCTTCAAAAGAAAACAAAGATCAGTTTGTGACTTTTGAAGTATTTGTTCAGCCTAAGGAAAACAAGCCTTATCAGCATGAAGGAATAGTGCATGCACCAACCATAGATATGGCATTTTTATTTGCCAAAGAGCAATTCAGCCGAAGAGGAATGAGCTGTTCTGGAGTTTGGGTAGTGAACACTAATAATGTTAAAGTATCTCCTATCACCGAAAATGATGAAGATATTTACGACTTCATTCATGAAGAAATAATGGAAGGAGCTGAAAAAGGAGATTCTGAGAAATATGAGATTTTCCATTTGAAAAAAAGAGGAAAGCAACATGCACATGTGGGCAGTTTAGATGCTACATGCTATGAAGAGGCTCTTTTTAAAGCTAAAAGCCAATTCCAGGAAGAAAAATCAGTTTTAAATATTTGGGTAGCTAAAACTAAGCAATTCATGAAAATTGAAGGTGAAGATTTTGCCGATATATGGGAAACACTTCCTGATAAAAAATACCGTGATGCCATGGATTACAAGGCAACCGATAAAATCAAGAAATTTAAAGCAGAACAAAACGCATAAGCCATGACTGAAGAAGCATTAAAAGATTTATTATATAAAATAGCGGATGATTTATTGATTTTAGGCCATAGAAATTCCGAGTGGACAGGAGTTGGTCCTTTATTGGAAGAAGATATTGCATTCTCATCCATGGCACAGGATAAAGTGGGCCAAAGCTTAGCATTTTATAATCTATTACATGAATTGGGCGAGCAAGATCCTGATACTGTAGCTTTCACAAGAAATGCCGATCAGTTTCATAACAGTCAGTTTGTGGAGTTGCCCATTGGTGAATATGATTTCAGCTTAATTCGCCATTTCTTATTTGACCACGCGGATTACATCAGATTTAGCATGTTAGCAGATTGCCCAATTGAGGAAGTAGCTCAAGTTGCAAGAAAACTGAAAGGTGAAATCAAATATCATGTCATGCATGCTAATACATGGATTAAGCAATTGGCTACAGCTAATGAAGAAGCTCATGAGAGACTTCAAAAGAGTTTAGATGAAGCCTTACCTTATGCTTTAGGTGTGTTTGAACCTTCTAAATTCGAAAATGAAATCATAGAAGCTGGAGTTTATCCTGGAGAAAAAGCTATTGAAGAGCAATGGAAAGAGAATATTGCAATAGTATTAGAGCAAGCGGGCTTAAAATTACCTGATTGGGATACGGTTAAACCTGTTTATGGCGGAAGATACGGCAAACATACAGAGCATCTTCAACCATTGGTAGAAGAGATGAGTGAAGTATTTAGAGTGGATCCATCAGCGGATTGGTGATCAATTGGAGGAATTGTGGAGCTAGAATTTAATTATAAACCATATTTGAAATGACATTAACTGAGGATAAAATTATAGAGTTGTTGAAAGAGGTGAAAGATCCTGAAATCCCTGTTATTTCATTAGTAGATTTAGGCGTTATAACGGGGATTGAAATCGAAAACGATCATGTGACTGTCAATATGACTCCCACATTCATTGGCTGTCCTGCTATGGATTATATGAAGCAGGATGTGGTGGATGTGCTCAATAAAAATGGTATAGATAATCATACGGTCAACTTAAATCTGAAAACCACATGGAGTTCTGATTTAATTTCAGATGAAGGTAAGAAAGCTCTAAAGAAATTTGGGCTTGCTCCTCCCCCTGTTCATAATAATGTCATTGAAGATTTGGACATCATTGAACATGCAGAGTGTCCTAATTGTGACAGCACTAATACTACTTTAAAATCTCCTTTTGGGCCAACGCTTTGTAGGTCATTGCATCATTGCAATAATTGCGGTGAAGCTTTTGAGAGTTTTAAGCCTATATAGGTGTTGAAGTTTTTATGTGGTGAGGTTTGGAAGTGAGTTTTTTGCCTCTTCCTTGTCTTTGTACTTGGAGTTATTCGCCTTGTTGTAGCTCCTCTGATAGGAGTTAAAGGTTAGACCAAAGGAATAGTAATTATAGCGATTTTTAATACCGCATTATATTGCTTTTCGATTTTAAAATATTCCAAGAGCTCTAACCTAATCCATCAAGACATTAGAAATATAAGTCGACTCCCATAGCGCGCGTTGCGAAGCAAAACACGCGCTTAGCACAATAATTCAATTTCCAACAACTCTGTTTTTAAACCAGCATATTCCTTCTGAACTGTATTTAGGGTTGATTTTTCTAAAATTGGTAAGATCTGAGGTCAAACCCATTTCTCAGAGTCTTCCCGAGTACCCAGTACTGCTAACACAATTATATCTTGCTGATTTACAATAAAATGGATGGCGTACGGAAAATGCTTTATTAAAGCTAAACGGGTATTTTTATACCTGACTTGATAATGTAATGGGTTTTGAGTAATTAAATGAATTTTTTCTTCAACCTCATCTAAAAAACGTACACCTAGATTTTCCTGTTTATCTTCGTACCATTGAGACGATTCTAATATATCAAGCTCAGCTTCTGGCCTGACAATTAAGCTATAACTCATAATTTATTACGAATGCGATTTTTAACATCTTCCCAACTTGATCCAGCGGAAGGATTAGCTTGATATGCTGTTAATCTTTCATCTAATACTTTTTTATGCGCTTCACTTAAATCATAGCCATCTTCTTTAAGATCTGCCTGAACCATGGCATACATTAAATTGATCAGACGTTCATCTGCTTTGTTAATGTATTCATGAAGTAATTCTCTAATTTGAGCTGTACCCATAATTAATGTTTAATTTATGTAAAGATAACATTTTCAGTTCCTAATTTAGTTTCATTTATTGATTTTATCCCAAGATATCGGAACTGCTAAACTTCTTCCTTTACTTCTTTGATAGGATTTAAAGGTTAGACCAAAGGGATAGTAATTATAGCGATTTTTAATACCGCATTATATTGCTTTTCGATTTTAAAACAATCCAAGAGCTCTAACCTAATCCACTAAAACATTAGAAATATAAGTCGACTTAGTCAGCATCCACAGAAGGAAAAACACTATCGCCCATTTTAGGTAGACATCATAATAGTCTTTGGTATCCTTATAGCGAGTTTCTTTGATTTCGGCTTTTTCGTATTCATCAATAATGCTGAATACTTCTTCCAAAGCTTGATTATCAGTGGCTCGGTAAAATTTACCTTCTCCAATTTCTGCTATTTGTTTTAAGCCTGTAACATCCATTGAATTTTCAATGTAGCGGGTTCTTCCAAAGAAATCTTTTCCATAAGGTACTTTTCCTTCTTTACCGATTGCAATAGTATAAATTTTAATATCATAAGCATTGGCTAGTTTGGCAGCCGTTTCCGGATCAATATTTCCTGCATTATTATCCCCATCACTCAATAAAATCAAAACTTTAGATTTTGAATCTGATTCTCGCATTCTGTTAGTTCCCACAGCCAAGGCACTTCCAATAGCAGTACCTGAAGCTTCCATCATTTTGAAATCTATATCCGTAATCTGATTTTTTAGCATTTTATAATCCGTAGTTAATGGAGATAAGGAATAAGCTTCCCCACTAAAAATGGTCAACCCTATCCTATCTTGAAATCTACCATCTATGAAATCATTGGCAACTTGCTTAGCAGCCTCCAAGCGATTAGGCGTAAAATCTTGAATCTTCATGGATTCCGAAATATCCAACACTAACATGATATCGATTCCTTCAGTCCACTGCTCAACGCGCTCATTAGTTTGTTGTGGGCGGGCTAAAGCCAGCAACATCAATAATCCTGAAAACAATAAAAGAATTAAGGGAATAAATCGGAGAATAGAAGAAAACTGAAAACCAATTCCTTCCCCTCTGAAAGCAACTGGCACTTTAGGACTAAACCTACTTTTTAACCATTCTACCAATAAGTAAATGATAGGCAAAGCAATCATGGCATAAAAAGCCATAGGAAATTCATATTCAAAAGCTTTAAGCCTTTCAGGGAAAAACCAATCTAAACTAAACCAATTATTACTTTCCATCTGTGATCACTTTAATTCTTTCTTCTAAAATAACATCGGTATAATTCAAGAGGAATTTGAAAGCTTCCGTGGCATTCTCCCTTCCTTTTGAAGAATAAATTGTTCTGTCAATTGACTTTAAATTTTCATACAACTCTTCATTTTGTTGCATTTGATTAATCTCCTTACTGGTCAGCTTAGCATAAGGCGATTTTGAGATAAATTCAGCATGCTTTTTCCAGGTGTAAAGTAGTTTTTCAATTTTCTCCACTGGCATATCACCTACTGAGGATAATTTACTTTCAAATGAAATTCTAAACTTCTTATGGCGTTTGTTCAATCGCCAGATTTGCCATTTTTTTCTAAATTTCTTGCCAAAAATTATAATGACTAGCAGAATAATTATGCCTAAAGCAATCAGGAAAGCAATCAAATAAGGATAATTGAAATCTTTATCTAGTTTAGAGATGGTAGTCTCTGTTTTCATTTGCAAACTATCGCTCACCATTTGGATCTGCTCTTCTAAAAACACAGAATCCAAATCGGCATAGAGTGCAGTACTATCCTTTCCTTGAATAATAAAAACAGGCAACTTTAATTTCTGGACTTTTTCAATTTCGAATGATGTTAAAGTATAAACTACACTATCAAAACTTTGAACACTATCAGTTCTAGTAGGAAAATATTGCTTTCGAGTATATTCGAAAGGAGTATAATCATATAAGGAATCTGGCATTAAAATTTGAAAATCAGCTGGATAGCTCACACTCAAGCTGTATTGCACAGGCTCTCCTATTGCCATACTGTCCTGAAGGAATTGTCCTTTTGGCTCGATTTTTTGCCCGAATAAATTTATAATAAATGCAAGACTGAAAATTAAGCTCAACCCGTATTTCTTCATGCCTTTTTCTTGCTTAAATTCCTGATTTTAAATAGTTTAATTAATTTAGAGGTATAATCTTCCTGCGTATCGATCAGTAAATAATCTGCTTGATTACGTTTGCAAATATCTCTCAATTCGGAAGAATGATCCTTATTTTTTTGTTGAAAATGCCTTTTAAATGACGCACTTGAAGTATTCACCCATCTGGTTTTACCAGTCTCTTTATCTTTTATCGGAACTATGCCCAACATAGGCAAATCAGTTTCCAATTTATCTTTAATATGAATGACAATTAAATCATGTTTACGAGCCAATGCTTTCAAATGATGCTCATAGCCTTCATCCACAAAATCACTAATCAAAAATATAACACTTCTTCTTTTAACCAATCCCAATAAATAGGAAAGACCTTTATCTAAACTTGTTTTTAAGGACTTTGGAGTTAAATCAAATAGTTTAGAAATAGCATAATATCCATGTTTTTGTCCTTTACCAGGTTTTATGTATAATTCTCTTTGGTCGGAATAGCCCACCATGCCAACCTGACTCCCTTCTTTTAAGGCAGAGATACACAAAACACCCGTAATCTCTTTGGCTATATCGGATTTCTGCTTGCCTTCCAGACCAATTTCCTGAGATGCACTCACATCCACCAAAAAATAAACATTTTGTTCTTTATCTTCCTTAAAGGTCTTAACAAAGGTGCCATGTCCTTTGGCCGAAACATTCCAATCGATGGTTCGCACATCATCTCCGTATTGATATGGGCGCACATCATCAAATTCCAAACCTGAACCTTTAAATACAGAATGAAAATCACCCTGCATTTGATTGTTAACAGCTTTTCGAATTTTTATTTCATATTTTCGAAGCTTTTTAAAGAGCTCCCTCATAATAGGTCTTTTAAATTGTTAATTTTGCATTGCATAAAACACAAACGAAAAAGATAACGATAATTGTCATTATCAGTTTACAAAAATATAATTGGCAACGAATTTGATGAAGCCAATTGTAATATTAATATAAAAATGAGAAAACTTATCTACATCATCGCAATATTAACAATAGTTTCCTGTAGTGGAAAAGAAGATAGACCTAAAGGCGTCATCTCTCATGAAAAAATGGCCTTAATTTTATCAGATATTTATCTGGCTGAATATAAAGCGACTCATATTGATTTAAAAAACGACTCAGCTAAAGAAGTTTTACGTCATTATGAATTGAAAATTTTTGAAGATCATAATACAAATGATTCCATTTACAAAGAAAGTTTTAAGTATTATTTAGAAAACCCTGACCAATTAGAAACCATATACGATATCGTTATTGATACGGTCAGTTTGCGTGAGCAAGTATTAAATGAGAATAAAAAGAGAGATAAATTCGATAGACAATAAAGCCTACCTTATTTTATGATTTTACCGCAGGATTTTGAGCAAAGGATTGGATTCGATAGAGTAAGAGAACTAATTTCTGCTGAGTGTAGTAGCAACTTAGGTCAAGCAATCGTAGAGAAAATGGGCTTTATTCGAAAATTCGAAAAGCTTGAACCCTTATTATTGCAAACCCATGAGTTTGTCAAGATATTTCAATCTGGAGAATACTTCCCTTCAGGAAACTTTATTGACGTCAGCCATTTCATCAAAAGAGCAAAAGTAGATGGTACCTTTTTTACAGAAGAGGAGTTTTTCGATTTAAAATTAAGCCTTAAAACCATATTAGATTGTATTTCTTTCTTTGATAAATTTGAGGAAGATTATCCAAATTTATTCAACTTAAGAAAAGCTGTAAATCTGGAACCTACTTTATACAAAGCCATTGATGCTAAAATAGATGAAAGAGGCGCCTTAAGAAATAATGCCAGCCCCGCCTTACAGCAAATTAGAAGTGATATTTTCAAAGCTCAAGCTCAATTAAGAAGGCAGGTAGAGAAAATTTATAAACAAGCCTCTGCTAATAAATATACACCAGAAGATGCTTCCATTACAGTTCGCGATGGAAGGATTGTCATACCCGTTCTAGCAGAGTATAAGAAAAGAGTCAAAGGATTTATCCATGATCAGTCTGGCACAGGTCAGACGGTTTATATAGAGCCCACAGAAGCCCTAGAATTAAATAATGAGGTAAGGGAACTACAATATGCCGAACGCAGAGAAATCGTTAAAATCTTGACGCAATTGACTGCCTTAGTGAAGCCTGAATTGGAAAACCTAGAAAAGGCCTATCGTTTTTTAGCCATAGTGGATTTCATAAGAGCCAAAGCACGATTTGCTCAAAAAATTGGAGCTGTATTGCCACAGTTAGAAAATTCCAGAATAATTGAATATAGAAATGCTGAGCATCCTCTTTTAAAATTAAGCTTAGCAGAACAAAATAAAAAAGTTATCCCGCTCTCCATTCAGTTGAAAGGTGACAAAAGAATATTGATTATTTCAGGACCTAATGCCGGTGGTAAATCCGTAGCGCTGAAAACCGTTGGGCTTTTGCAATTTATGTTGCAGTGTGGTTTATTGATTCCAGTTCATCCGGATAGTAAATGTGGAATGTTTTCAAATCTATTTATTGATATAGGGGATCAGCAAAGTATTGAAAATGATTTGAGTACTTACAGTTCTCATCTTCAAAACATGAAGAATTTTTTACTGAATTCGAATAAACAAACCTTATTTTTAATAGATGAATTTGGAACCGGAACTGAACCTAGGTTTGGTGGAGCCATTGCAGAATCTATTTTGGAGGAATTGTATAGCCAAAAAGCTTTTGGAGTCATTACCACTCATTACGACAACATTAAAAACTTTGCTGTAAAAAACCAGAATGTCATCAATGGAGCCATGAAATTTGATGAGCGTAATCTGGAACCGCTTTATGAATTGGAAATTGGCAAGCCGGGTAGTTCCTTTGCCATAGAAGTGGCTGAAAAAATGGGCATCCCTCCTGCTATTTTGAATAAAGCCAAAGGAAAAATTGGTACTGAACGAGTGAATTACGACAAGCTTTTAAATCAATTAGGGAAGGAAAAAAGAGAACTAGAGGGTAAAATCAAAGAAATTCAAAAGAGAGAAGGTCACTTGGAAAAAAGTGCTCAGGATTATGACGAGCTCAATGAATTTCTGAAATCCCAAAAGAAGCAGATCATCATAGAGGCTAAGCAAGAAGCGAAATCCATTATTAAGGAAGCCAATAAGAGAGTAGAGCAAGCGATCAGGGAAATAAAAGAATCGCAAGCAGAAAAAGAGCGGACTAAGAAAGCCCGTAAACAGCTCACAGATTACGATCAAAAGATGGAGCCTGCTTGTCGAGAACAAACCCGCTAAACCTTCAAAACCAGTTTTTAAAACAGCGGAAGGTGATATCAAAGTGGGTGATTATGTCAAAATAAAAGGACAGGATACGATTGGTGAAGTTTTAGCATTAGGACAAAAAGAAGCTGAAATCATGTTGGGAGAATTGAAATCCAAAATAAAGCTAAACCGATTGGAAAGAATGTCTAAGACAGCCATCAAAAAAGAGAAAAAGAAGAGTTTCTCTGGCACTTCTACTGGTATGGTGGAACGCAGCACTAATTTCAATCATCAGATAGATGTTAGGGGAATGCGTGCAGAAGAAGCCATTCAGGCAGTGGATAGATTCATTGATGACGCTATGGTATTAGGCTATAATGAAGTCAGTATATTGCATGGTCGAGGCGATGGAATCCTAAGAAGATTTATCCGAGATTACTTAAGGCAGTATAATTATGTGAAGTCATTAAAAAACGAACACGAAGAAAGAGGTGGTGATGGGATTACTTTGGTGGGCTTAGCTTAAAATTTTCTTTCAATTAAGTTATTCATTCACAGCCTCTAATAAATATTAAAAATATTTTTATAAGAATTCATGAGAAAAGCTTTGTATAAAAAAATAGAAATGCTTTTCTTTGCACTCGCTTAAGGGAAAAGCGGTGAATTTTCCTAAACGAATATATAAAAATGGTCCGTTAGCTCAGCTGGATAGAGCAACTGCCTTCTAAGCAGTAGGTCTCAGGTTCGAATCCTGAACGGATCACGTTTCAAAGCCTATTCAAACATTTTGGATAGGCTTTTTTATTGCTTTTTTTCCGTTAGCTCAGATGGATAGAGCATCCCGACTTGCAAAGGCGGGAAGGTATCTGGCTCAAACCCTGAACGGATCACTACTACAAAGCCTATTCAAACATTTTGGATAGGCTTTTTTATTGCAAATTTTTTCCGTTAGCTCAAATGGATAGAGCATCCCGACTTGCAAAGGCGGGAAGGTATCTGGCTCAAACCCTGAACGGATCACTACTACAAAGCCTATTCAAACATTTTGGATAGGCTTTTTTATTGCTTTTTTTTCCGTTAGCTCAGATGGATAGAGCATCCCGACTTGCAAAGGCGGGAAGGTATCTGGCTCAAACCCTGAACGGATCACTACTACAAAGCCTATTTAAACATTTTGGATAGGCTTTTTTATTGCAATTTTTTTCCGTTAGCTCAGATTGATAGAGCATCCCGACTTGCAAAGGCGGGAAGGTATCTGGCTCAAACCCTGAACGGATCACTACTACAAAGCCTATTCAAACATTTTGGATAGGCTTTTTTATTGTATTTTTTTCCGTTAGCTCAAATGGATAGAGCATCCCGACTTGCAAAGGCGGGAAGGTATCTTGCTCAAGCCCTGAACGGATCACTACTACAAAGCCTATTCAAACATTTTGTATAGGCTTTTTTATTGCAAATTTTTTCCGTTAGCTCAAATGGATAGAGCATCCCGACTTGCAAAGGCGGGAAGGTATCTGGCTCAAACCTTGAACGGATCACTACTACAAAGCCTATTCAAACATTTTGGATAGGCTTTTTTATTGTATTTTTTTCCGTTAGCTCAAATGGATAGAGCATCCCGACTTGCAAAGGCGGGAAGGTATCTGGCCCAAACCCTGAACGGATCACTACTACAAAGCCTATTTAAACATTTTGGATAGGCTTTTTTTATTGTATTTTTTTTCCGTTAGCTCAGATGGATAGAGCATCCCGACTTGCAAAGGCGGGAAGGTATCTGGCTCAAACCCTGAACGGATCACTACTACAAAGCCTATTTAAACATTTTGGATAGGCTTTTTTATTGCAATTTTTTTCCGTTAGCTCAGATTGATAGAGCATCCCGACTTGCAAAGGCGGGAAGGTATCTGGCTCAAACCCTGAACGGATCACTACTACAAAGCCTATTCAAACATTTTGGATAGGCTTTTTTATTGCTTTTTTTTTCCGTTAGCTCAGATGGATAGAGCATCCCGACTTGCAAAGGCGGGAAGGCATCTGGCTCAAACCCTGAACGGATCACTTCTACAAAGCCTATTCAAACATTTTGGATAGGCTTTTTTATTGCAAATTTTTTCCGTTAGCTCAAATGGATAGAGCATCCCGACTTGCAAAGGCGGGAAGGTATCTGGCTCAAACCCTGAACGGATCACGTTTCAAAGCAAAAAAGCCCTTTAATTAAGCTTAAAGGGCTTTTTTTATGTTAAAATTTTGCTCATTAACTCCGATGCATAGAGCATTGGATGTGCTAGTATCGGTCAGAAGCTATGAATCTTGGATAAAATTTTCAGTAAATGGGGACAATTCAGCATTTCAATTAATCTGAAAAAACGTCAGACCGAATTTCCTTCTCTTAGATTATGGTACAACCAGCCTAGCCCTCCTTTTTTAAGGATGGGAGCTGCTTTGAGTACTTTGGGAATATTTTGCACACCCTATCGCCCAATGTCGTTAAGTTAAGCTTTTATTAAGCCTCCAGCCAAAGGCTGGCAGGCAAATCCTTTAATCCTTCTCCTATTGGAGAAGAGAAATTATCTTAACTTAACGACATTGCCCTATCGCCTGCGTCCCGCTGGCGATTTTTACTAGGTGCCTCTGGCACGGGATATCAGCTAGTTTTAGGAGTATAAAGTGGCATTTCATAGCTAAAATCCGCCTGAGGCGGCAGTAATTTCCACCAGTCGGAAGCAGGCGGAAGGGCTGCTTTTGTCTGGGAATGGGGATGATTTACTCTATTCTATCCCCATAAACTCAAACAAATGCTCATTTACTTTATTAACATCATATTTCTCTGTGGCAAGTCGGTAGCTCTCCTCCCCTTTCTTTTCTATTAAAGCTGGGTCTTCTATAAAGAATTTCATGGCTTTTACCAATGATGCTGCATCTTTTACTGGAATTAAATAGCCATTTTTATCTCCATCAATTGTTTCTCTGCAACCTGGGTTATCGGTAGTGATGATGGGTTTAGCCATGGCTAAGGATTCTAATATAGTTCTTGGTGTTCCTTCTCTGTAATAAGACGGCAAAACAAATACAGAACATTCTGCCAAATACTTTCGCACATCAGATTGAAAGCCTAAATATTCTATTATACCTTCTTCATGCAATTCATTCAGCTCCTTTTCTTCCAGTGAATCTGGATTGCCTTCATCGGTCATGCCTATGAGTTGAAAAATAACTTCAGGATAATCTTTCTTGATAATTTTCGCTGCGGCTAAGTATTCATTTACGCCCTTTGCTCCTATTAAACGGGCTGTTAATAAAAATTTAATAGGGCTGACTTGTGGTTTTGCTTTGGGATAATGATTTAAATCCACTCCTGAACCGGCTGTTATGGTTTGCTTAGCTTGTGATTTAAGCAAATTATGTTGCTTGAAAAACTGTTGATCATCTGGGTTTTGAAAGGCGATAAAAGGTAGTTTTGAAAAGGCTTTTTTATAAAGCTTAAAAATCACCGAGCGGACTAATTTTCTTTTAAAAGTATCGGCTTCCATGCCGACATAACCAAGTCCGGTGATCCAAGCCAATACTTTGGCGTTTTTAAGGCTTTTTGCTGCCCAGCTGCCATAAATATTGGGCTTTATGGTGTAAGTGATGACTACCTCCGGCTGAAGCTCCTTAAATAGCATTTTAAGAAATTGAAGTGTTTTATAATCTTGGAGGGGATTAAAGCCTGTTCTGCCTAAGGGGACTTGTATAAATTCTACATCCAGTTCTGCCAAAGTTTGTTCGGTGGCTTCATCATTGCCTGGGGCTAGAGCAATGACTTTATAACCTTTTGCTTGGAGAGCGGTGAGTAAAGGTTTACGGAAGTTGATGACAGATGGCAGGTAGCTACCGAAGACAATGGCTGTGGGTTTTTGCATGGGGCAAAGTTAACCGCGAAGACGCTAAGACGCAAGGTTTATTCAGCTAAAGCTGAAAGGTGTTAACCACGGAGTTACACGGAGGATTTCACAACATGTCCCGACAAATCGGGAAAGGGCACTAAGTAAATATCAGCTAAAGCTGAAAGAAATTTAACCACTGAGTTGCACTGAGGATTACACAAAGGACACTAATAATTAAAACAATCGGCCCCAATTATTAATTATCCAATCACTAATTAATAATTAAACCCCTTTGCGTCTCTCCGTCTCCCGACTTACTGTGCGGGACAGGTATTGCGGTTAATCTCAGCTTGCTTTCTTTTTCTCCATAAAAACTGTTGATAGGCTCTTTTGACTTTATCATCATAAGCAAATGCCATGAGGAAGAGGAAAGGAAAGATAATCGCACGGTGGCGGGCTATAATACCAATATTATTTTCAAATAGACCAATTGTTACCACATAAAGACCCACAAAAGCCAATGTAAATGTTGATAGTCTATGCCTTAAACCATTTCTAATAAATTGAAAAACTGATTTCCTTTTAACCAATAATAAAATCACGACAAAGTTAATTTCAATTGTTGAGGCTAAAGATAAGATATTATTCGTTTCCCATATAAATGGGCGAAATAGGACATCGACTATACCACGTGGAATCGAAGATATACCACCTTGTTTTTCATCCAATGCACCTGAACCATAATCAGTATTTACTAAGGTTTCCTGTTGTAATTCAGTAAGCTCTTCATTGCTAAAATCACTAACACCCCACTCTTCACGTAAATAATTTAATAGAAAAACGATTGCAAATAAGCCTAAGCCAATTTTAAAAAACTTCATTAAAAATTTATC